>NZ_JADNQM010000019.1:0-174028 GCF_046269425.1 Amycolatopsis sp. cmx-11-12 | reverse complement strand
ACCGCGAGGATCGCCAGCTGCCGGGCGGTGAGATTGGCCAGAACGCGATCTTCGCGATCGACATCAGACGGTATGCGCACAGGCTGGGTCATGACTTTTCACCTCGACGGGGCGGGGACTTCGGCGGCGCCGGTGGCGAGGTCGGCGCCCGGAACGCGACCGGCGGCACGGACGGCGTGCGCGGGCGGGCGTCCCCGATGCGCGGCTCCGGACGCGCGGCCCGGAACACCGGTGCTGCGGGTGGCGCGGGCGCTGGCGTGACCGGTCGGGACACGTGCCTGGGTTCCGGAGTCGGCGGCTGGAACCGCAAGTGCGGCGGAACCGCCGCCACCGCGACCGGTCGAGCCGGGGGCGCGGCACCACCGGCGCGGCGCGGCACATCGGGAGCTTGGAACCGGGGCGCCGTCGCGGCCTGCCTGCGGCGCCGCCCGGCGGGCGGCGGGACCGGAGTAACGGGCTTGGATGCGGAACTGAATTCGGGCATGACGGGTCCTTGGGTGGCCGGGGTGACGGCCGGGTCATGGGTGGTCTCCTGCGGACCGGGCTGCAGAAACTCCGGTCGCTGCGAGAGCGGGCGCGTCTGCTGGGCAGCACGGGCGCGGTCGGCGTCGTAGGCCGCCTGCAACCGCTTGTTGACCGCTTGCGGTGTCGGTGCGATCCGCGGCTGGAGCGGCCATGGCGGATCGGCAGCAGCACCGCCACGGCCCCCGCCGCCTGTGCCGCTCTTCCCGCCACCGGCGGCGGCGCCGGCTTTGCCGAACCCGCCGGTCTTACCGGCGACCATCCCGAACGTTTTCGCCGCGATATACGCCTTCACCAGCCCGCCGAGGAAGGAGCGGCCGTGGCCGAGCTTGGTGGCCGAGAGGAACCAGAACGGAATCTTGAACAAGATGTAGAGCAGCCCGAGAACGGCGAAGAGCATCATCAGCCCGCCGCCGACGGAGTTGAACAGATGCACGCTGCCATTGAGGAACGTGTTGACCGCGACGATCAGGGTGAGCGACTGAGCGACCTGAATGCCGAGCGTCGCGCCCAGCGCACGCCATCCCCAGCGGGCGATGCCGTCGGTGTGCGGCAGGGCGTGGCAGGCAACCCATAGCGGCGCCGAGACGATCAGGATCAGCGTGAGGATCACACGCACCACGTAGACCAGCAGCAGCGCGATCACCGCGATGACCAGGACCACCTGCAGCAGGACCACGAACAGCCCGCCCGACACCACCGCGGAGTAGGCACCACTGATCGACTTGGTCAAGTTGTCGCCGAGTTGGGGCGGATCGACCCCATCGGTGAGGACCGCGGTGGACAGTGCGTTGGCGAGCCGGATCGCCTTGTCGATGAGGAACAGCGACAGCATCGACGCGAAGAACGAGACGATGAGCCGGGGCGCGATCTCCTTCATTGAGTAGCGGCTCTGGACCGACTCGTGGGACATCACGATGATCCCGCCGATCATGATCAGCCCGCTGTAGCAGGCCAGCACGATCAGCCAAGAGTTGTTCCACAGGTTCGTCACCCCGGGCAGCGAATCCAGCGTCGGCGTAGTGAACGCGGTGTCGCCCAGCAGCTTCAGAAGCGGGTCGAGGGCGGACTTGACCAGCTCGCGGAACACCGCGTTGATGGCCTTGTTGATGCAGCCTTCGATGCTGGTGATCCCGCAGTCCGGGTCGTCGCCGTCAACTCCCGGACCGGGCTGCCCCGGAGGCGCGGACGGCGGGGGAGTACTGGGCTGCGGGATACAGCCTTCGCCGGTGCACGGCGTGCTGGTGTTCGTATGCGGCGCAGTACTCGGGTTGCTGGGCGTGCACCCGATCTGCCCGGGGAAACAACTCGTCGGCGGCGGTAGTTCGGTGATCGGCGGCAATGGGGTCGTCGGCACCGGCGGACGCGGCGACCCGGTCGGGAAGTGACACGTCGGGTCCGGTGAATCCGGTGCGCACGTGGTTCCCGGCGGATTGGTCGGCAGGGGTAACGGCAGCGGTGGCTGCTGCGCGACGGCGACCGCGGCTTGCTGCGCGTCGCGTGGCGCGAACGTCTCGGGCGAGGCCCACGCACCGACCGTCAGCAGACAGCCGAGCACCACGGCCACGCCGAGAGCCAGCAGCCGCAACAACCGACGCCGGGGACTGCGACCGTGCCCTTCTGGGATGGGCGGGGTGAGCAGGACCCGCTCCCGGCGCTCCCGGGTCGCTGAGCGCACGCCAGGCTCGCCGCGATCGGGTGCGAGCACACGGGGACGTCGGGTCTCGGCCATGACCTCAGGCCCCGACAATCCCGCGCAGGATCTCCACGGCGAGCGGCGCCAGTGCCGCCAATCCGTAGCCCCATGCCGCGTTCCTAAAGCACCCCTTCGCCTTCTCTGTTTCGCCGGGGTTCCCTCCGGCCAGCAGGTACCGGACCCCGCCGACGGTCAGGAACACCGTCGCCAGGCCGGCCAGGATCCCGACCAGCCAGTCGCGGATGTTGGTGAAGACCTGATCGACACTGGTCGCGAGCGCGAGAACCTGCGTCGAGGCATGTGCCGCATCCGTGGTGAGCGCGCTGAGCACGACCGCGCCGAGGACCACCACGGCGACAGACCGGGACACTGTGTGGCGCACGGACGGCGGTTGAGAGGCCCGATGATGTGGCCGTGCGCCACCCGTGCGTGCCACCGGCCGCGAGCAGTCGGTGACACCCGCGCGGGGCTGGGTCTGATCGGGTGCTTTCGACGCGCGTGGGCGCGGCGGCACGGTGGTCTGCTGGGTCTGGGGATGGGGTGTCACGCGCATCGGCGCACCTCCGAAGTCGGCTCGTGCTCGGCGGTACGCGGAGAGCCGGGTGGGATCTCCCCGCACCCCAAGAAGCCGGATTTCGGGTCGTTTTTCGACACCGACCGTGACGATTTCTTGGAACCGGTTGGCCGACCGTTGCGCAGACGGCCGCTCACAGCGCGTGATACAGGTGGGTTTTCCTCGGCGGGAGTGTCCGGCGAGCCGACGACCAGAGAGGCGACAACCGCGTCGGCGACGGGGTCTTCGGAGTCGGAGTCGGCGAGCTGGCCGCGCAGCCACGTGACGAGTCGGTCTTCGGCTCGATCCCGGGCCTTGAACGCGGTCTTCGGCGCGGTGCCGTGGGCTTGCGCCCAGTCGGTCACGGAGGTTTCGCCGAGCCGTGTCGCCGAGATCAGGTCCGCTTCGATGGGGGTGAGAATCTGCTCACCGACCGCCCGTGCGAGCACCAAGTCGGGGTGGCCGTACGGCGGGCGCGGCGCCGCGGAGTGATAACCCGAGCCCGCCGGCAGCGGCGCGTCCAGCGACGCTTCCAATGCCGCTTGCCCGGCACGACGAGCGGCGAAGTGCAGCCTGGCGATGATGCCGGGATCGGTCAGATCCACAGTCGCCAACGCGTGGACGAATCCGGCGAGTACGGCCGCGTGGACATCCGCGCGATCGAGCGGATACCGCGCCGCCAGCCACCGGGAACTCGAGGCCAACGACGGCAGTGCCATCCCGACGCACGCGACTGTCCACGCACCCCCGTGAGCGCGAGAACGCAGCACCAAATGCGCCCACACGTCGTCTTGAGTGCGATGCGGGCACTGCTTGCTCATCACCCGGTCCCGCAGCTCGTCCAGCGGCACCGGACGCCGCGGCAACCCGGCGAATCGGGACCCGTTCACGGCCATCGGCTTCGGCCCGGTGACCAGCCACCCGAAGGCGTCGCGCGCGGTGTCCAGCGGCAGCCATTCGTGTCCCTCGTGATCGGGGCGGATAGGCGCGGATACAGTCTCGTCGTTCGTCATTGATGTGCTCCTGACTGGAGTTCGTGGAATCAGCTCCGTCAGGACGCCATGGCGGCGACAAGAAAAGAACAAGAAAAGAACAAGAAAAGAACAAGGATGATCTTCTTAGTAGGCGAGCTCGGCTACTAAAACCGAAGCCTTGAAGGATTCAGAAACCCCGTGCGGGACGGCCTGTCCTGGTGGTGTCAATGTCGCCTTAGTAGCTCGTGAACTGGTCTTTTAAGCGATCGTTAGTAGGCAGTGGCGACTGGCTGAGGTGGGCCTGCGGCGACTCCGGCCGAGCTGCTTTTGATCCGGGTCAGAAATTCTTCTTGACCCGGGCCCGGGGTTATTCGGGAGCGGGCCAATTCGCGCTGTGCTGGCTCGAATGCTTCAGGACGCTTGGAAAGCGACGACGTATTCGGATTCGATTCTCGCTGCGTGCGGCGCTGGGCTTCGGAGTTTGTGAAAAAACTTGGGCGAGCGGTGTCGAAAAACGGCCTCAAAACCGGCTTCTTGGGGTGACTTGGCAGACCACGCCGATCACACCGCGAGGAAGGCCACCGATGACTTCACCACCGCATCCTGAGCCCGGACGCCGTCACCAACGCTTGCCACATCGCGACACGGCAAGCCTCCGCCACGGCCGGCACCGCGCGCCACGGACCACACCTGCTACCACAACTGCCCGCAGGCCACGTCCGACGACCTTCTGGCCGTTCGCCGACGCGGAGATGCTGCCCGGCACCGCACTACTTCCCGGCTGGCTCGGACGCACGATCGTCACCCTCGTGACGACCTACACCCGCCCCGGCGACCGCGTCCTTTTCCTCACTCCACCGCCATCCCCACGCGCTCTTCGGCACGCGGTTGGCGGCGCCCGAGGCGCCGACCCGTACGCCGGTCTCGCCGAGGCGGTCTGGACCGTCGCCCGGCTCGGCCGCGGCACCGATACCGCGACCGCGGCACCCGCCCCCGACTACCCGGCCGAGCACACCGACTCGCCCCACCGTGCCGGAGCCGAGTCGGGGTCGCGACCCCGACTCGGTCGGCTTGGGCTGCACCCGGTGGCCGACCCGCACCCCGACCCGGCACGCCCTCGGCGTCGCGACGGGGACCGACCGCGTGGCGGGTTCGACCTGATCGTCACCGCGCTCGATCCGCACGCCACCGACTGGCTCGCGCACACCGACTGGGACACCCTGCTCACCCCGGTCGGCCTCGTCGCCGTAGTCACACATAGTGATATCCGCGATGGGCGACTGCGCGATCCGCACGCGACTGTGCTGGGCACGCTGGGTAGTCGTGGGTTGCGGTGTCTCGATCACATCGCCGTGCTCGCCACGCCTGTGTCGGACCTGCCGGACCGCTCCGTCACCGCCGACCAGGTGGACACCGCGGCCTCTGCGCCGAACTTCTCGCCTCGCGCGGTCGACGCCGCAGCGCCGCCGTTGCGCTCGGTGCACCACGACCTCGTTCTGCTCGGACGGTTGTCGCCGGAGGCAACGGACGGCGGCGTCCTCGACGGGAAGGAGACCTCGGATGTCTGAGCGCACCGGCACGCCGCTCCCCCACCCGGCGGGGGAGCGGCCAGAAGGTCCGATTGTGGCGTCGGTGTGGCCGACCGGGACCGACAGTCTGACGGACCAGTTGAACGAGGGCGGCTACCACGACGCCACCGGCGCCGACCCCGCTTTGATGGCCCCGGCGATCGCCCGCTACGCCGTCGCGGCGCTGACCCGACCCGGTGACGTCGTGCTCGATCCCGACTGCGGAGCGGGCACCACGATCGTCGAAGCGCTGCGGGCCGGGCGGCACGCAATCGGGTTGACCGGGCAGCGCCGGTGGTGGCGCTTGGCGCGCACCAACGTGACCGCCACGAAGGCGCGCGGGGTGTTCGTCGACGGCATGGTCCTCATCCTCGACCGACGCCCCGGCACCGCGGTTGCCGCTGCCACGGCCGGGTTGACCGGGCGGATCGATCTCCTCCTGACGACCCTGCGGCCCAGTCCGGCCAGCGACCTGGATGGTGCGCTGGAGCGGTTGCGAACCCTGCTTACGCAGTACGGGCCGCTGCTGCGTCCCGGCGGGCACGTGGTCATCACCAGTGCCCCGCAGCGCCACCCCGTTCGCCACGACCTGCTCGACGTTCCCACCGGGATCGCGGAGGTCGCCAGCGCGGCTGGGCTGGCACCGGTCGCGCGGTGTGTGGCGCTGACCGCGACGGTGCGACGAGGCCGCACTTACACCGGCTCGTCGCTGGCTCAGCGCCGCGTCGCCGCTCGCGCCGAACGTGCTCTCGGGCATCCGGTCGCGCTGCCCGCACACCACACCGCGCTGGTGCTCCGGGCCGATCCCGACGCCGCCGATCCGGCCCTGAACCAGTCCCTCCCTGCGCTGCCCGCACCGCCGCGACCACACGGCCGGGGGCGCGGAACACGGCCCGATTCGGCCGCCGCGTGAGTGCGCGCCGCTTCACGTAGGACCCGCCGGCGCCCCGCCCATGGCGCAGCGACGTGAGCCGATCTACCCCGGCTCGCGACCTCAACCCACCTTGCCGAAGGAGCGATTCTCATGGACACCACCCCGCAACCGGGTCGCCGCCCGCGTCGGGCCGCACGTCGCATCAATCCTCTGCTCTATCCGTTCGTCAGCTATCGCACGCGCAGGCCCGAGTCACCCACCGGATGGCGGCGGCTGCGCGAAGCCCTCACCGGATACCCGCTGGCTCCGTACGAGGACGACGACCGGCGCGAGTCTGCCGATCTGGGCGTCTACCTCTATCAGGTGGAGCTGAACAGGCGGTCGAGGCTGGCGCTGTGGCAGCGCACCCGCGACGGCTGGTGGCTGGGCCCCGCACCGTACGGCTACGCCCTGGAACATCACTGGGTGGAGCCGGAGTCCGCTCGTGCGGGGTGGCGGCACCGGCTGATCGTTGACGCGCTGCGTGCGCCGGTCGTGTCGCTGATCTTCGCCTGGTCGGTGCACGAAAACCTCAGCGACCGCGCTATCGCCCGGCGCCTGACCGAACAACAGCATCCCCACCCGGTCGATCCTTTGTCCGGCCGGGCACGCGCGTGGAGCCGCGCGGTGGTGCGCACCATCCTGGCCAACCCCGTCTACCTCGGCTACGTCGTGCGTGATCGCACGCTGCGCGGAGTGGATCAGGCTCCGGAACGCTGGACGTGGTCGCGGCAGCGCAGCCACCGGGCGCTGGTCGAACCCGCCCTGTTCTGGACGGCCTACAACCGCCGAGCCCGCTGGGTCTCACCGACCCCGGACACCGACACCACCGGACTCACCGACCAGGGCCGGGAGGCGGCATGACCCAGCATCCGACCAACACCGTGTACTACCGCGACGACGCGGTCACGCTCTACACCGGCGACGCCACCGCCACCCTCGCCGACCTGGCGGAGAAGTCGGTGGACTGCGTGGTCACCAGTCCGCCGTACTGGGGGCTGCGGGACTACGGGACCGGAACCTGGGTCGGCGGCGATCCCGACTGCGCGCACCTGGCCGCAGCCGGACGCGGCGGCAACATTCCCCAGTCCAAACATCCCGGTCACGTCTATCCCGCGTCGGCGGCGCACCGCGGTGGCGCGCCGCAGCGATGCCGCCGGTGCGGCGCCCGCCGCGAGGACGACCAGCACGGCCTGGAGGCGACCCCACAGGACTACGTCGACCGGCTCCGGGCGGTCTTCGCGCAGCTGCACCGCGTCCTGGCCGACACCGGCACCGTGTGGCTGAACCTGGGCGACTCCTACTCCGCCGAACCGCCCGGCCGCACCGGGGACCCGATGCGGACGAGCACCCTGTCCGGCCGCAGCGCGGCGGCACCATTGCGGGAATCGGTGCGCCAGGCCGGGGTGGCGCGCACACGGAGCCTGCCGCAGAAGAACCTCGTCGGCATGCCCTGGCGGGTCGCGTTCGCGCTGCAGGCCGATGGCTGGATTCTGCGCAACGCGGTCGTGTGGCACAAACCCAACGCCATGCCCGAATCCGTACGCGACCGGGTCTCGAACCGGTACGAGATGCTGTTCCTGCTCACCAAACAGCAGAAGTACTTCTTCGACCTCGACCCGATCCGCGAACCACTTACCCGTCCCGAGGCGGTCGGGGAGGGCATCGTGATCGGCGGCGCGAACAAGGGCCGCCACGGCGGGATCGACGCGACCGCACGCCGCCGCGGACACAGCGTGTACGGCAAATATCACGATGCCAGCCCGTTCACCGGGAAAACGCACGGCGATGCGATGCGGCCGACCGGGGCGCGGCACTCCGCCGCGCACCAGCGTGGCAAGAACCCCGGCGACGTGTGGTCCATCACCACCCGCCCCCTCCGCGAAGCGCATTTCGCAGCCTTCCCGATCGACATCCCGTTGCGGTGCATCGCCGCCGGATGCCCGGAGGGCGGCGTCGTGCTCGACCCGTTCAGCGGCGCCGCCACCACCGGCATGGCCGCACGACAGCTCGGCCGGTCCTACGTCGGCATCGACCTCAACCCGGAGTTCCACGACATCGGCCTCCGGCGCCTCGGCCTCGCCGCGGACGAACAGGGGAGGGCTGCGTGAACGCGTCCATCGCGACTCATCGTCGGTATGACGGTGTTGCCCTCTTCATCGCTGATGCGAAATCCGGGATCGCGGAGCTGCCCGACGACTCGGTGGACTGTCTCGTCACCAGCCCGCCCTACTGGCGCTTGCGTGACTACGCCCCTGACACCTGGACCGGCGGGCGACCGGGGTGCCGCCACCGCCCGGCCAGCGCCGGAACCGCATTTGCGGATGGCAGCAGCGATCGGCGCCAGTGCCGAGACTGCGGAGCAGTACGCGAGCATCCGCAGATCGGCCTGGAACCGACTGCGGACGAGTACATCGACACAGTGCGTGCGGTGTTCGCTGCGGCGCGCCGAGTGCTCACCCCGCGGGCGACCGTGTGGATCAACCTCGGCGACAGCTATTCCACCAACTCTGACGGCTTCTGGTGCACCACACCCGGCCAGGTCGGACAGCCGCACTATCGGCCACGAGCGGATGTGCCGCACAAGAACCTGCTGGGCATGCCCTGGCGCCTCGCCTTCGCGCTCCAAGGCGACGGGTGGATACTGCGGTCGGCGATCGTCTGGCACAAGCCGCACGCCACGCCCACGCCGATCCGCGACCGGCTCGCCACCCATCACGAGATGATCTTCCTGTTCGTCACGCAGCCGGACTACTACTTCGACCTTGACCCGATCCGGCAGCCCTACACGGGCGACCGCGCACTGTCCCGCCGAGCTCATCACGGCGGCAACAAGCCGAATACCGCCCGCGGAACCTGGCCTCGCACCCCCGTGCACGGCCAGCGCGGACGCAACCCTGGCAACGTGTGGACTATTCCCCCCGACCGCTCCCGCGCCGGCCATCCCGCGCCGTCTCCGCTGGAGCTCCCGCGCCGATGCATCGCCGCCGGATGCCCGCTGGGAGGCCACGTTCTCGACCCGTTCAGCGGCAGCGGCACCACCGGTGTCGCCGCCCGCGAACTCGGCCGCCGCTTCACCGGCATCGACACCAACCCCGCCTACCACGACATCGCGATACGGCGGATCGCTGGACGCAATCCTGCAGCGTGAGAGACCCAAACGCCGGCAGCCGTTCCGTGTCCATCGACACCGCCATCATCCAGGGAGACGCTCGCCGTTCTCCTAGCCGGACAAAGACATTGACCTTGCAGTCGCCAGCCCGCCCCACCTCACTCCGGGGACGTTCCTGGACGGACAGGTCGCCTACCGCCTTGCAGACCTCGTCCGCCCGTGGCGGCAGAGCTTCGGAGGCCCACTCGTTCGGGGCCTCCGCTTTTCGCCAATCGGCGCTACGATTCCAGGCCCGCGACACCCGGGCAAGCCGCTGACCAGCTGGTTCTGTCGCACCCGAGGTGCTGTGCGTGGCGGGAGGAACAACCAGAAGGAGGCACGACCACATGTCCGGCCAGTCAGCGACCGAGGTTACCGGCCACCGGTCCGACACCGTGCCTCAGCAAATCCGGCCGGCGTTCTACTGCCGTCGACGCATCAGCTGCGAGAAAATGCAGCGCCTCTCCGGCGCCCCCGATGTCGCCTTGCCCCGCGAACACACAGCTGAACCACACTCCGCCCCGATCGCCTGTGCCACTGAACCGCGGGCCCAGGCTTTGGAGTTGATGAGCGTGGAACGCCCACTGGCTGCGCTCGTCTGCCGCCGCGTCATCGCCAGCGACTGTTTCAGCCCCGGCCGAGGAGTGTGAGCGGTGGCAGGGGAAACGGAACGTCGCGACGACACCAGCGGCTTGCTGATTCCTGACGAACCGCCGGAACTGGTCGTCAAAATCCTTACTGTGGAAGGCATCGAAGGGCAACGGCTTGCCGCGGAGCAGGCACGAGTGTTGTGGGAGGTGACGCAATGGCAGGCCCGGAACAGGTCCGCGCGTGGGCTGGACAACGCAGCGTAGGACCAGCGCGAAGCTCGTACGGTCAAGCGGCGGGCGGTGAATCGGTCGGCCTGGCGTCACGGCCGACGTTGCTTCGGTTCGCATGGCTGGGACGTGTGTCCACTCGGGACATGCAGGACCCGACTCTGTCTTTGCCGCGCCAGTTGGGCTCGTCGCAACGCTCGCTTCCCGAAGACGGCCTGATCGTCGCGCACTTCTATGACGTCGAGTCCGGTCGCATGGACCTCGACGCCCGTGGGAGTGGCCACGCCCATGAGCAGTTCGACATCCCGATCCCGCGTGATGGCGGCATCCAAGACCTGCTCGCCGAGGCCGAACGCTCCGACCGACGATTCGACTACGTTATCTGCGAGTCGATCGAGCGCACCGCCCGGCACATGTACTACGGCACCACCATCGAGCACCGCCTAGAACGCGCCGGGGTGCGCCTGCTGGCCTCCGACGAGCCGTTTCAGCTCGAAACGGTCGATGGGCGCAAACCTAAACGCGCCACCCAGCTACTCACGCGGCGTGTGAAGCAGACGCTGTCTGAGTACTACGTCGTTGACATGCTGGAGAAGTCCTGGGACGGCTATGCGGTCCACACCGAAGCTGGCTACAACATCGGCAAAGCCTGCTACGGCTACCGCGCTCGTCACGTCCCGCACCCGGTTCCCGCTAAGCGTGCCAAGGGCGTGAAGAAGACCTTCCTCGAAGTCGATCCCGTGCAGGCGCCTGCCGTCCGCAAGGCCTACGCGTGGAGGATCAACGAACGCCTTGGCTACCAGGCGATCGCGGACCGCCTCAATCTCGACCCCGCCACCTACCCGCCGCCCGTCCCTGTCGACCCAAAACGTGCCGTCGGCCGCTGGACCTACTCCAATGTGCGCGACGTCTTAACTAACCCCAAGTGCACCGGACACATGGTGTGGAACCGCAAGGGGCGCAAGTCTCGTAGTAACCGCGCCAACCCCATCAAAGAATGGATCTGGTCCGCGCAGCCTGTCCATGAATCGCTCGTCACACTGGAAGATTGGTTGCAAGCTCAGGACATCAGTGGACACCGCTTCGGCTCCCGCAGTACCAGCAATACCAACGTAAAACACCCGCAGACCAAGCGTAGCTACTTGTTGCGCACCTACCTGTTCTGCGACGCCTGCGGCCGACGTATGAACGGCAAGACCCGTCGCGGCCACGCTTACTATGTCTGTGCACCGAAGAAGGGGTATGTCCCTAAAGGACATCCTGCCGCAGGGAGCTTCTGGATTCGCGAAGACGGCATCGTCACCAGACTCAATGAGTTCCTGTCCGCCCACATCTTCGGTTCCTACCGTCGCAGCTTGCTGGGCGACACGGCCCGCGAACTCGGCCTCGCCGCCCAGCAGGAACGGCAACAGCGCATTGATGCCTTGCTCCGCGAGATCGACGACACCACTCGTATGATCAAGAACCTCGTCCGCAGCTTCGCGTTGGTCGACAACCCGACCAAGGACTTTGTCAGCGAGATCAACGACGAGCGCAACGGGCTTCATGAACGCAAATCTCAACTCGAAGCGCAGCTTGCCGAGGTCGAAGAGGAGAACCGGCAGGCGCCCAACCCCGATCTGCTTGACGCCCTGCCTGTGGGCGAAGCTCGGATCGAAGAGCTACCCGAGGATGTCGCGCGACGACTCTTCGAAGCCTTACGGCTTGAGTTGCGCTACTGCAAGGACGTTAACCAGATCAAGTGCACGGTCACGCTGCTAGGACCAACAGTCCCGGCCGCACGGCAGGCTGCTCATGAGGCCGTCATCTTGCCGTTTGACCGTGAGACACGACTCGACCAGCACAAACGAGAAAATAAGAACGAGGAGACTGTCATGTCTGACAACTCTCCCGTTCCCATCCTTGTGGTGCCCTCGGCAGGATTCGAACCTGCGACACCTGCCTCCGGAGGGCAGTGCTCTATCCCCTGAGCTACGAGGGCGTAGCCGCCTGAGCGACTTCGGAAAGTTTAGCGCATCCCGTCCGGCGTCCTCGCGGGCGGTGGTCGTTAACCGTGGTGATGGTCCACGAGGCGGGCGAGGAGCCGGGTCAGCTGCTCTCGTTCGGCGGGTTCCAGTGGTGCGAGGAAGACGTCTTGGGTCGCCCTGACCTGGTCTTCGAGGTGCTGGAGCCGCTGGACGCCGGTGCTGGTGAGGGTGATCAGGTTGCGCCTGCCGTCGGCGGGGTCGGGGGCGCGCTCGACGTGGCCCGCGTCGGCGAGTTCGTTGATGACGGCGACGACGTCGCTGCGGTCGATACCGGTGGATCGGCTCAAGGTCGCCTGGCTCGACGGGCCGTTCTCGTCGATGGCCGCCAGGATCCCGTAGTGGTACCGGCGGGCGCCGCTGCGGGCGAACTCGTCCATCGCGAGCCGGTGGGCCACGGTGGCGGCCTGGTTGACCAGCCAGCTGGCCTTGCTGCGAAGCCGGACGGGTGCGGTACTCATCGGGACAGCGTAGCGTTGGTGACACCAACGAAATGGGGAGGACGTCGTGATCGAGCCGTTCGAGGTGCGGATCCCCGAGTCCGCCATCGCCGACCTGCGAGCCCGGCTGCGCGCCACCCGCTGGCCCGAACCGGCCACTGTGGACGATTGGACGCAGGGTGTCCCGCTGGAGTTCGCGCGGGAGCTGTGCCGGTACTGGGCCGAGGACTACGACTTCGGTTTGGCCGCACGGGTCAACGCTTTCCCGGGATTCAAGACCATTGTGGACGGTCTTGGCATCCACTTCCTGCACGTCCGTTCGCCGGAGCCGGACGCGACCCCGCTCGTGCTCACGCACGGCTGGCCGGGGTCGGTCGCCGAGTTCCTCGACGTGCTCGGCCCGCTGGCCGATCCCGCCGCGCACGGGGGTGACCCCGCAGACGCGTTCCACGTCGTCGCGCCGTCGCTGCCGGGATTCGGCTGGAGCGACAAGCCGTCGTCGACGGGATGGAACGTCGAGCGCATCGCGCGGGCTTGGGACGAGCTGATGGGCCTGCTCGGCTACGAGCGCTACGCCGCGCAGGGTGGCGACTGGGGTGCCGGGGTGACGAACGCGCTCGCCAAGGTCGCACCGGAGCGGTTGATCGCCGTCCACGTGAACATGGCGAGCGTCCCGTACGACGAGGCGAAGCTGGGTGAGCCGACGGCGGAGGAGAAGGCGGCTCTCGGCGATCTGACCCGGTTCCACACGGTCGGGTCCGCGTACTCGCGGCAGCAGGGCACCCGCCCGCAGACGGTCGGCTACGGGCTCACCGATTCGCCGGTGGCGCAGGCGACGTGGATCGCCGAGAAGTTCCGGGAGTGGACCGACAACGACGGCTCGCCCGAGAGCGCGCTGTCCTGGCGGCAGATGCTCGACGCGATCTCTGTCTACTGGTTCACCGAGACGGCGGCCTCGTCGGCGCGGATCTACTGGGAGAACAAGGAGCGGGACGGCTCCGCGATTGAGGTTCCTTCGGGTATCTCGATCTTCCCGCACGAGATCGTCCGGCCGTCCCGGCGCTGGGCGGAGCTGCGCTACACCGATCTTCGCTGGTACGAGGTGTTGGCCAAGGGCGGTCACTTCGCCGCGTTCGAGCAGCCCGAGGTCTTCGTCGGCCAGTTGCGGGGGTTCTTCCGGTCGCTTCGGTAGCGGTGCGTGTCGGTTTCAGGTTTCGGGAAGGCCCTCCTGGGGGATGGCTTCCTTGTGTGGCTTAAGACATGGTGAACTTAGGCTCACCTGTATTGCACATATGCGCATGTGACAATATATTCGGCCTGTCGACTTCACGAGAGGCGGAGCAATGGGTCACGGGCACGGGCATGGGACGGCGTCGCCGTCGAGCGCGTCAGGCCGCTACCTCAAGAGCCTGACGATCGCCCTGGTCATCGGCGCCGGCTTCATGGTCATGGAGTTCATCGTCGGGTTCGCCACGGGTTCGCTCGCGCTGATCTCCGACGCCGCGCACATGTTCACCGACGTCCTAGGTGTCGGGATGGCGCTGGCGGCGATCATGCTGGCCAGGCGCAGCGGCCCGACGCTTACCCGCACGTTCGGGTTCTACCGGGCCGAGGTGCTCGCGGCGCTGGGCAACGCCATCCTGCTGTTCGGCGTCGCTGGTTACGTCCTGGTCGAGGCCATCGGGCGGATCAGCGACCCGCCCGCGGTGCCCGGCCTGCCCGTGCTGCTGGCGGCGGCCGCGGGCCTGGTCGCGAACATCGTCTCCTTCCTCGTCCTGCGCAAGGGCGCCGAGGAGAGCATCAACGTCCGGGGCGCGTACCTCGAAGTCCTCGCCGACCTGATCGGCTCCGTCGGCGTGTTGCTGAGCGGCGCGATCACACTTCTGTTCGGCTGGCGCTACGCCGACCCGATCATCGGTGTCGCGATCGGACTGTTCGTCCTGCCTCGCACTTACGCCCTCGCCCGCCGCGCGCTGCGGATCCTGTTCCAGCACGCGCCGAAGGGGGTCGACGTCGCCGGGATCCAGACCGAACTGGGTGCGCTGAAGGGCGTCGAGGACGTCCACGACCTGCACGTCTGGACGCTGACTTCGGGTATGGAGGTCGCTTCGGCGCACCTCACCATCGCGCCGAGCGTCGAGCAGGCCGCGGTGCTGACCGAGGCGCAGAACCTTCTGGCGGACCGCTACTCCATCGAACACGCGACATTGCAGATAGAAGTGCCCCAGTGCGCGCGACGCTGCCAGGAACTCTCCTGGTAGGTCCCGCGTCGTGAGACCGGGTCAGGAGGGCGCGCCGTTGCCCTTGCGCCAGTAGTCGGAGGACTGGGTCAGGAAAAGGCCCTGTCCCTGGCCGACCCACACCACGATATTGCGGTTCGGATAGTCGTACGCGGTGGTGACGAAGCAGTCGGTGAGCACGGTGTCCGGCGCGGCCAGGGCCAGCGCGACCCCGACGATCGCCTGCTTCGCGCGCTTCTTGGTTTCCTGGAACAGGGCGCCATAAAGTGACCCAGCATGATTTCAGTGACGAGTGGAAACATTTCGCCGTATGCGTGAATGTGTTTCCCGGAATGCTGAGCCCCTGTGCGCTGCCCCCAAGCGGTGCAGTTCGACGCTACTGGTGTTTATTACCGGCCGTATCGGCCGATGAGGTGAAGGCCTCCTTGCCTACCCTGAAGGTCAAGGTCCCGGCAAAGTCGAGATCTTGCAGTTCAGGCGGCTATTCGCCGCCTGCGTGAGGCTGACGGTGAAGGAATGGGGACGTTGAGTGTCCCCATTCCTTCACCGTCAGCGGGCACACCGGTTGCGGAGCCCCCTGAGCGGGGAAGAATCCGGACGTTCAACGTCCGGAATCCTCCCCGCTCGACCCTTGCGAGCACCAGCGATGCCAAGCCCGGATCACCAAGAGCAGCACTGATCAGCAGCTCTGCGACTTTGCCGGGACCCTGCCCTGAAGGTAGGGAAAGAGTCCTTCACTACCCGCCAACCGGCGCAACATCGTTGGCTTCCGGCCAGATAGTCCGACTTGCCACTCACGATCCACGTCCAGCTATCGCCGCTTCAGGACACGAGAACGCCCGCGGTCAGTGCCCCCAATGCCGCCTAGCCCCACCAGCCACAACGAGGGCGCGTGAAGGCCCCCTTCCCCCGGCTCAGCCGAAGAAACTCGACCTTCACACCTACCCAAGTACATGAAGGCCCCCTTCCTTGCGCCTAGCGCAAGGAAGGGGGCCTTCATGTACCTCTGGCGACCAGGCGCGTAACCGTGCCTACCGCTCGCGGAGAAGGTCAGGGGGGCGGCAGCGGCTGGGCGCCGCGGGACGAAAGCATGCGCTGCATCAGGTCCGCTTCCGGGCCCTGTGAGGCCAGGATGCTCGTGACCAAGGCTTTCAACGCGGGCAGGCCGGAATGCTGCTGCGCGTACTCCGCCATCGCTGTCCCACCCTGGTGGTGCCGGAGCATCAGCTGCAGGAAGAAGACATCCAGTTCCTTGCCTTGCAGCGAGCGCAGTTTGGTCAGTTCGGCGGTGGTGGCCATACCGGGCATGAGGGCGCCGTCGGACGGTGTCCGCGCCGTCTGCCCGTGCCCGGAATGGCCGGACATCGGTTCGGTCATCCAGGCCATGGAGGCGCCGGTCGCCTGCTCCGGCTGGTCCCAGAGCATGAGCCAGCCCTTCATCCTGCCGATCTGCTCGGTCTGCGTGCTCTGGATGTCGAACGCGAGCTGCTCGACCTGTGCGTCGGTCGAGTGGTCGCGGGCCCAGTTCGCCATGGTGACCGCTTGGAGGTGATGCACCGACATGTCCTGGGCGAACCCGACCTCGACCGAATCGCGGGCAGGCGTGACGGCTGGCGGTTCGTTGTCGATCAGCCGGGACAGGAACGCGCCCAGCCCGACGCCGAGGATGAGGACGACGACGAGCGCGGCCCCCACCACCAGCCACCGACGGGTCGGGGAGGACGGGGTTTCCGTCCCGGCCTCCCCGACATGGTCGAGGTCGGAGTCCACCTGGCTCACTTCGAGGCGGGCGCGGACGGCGACGGCGGGACCTGGGACTGCGAACCGAGCTGGTCCTGCGCGGTGCCCGCGGTGCCCTTGTAGTCCATGGGCTTGGCGTCAGGTCCGGGCGGAGTCGGGTCGAACGGCGGCTCGTCCTCCGGGGCGATCGAGGAGTCGCAGGAGGCACCGATTTCCGGGTAGACGCCGTTCGGGTTGCTGCGCAGCGCCGCGATGAACTGGTCGATCCGCGTGTCGTCGGCGTTGTCCAGCTTCAGCTGGTGGCCCCACGACTGGAGCGAGATCGGCTTGTCGAGCCCGGGGTAGGGCGACATCACGGTGTACGGCTTGCCTTCGACGCGGACCTTGAGCAGGTCCAGCGCGGTCCCGCTCACCTGCTCCGGATTGTAGGCGATCCAGACGGCGCCGTGCTCGAGGCCGTGGACGAGCTTCTCGGTGCGGATCGCGTTCGGATATACGACGCCGCTGCAGGAGGCCCAGCTGTCGTCGTGCGGGCCGCCGTAGGGCGGGGTCTTGTCGTAGGCCACCCGCTCGGTCGCCCTGACGTGCGCGCCCGCGGAATAGGTCGCGGTGACGACCCCGGGGATCCGCTTGGAGGGATCCGGGTCCTGCTGCGAAGGCGCGAAGGCGGCCGCGGCCTCTTCACGGGTCTTCTGCTCGCGCTTCGGCGCCGAGGCGACCATGTAGTAGGTGACCACCGAGGCAGCCAGGACGACGATCGCGACGACCGCGATGATCGTGCCCCAGGGCGTGCCCTTCTTGGACACGACGGAACTGCGGGCCGCCTTCATGGCGTTCTTCGACGACGCGCCCTTTTTTCTGGTTGTCCCGTTAGCCATGGCTCCTGCGTTCTCCGAAGGGGGGTGGTCCCTGCGCGGGCCAGTGTAGAGACCGCGCGTCTGATCACCGTGAACGCATCGGATGATCACCGGCTTGGCTCACACCTTCCGGCGGTCGCTGCGAAGCCCGGACCAGCTGACACCTAGAATTCCGCGAGTGACTCCCGCAGCTCTCGCCGACCTGGTCCGTAACTCAGCCGTGCAGGTTCTCACCGCGCGCGGTCTCGACGATTCCGTGCTGCCGGAGAAGGTGACGATCGAACGTCCCCGCAACCCCGAGCACGGCGATTACGCGACCAACCTGGCGTTGCAGGTGGCCAAGAAGGCGGGGATGAAGCCCCGCGACTTCGCCGACGCGCTGGCCGAGGCCCTCGCCGCTGCCGACGGCATCGATTCGGCCGAGGTCGCCGGGCCGGGCTTTCTCAACCTGCGGCTCGCCGCCGACGCGCAGGGCCAGATCGTCCAGCAGGTCCTCGACGCCGGCGAGAAGTACGGCCTCGGCGACGAGCTGGCCGGGGTCAAGATCAATCTCGAGTTCGTCTCGGCGAACCCGACCGGCCCGATCCACCTCGGCGGCACCCGCTGGGCCGCGGTCGGCGACGCGCTGGGCCGGGTGCTGTCCGCGCAGGGCGGCCTGGTCACCCGCGAGTACTACTTCAACGACCATGGCGCGCAGATCGACCGCTTCGTCCGGTCCCTGATCGCGGCCGCCAAGGGCGAGCCCGCCCCCGAGGACGGCTACGCGGGCGGCTACATCAACGACATCGCCGCCGAGGTCATCCGCCAGGAGCCGAGCGCGTTGTCGCTGCCGGACGACGAGCGTGCCGAGACCTTCCGCCGGGTCGGCATCCAGCTGATGTTCACCGAGATCAAGCAGAGCCTGCACGATTTCGGCACCGATTTCGACGTCTACTTCCACGAGAACTCGCTGCACGAGTCCGGCGCCGTCGCGTCGTCGGTCCAGCGGTTGAAGGACTCCGGGAACCTGTACTTCGAGGACGGCGCCTGGTGGTTGAAGTCCAAGGAGCACGGCGACGACAAGGACCGCGTCGTCATCAAGAAGGACGGCAACCCGGCCTACATCGCCGGTGACCTCGCGTACTTCCAGGACAAGCGCAAGCGTGGTTTCGACCTCTGCATCTACATGCTCGGCGCGGACCACCACGGCTACATCGCCCGGCTGAAGGCCGCCGCGGCCGCGTTCGGTGACGACCCGGCCGTGGTCGAGGTGCTGATCGGCCAGATGGTCAACCTGGTCGCCGACGGCAAACCGGTCCGGATGAGCAAACGCGCGGGCACCGTGATCACAATGGAGGACCTCGTCGGCACCGTCGGTGTCGACGCGGCCCGCTACGAGCTGATCCGCTACTCGGTCGATTCCACCCTGGACATCGACCTCGACCTGCTGCGCAAGCACTCCAACGACAACCCGGTCTACTACGTCCAGTACGCCCACGCGCGGCTGGCCTCGTTGCAGCGCAACGCTTCCGACCTCGGCCTCAAAACCGATGGCGATGTCGACTTCGGTTTGCTTACGCTGCCCGCCGAGGGTGACCTGATCCGCACACTCGGCGAATTCCCCACCGTCCTCCGCCGGGCGGCGCAGCTGCGCGAACCGCACCGCGTCGCCAGGTACCTCGAAGAACTCGCCGGCGCCTACCACAAGTGGAACGCCGTCGGCCGGGTTCTGCCGAAGGGCGACGAGGAGACCACCCCGCTCACGTTTTCCCGGCTCGCGCTCTGTGAGGCCACTCGCCAGGTGCTGGCGAACGGCCTCACCGTGCTCGGTGTCTCTGCTCCGGAACGGATGTAATCGATGGCTCACCCCGCGGGCCCCCGCCACGCCGACGTCTACCCCCACGCCGACGCCTCCGGTTTCCCGCCGTCGAGTCCCGCGGAACTCGACCGGCTGTACCCGAAAGTCTGGCCCCGCAACACCTTCCGCGGCGGGGACGGCGTCGTGCGCATCGCGGGCGTCGACGTCCGCGAACTCGCCGAGCAGTACGGCACGCCGCTGTTCGTCGTCGACGAGGCCGACTTCAAGTCGCGCTGTGCCGATTACGCCGAGGCGTTCGACGACCCGGCGCTCGTGCACTACGCGTCCAAGGCGTTCCTGTCCATCGAGATCGCCCGCTGGGTGGCCGAGCAGGGGCTGAGCCTGGACGTGTGCAGCGGTGGCGAACTCGCCGTCGCGCAGCGCGCGAACTTCCCGGCCGAGCGGATCACCTTCCACGGCAACAACAAATCGCTCGCCGAACTCGAAGCGGCCGTGGAGGCCGGTGTCGGCACCGTGGTGGTCGACTCCTATTACGAGATCGCGCGGCTGGCCGACGTCGCCGCCCGGCACGACGTCACGCAGAACGTGCTGATCCGGGTCACCGTCGGCGTCGAGGCGCATACCCACGAATTCATCGCGACCGCGCACGAGGACCAGAAGTTCGGTTTCTCGCTGGCTTCCGGTGACGCGGCGGAGGCCGTGCGCCGCGTGCTCAACGCGCCGTCGCTCAAGCTGGTCGGTCTGCACAGCCACATCGGTTCGCAGATCTTCGACGCCGACGGCTTCGAGGTCGCCGCCCGCCGTGTGGTCGGCCTGTTGGCCGAACTGGCCAAGGAGCATGGCACCGACCTGCTCGATCAGATGTCCATCGTCGACCTGGGCGGCGGTTTCGGTATCGCTTACACCGACAAGGACAACCCGCCGCCGCCTGCGCAGATGATCACGCAGATCCGCGAAATGGTCCGCAAGGAATGCGAGTACGCGGGCCTTCCGGTGCCGAAGATCGCCGGTGAGCCCGGCCGCGCCATCGCGGGCCCCGGCACGATCACGTTGTACGAGGTCGGCACCATCAAGGACGTCTCGCTCGGTGACAAGGCCGCCCGGCGTTACGTCAGCGTCGACGGCGGGATGAGCGACAACATCCGCACCGCGCTCTACGACGCGGTGTACGACTGCCGTCTCGTTTCCCGCTCCGCCGACGACGACGGGGACGGCCAGGCCACCGCCGCGCTGTCCCGGGTCGTGGGAAAACACTGTGAGTCCGGCGACATCGTCGTCCGGGACTGCTGGCTCCCCGACACTCTTGCTCCCGGCGACCTGCTCGCCGTGGCGGCCACCGGGGCGTATTGCTACTCGATGGCCAGCGGGTACAACCGGCAGCCGCGGCCCGCGGTGGTGGCCGTGCGCAACGGCAGCGCCCGCGTGCTGCTGCGGCGGGAGACGACGGACGACATGCTGCGCCTGGAGGTCTAGCAAGTGTCTACTGTGGACGGACGCGTGATCAGGGTCGCTCTGCTCGGCTGCGGGACGGTCGGCGGTGAGGTCGTCCGGCTGCTCACCGAGCAGGCCGAGGAGTTCGCCGCCAGGGCCGGCGCCAGGGTGGAGCTGGCGGGCATCGCGGTGCGGCGCCCCGACAAACACCCCGAGCTGCCGCCGGAACTGGTGACCTCCGACGTGACGAAGCTCGTCACCTCCGACGACGTCGACGTGGTCGTCGAACTCGTCGGCGGGATCGAGCCGGTGCGGCAGTGGCTGCTCGACGCGCTGAAGGCCGGGAAATCCGTTGTCACGGCCAATAAGGCGCTGATGGCGGAGCATTCCGCGGAGCTGTTCGAGGCCGCGGACGCGTCCGGCGTGGACCTGTACTTCGAGGCGGCCGTCGCCGGGGCGATCCCGTTGCTGCGCCCGCTGCGCGAATCGATGGCAGGCGACCGCATCACCCGCGTGATGGGCATCGTCAACGGCACCACCAACTTCATCCTCTCCGCGATGGACCAGACCGGTGCGGGCTACGCGGAAACGCTCGAAGAGGCCAGCAGGCTCGGATACGCCGAGGCGGATCCGACGGCCGACGTCGACGGCTACGACGCCGCGTCCAAGGCCGCGATCCTCGCCTCGCTCGCGTTCCACACCCGGGTCACGGCCTCCGACGTGCACCGTGAGGGCATCGCCGACGTCACCGCGTCGGACCTCGCCGCGGCGAAAGTGCTGGGCCGCACGGTGAAACTGCTCGCCATCTGCGAACGCGTCACCTCCGACGACGGCGCCGAATCCGTTTCGGCGCGCGTGCATCCGGTGATGATCCCGCGCGGGCACCAGCTCGCCGGGGTCAGCGGTGCGTACAACGCCGTCTACGTCGAGGCCGACGCCGCCGGTGAGCTGATGTTCTACGGTCAGGGCGCCGGTGGCGCGCCGACCGCGAGTGCCGTGCTCGGCGACCTCGTCGCGGTGGCTCGAAACCGGGTCGTCGGCGGCCGTGGCCCGCGCGAATCCGCGCACGCCGCGCTCCCGGTCAGGCCGATGGGCCAGACGCCGACGCGATACCACGTCAGTCTCGACGTGGCCGATCGAGCGGGCGTGCTCGCCCAGGTGGCCCAGGCGTTCGCCGGGCACGGTGTCAGCATCGCCGCGGTGCGGCAGCGCGACGCCAACGACACGGCCAGCCTGGTCGTGGTCACCCACCTGGCGCCGGACGCCGCTTTGCGGTCCACTGTGGACGACATTGCGAAACTCGACGTGGTGAACCAGGTCGTCAGTGTGATGCGTGTGGAAGGCGAAGACCAGTGATTCCCCAACCATGGCCAGGAATCATCCAGGCCTACCCCGACCGGATCCCGGTCCCTTCCGGCGCGAAGGTGATCACCCTCGGCGAGGGCAACACCCCGTTGTTGCCCGCGGCGCACCTGTCGGAACTCACCGGCTGCGAGGTCTACCTCAAGGTCGAAGGCGTGAACCCGACCGGGTCGTTCAAGGACCGCGGGATGACCGTCGCCATCACGCACGCGCTCGCCAGCGGGCTCAAGGCGGTCATCTGCGCGTCCACCGGCAACACGTCGGCGTCGGCCGCCGCCTACGCGGCCCGTGCCGGGCTCACCTGCGCGGTGCTGGTGCCCCAGGGCAAGATCGCGATGGGCAAACTCGCCCAGGCCGTGCAGCACGGCGCGCGGATCCTCCAGGTGGACGGCAACTTCGACGACTGCCTCGAACTGGCGCAGAAGACCGCGATCGACTACCCGGTGACCTTGGTCAACTCGGTCAACCCGGTGCGCATCGCCGGCCAGAAGTCGGCCGCGTTCGAGATCTGCGACGTACTCGGCAAGGCACCGGACATCCACTGCCTGCCGGTCGGCAACGCGGGCAACATCACCGCTTACTGGGCGGGATATTCCGAGTACGCCGGTGACGGTGTGGTGAAGAACACCCCGCGGATGTTCGGTTTCCAGGCGGCCGGTGCCGCGCCGCTCGTGCACGGCGAGCCGGTGGCCGATCCGGACACCATCGCGACCGCGATCCGCATCGGCAGCCCCGCGTCCTGGGACGGCGCGATGAAGGCGAAGAACGCCTCCGCCGGGCTGTTCGAGGCCATCACCGACGCGAAGATCCTCGAGGCGTACCGGCTGCTCGCCCGCAAGGAAGGCGTGTTCGTCGAGCCCGCTTCGGCGACCAGCGTCGCCGGCCTGCTCGCCACGGCCGCCGACGGACGCCTGCCGAAGGGCTCGACCGTTGTGTGCACCGTCACCGGACACGGCCTGAAGGACCCGGCCACGGCGCTGGAGGGCAACGTCGAGGTCGAGCCGCTCGCCGTCGACCCGACCGCCGTCGCCGCCGCGCTGGACCTGCGATGACGCTGCTCAAGGTCAAGGTCCCGGCGTCTTCGGCGAACCTCGGACCGGGGTTCGACACGTTGGGACTGGCGCTGGCGCTCTACGACCGGGTCGAACTCCAGATCACCGACGCGGGACTCAAGATCGAGGTGATCGACGCCGGCGCGGGCGGCGTGGACGACGTCCCCGTCGACGAATCGCACCTGGTCGTGCGGGCTTTCCGGCGCGGCTGCGAGCACCTCGGCCTCCGGCCGCCCGGTCTGCACCTGCGTTGCTTCAACGCCATCCCGCACGCCCGCGGCCTCGGCTCGTCCGCGGCGGCCGTCGTGACCGGCGTCGCAGCGGCGTACGCGCTGGCTGAGAAGGCCCTGGACGACGACGCGCTGCAACTGGCGGCCGAGTTCGAAGGGCACGCCGACAACGCGGCGGCGAGCCTGCTGGGCGGCTTCGTGGTCGCTTGGAACGAGGGGATGCGGTTCCGCGCCGAACGTCTCCAGCCGCATCACGACATCCGGCCCGTGGTCGCGATCTCGGCGCAGCGGTCCTCGACCGACGCGACCCGCGGCCTGCTCCCCGCCCAGGTCCCGCACGTCGACGCGGCGTTCACAGCTGGCCGTGCGGCGCTCGCGGTGCACGCGCTCACCGCGCGCCCCGACCTGTTGCTCTCCGCTACCGAAGATCGGCTCCATCAGCATTACCGGGCGCTCGGGTATCCGGCGAGCAGCGAACTGGTGCGCGCGCTGAGGGCCGAAGGGGTGGCCGCGGCCATTTCCGGGGCCGGTCCGACCGTGCTGGCGCTGACCACCGACGGAATACTCCCGACGGGTGTCGACGTTACATCCTTCGACGTCACCGAGCTGCCGATCGATCCGGGCGGCGTTCAGGTTGCGGCTCAGTAAAGCCTCGGTCACATGCGACGCCCCACGCCCCGCCACGCGGGGGGTGGTTGTTGCACCCGGCGGTGGCGCGGTCTACGCTCGGGGGCGTTCGATCACCGTGCGTTTCCGCACCCGGTGCCGGTCCAGGTGACCAGTGTCATCCTTGGCCCGCATCCTTCGTTGATCCGCCAGTTCCGCACACCGCCTGGCAAGCGGGAGTGGCGGAGGGACGCAGGCGGGTTCCCGGTTCCGGCGGTGCCGAATTCCGCTTCCTCCGTTTGGAGGAGGCAAACCCCTGTGCTGGAGGCCTTCTAGCTGTGTTCAACACGGCCGAGGAGCTGATCGCCCGTATCGGGGGACAGATACGCCGTTTCGCAATCGGACGCGAACGGCGGTCCGCTGATCCACCTGGAGGCGTGGATCGGTCAGGAAGGACATTTGTGAGCAACACCGATCTTTTGAGCGACGTCGAAGGTGGCGCCGCCGAGTCGAACGGCGTCGTCGCTCCCAAGCGCACGGTCGGCGGATTGACCGGCAAGACCGTCGCCGAACTGCGCTCGATCGCTGGGGACCTTGGCATCGGCGAGACCACCGGTATGCGTAAGGGCGACCTGATCGCGGCCATCCGCGAGCGTCAGGGCAAGACCAAGCGCAAGTCCCCCGCCGCGGCGAGCGAAACGCTTCCGCTCGAGGGGATCGATGCGCCACGGAAGGCTCCCAAGGCCGACGTGCCCAAGACGGCGGCCCCGAAGCAGGAGGCCCCGAAGACCGAAGCGCCGAAGGCGGAAGCCGCCCCGGCCGAAGCCCCGCGCGCCGAGAAGGCCGAAAAGGTCTCGGAGAACGGCTCCGCGCCCGCCGCCGAGCGGCCCGCGCAGCAGGAGAACCAGCAGGACGGCCAGTCGCAGCAGGAAGAGGGCGGCCGCGGCCGTCGTCGCCGCGGCTCCAACCGCGCCGCGGGTTCGCCCGAGCAGGGTGGCCAGCAGCGTGACCGCGGTGAGCAGCGTGAGCGCGGCGACCGCAACGAACGTGGCGACCGCAACGAGCGCGGCGATCGTGGTGAGCGCGGCGATCGTGGTGAGCAGGGCGGCAACCGCCAGGGCAACCGCGACGGCAACCGTGATGGCAACCGCGACAACCGCGGCCAGGACAACCGCCAGCGCAACCAGCAGGGCGGTGGCCAGGACAACAGCCAGCGTCAGGGCCAGGGCCCGCAGGGTGACGACGACGAGGAAGGCGGCCGTCGCGGCCGTCGTTTCCGCGACCGTCGTCGCCGGGGTGCCGGCGGTGGCCGTGAACAGGCCGGTTCGCCCGACACCGAGATCCGCGAGGACGACGTCCTGCTGCCCGTCGCGGGCATCCTGGACGTGCTCGACAACTACGCGTTCGTGCGTACCTCGGGCTACCTCGCCGGACCGAACGACGTGTACGTCTCGCTTTCGCTGGTCCGCAGGTACGGCCTGCGCCGCGGTGACGCCATCACCGGTGTCGTGCGCCAGCCGCGCGACGGCGAGCAGCAGCGGCAGAAGTTCAACCCGCTGGTGCGCGTCGACTCGATCAACGGCCTGGAGCCGGACGAGGCGAAGCGTCGTCCCGAGTTCACCAAGCTGACCCCGCTGTACCCGAACGAGCGGCTGCGCCTCGAGACCGAGTCGCACAAGCTCACCACCCGCGTCATCGACCTGGTGATGCCGGTCGGCAAGGGGCAGCGTGCCCTGATCGTGTCTCCGCCGAAGGCGGGTAAGACCACGATCATGCAGGACATCGCGAACGCGATCTCCACGAACAACCCCGAGTGTCACCTGATGGTCGTCCTCGTCGACGAGCGTCCGGAAGAGGTCACCGACATGCAGCGTTCGGTGAAGGGTGAGGTCATCGCCTCGACCTTCGACCGGCCGCCGTCCGACCACACCTCGGTCGCGGAACTGGCCATCGAGCGGGCGAAGCGCCTGGTCGAGATGGGCCACGACGTCGTCGTGCTGCTCGACTCGATCACTCGTCTGGGTCGTGCGTACAACCTGGCGGCCCCGGCTTCCGGCCGGATCCTCTCGGGTGGTGTCGACTCGACCGCGCTGTTCCCGCCGAAGCGTTTCCTCGGCGCGGCGCGCAACATCGAGAACGGCGGCTCGCTGACGATCTTCGCCACGACGATGGTCGAGACCGGATCCACCGGTGACACCGTCATCTTCGAGGAGTTCAAGGGCACCGCGAACGCGGACCTCAAGCTCGACCGGAAGATCGCCGAGCGGCGCGTGTTCCCCGCGGTGGACATCGCTCCGTCCGGTACCCGCAAGGAAGATCTGCTGCTTTCGCCGGACGAGCTCGCGGTCATCCACAAGCTGCACCGGGTGCTGCACGCGCTGGACTCGCAGCAGGCCATCGACCTGCTGATCTCGCGTCTGCGCAAGACGAAGACCAACCTCGAGTTCCTCATGCAGGTCTCGAAGACGGCCCTCGGCTCGAACGACGACGACTGATCTCTCGGTCTCGAAGTACGGGAAGGCCCCCTTCCTTGCGCCAGGCGCAAGGAAGGGGGCCTTCCCGTACTTCATGCGGCGGAGACTTCATCGCAGCCCGGGAAGGGACGTTATGGGCTCGCTACCAGGGCGGATCGTCGTCTACGGCGTCACCGGTTCGGGAAAGACGACCCTGGCAAGGCGCCTCGCCGAGCGCACGGGGCTGCCGTGGCATTCGGTGGACGACGACCTCGCCTGGGAACCGGGCTGGATCGCCGTGGCCGATGAGGAGCAGCGGCGCCGGATCGCGCGACTGGTCGCCGAAGACCGATGGATCATCGACGGCATGTTCGCCAAATGGCGTGACATCGCACTGCCGAGGGCCGAGCTGATCGTGGCGCTGGACTATCCGTGCTGGGTTTCGCTGAGCCGTCTGGTGCGCCGGACGGTGGTGCGTTGTGTCACCCGTCGCCCAATCTGTAACGGCAACGTCGAAACGCTGCGGGGACTGCTCTCTGGCGACTCGATCATCGTGTGGCACTTCCGGTCCTTCGCCCGCAAACGGCGGATCCTCCGCGGCTGGGACGCGGATCCCGGAGTGCCGGTGGTGCGGCTGACCTCGCCGCGCGCGACAAGGCGTTGGCTGAACCTCGTGAGTGGTGAGGACGGTTAGTGCCGCCGGTGCGCGGATGGCGGTTTCGCGTGTCCAGAGGGACAACGCACGTGCCTGGACGGACAACACGCGGCGGAACCCCTGCCTCGCCGTGTCGTCCATCGGATCACGCGTGTCGTCCGTCCAGTCACGGGACACGACCAGCCCGGAACAAGAACCTCCGGATGCGTGTAATCGCGGGTTCGATCCGTGAAGGTCTTCTCGCGACTGCCCGGTGGCGCCGTGTCGCGAAAGCCACTTTCGGGACATCTGACGTCCCGAAAGTGGCTTTCGCGACACCCCCTGGATGGCGGCCGCGCTCAACGCCTGAGTCCCGCTTCGGCCGGGTTAGAACCGGTCCTCACCATTCACGAGACCAGGTGCTCAGCGGTGCGGAACGGCGGCAGGAGTCCAGCCGCGGTAGTTGTTGAAGTAGTGCACGCTCGACGCGTGGCCGATCTTGCCGCCGATGCTGGAGGCGTAGATCCCGCCGGAGCCGTCGGCGATGCCGACGTGGCCCCACTGGCTGATGTTCCAGTACACGAAGGAGCCCTTCGGCGGCGTCCCGGTCGTGTGCTTCGGGCTCGCGCCGTTCCAGTGCGCGTTGGCCGAGGCCCAGACGCCAGTGGTCCCGTACGCGTTCTCGACGGCCTTCTCGCAGAGGCCCTGGTACGCGGTCGAGCCGGCTTTGTTCTTGAACCACTGGACGGCACCGGCGGGCGTGCCGTCACCGGCGCCCTGGATCGCGAGGTCACCCTCGGGCACCGTGGTGAACGTGCCCGCCGCGGGATTGATGTCGGCGGCGGTGATGGTGGCGCCCGCTTCGGGGGCGGCCGGAGCGGCTCCGGCGACCGGAGCCATGGCGAAGGCCGCGATGGCCAGCGCCGCGACGGACGCGGGCTTCGCCACCTTGGCGAGGATGGTGCGCATGATGCAAACCTCCTGTTGAGTAATATCCAACAGCAGGACGATCTCGTGATCGAGTACAAATTTCGTACAACTCGGCGTCGATAGTTGATTACTCAACGTGTTGGAATACGCCGGGGGAGGGGTGCGTTAACCCCACTGCCAGCGCATCTGGCAAAATCATCCGCTGAAGTCCGGCACCGGTTCACCCCGCTCGGGGACCCGGGGCCAACGAGAGAGGACACCATGAAAAGCGGTATTCACCCCGAGTACGTCGTCACGCACGTGAACTGTGACTGTGGCAACGAATTCACCACGCGCAGCACCAAGACCTCCGGCAACCTCCACGTCGAGATCTGCTCCAACTGCCACCCGTTCTACACCGGCAAGCAGAAGCTCATGGACACCGGCGGCCGCGTCGCGCGCTTCGAGGCTCGCTACGGCAAGCGCAAGAAGGCCGAAGACGCCAAGTAGCTTGATCAACGGCGCCTACCCGCATGTCCGGGTAGGCGCCGTTTTTCATGGTTTTTGCCCGGGCCGTTGAGAGGTGGAGTGGTGGATTCGAGTTCGCTGAAGGGTCTGCTCGAAGAGCACGCCCAGCTGGAAGAGCAGCTGGCCGACCCGTCCGTGCACGCCGATCAGACGCGCGCGCGCAAGCTCGGCCGCCGTTATGCGGAGCTGAGCCCGGTCGTCAAGACCGTCCGAGAGCTCGACACCGCCCGCGACGACCTTGAAACGGCGAAGGAATTGGTATCGGAGGACGCGACCTTCGCGGCCGAGGCCGAGGAGATCTCCGCCAAGATCCCCGTGCTCGAGGCCAAACTCACCGAGCTGCTCCTGCCGCGCGACCCGTACGACGGTTCCGACGTGGTCATGGAGATCAAGTCGGGTGAAGGCGGCGAGGAGTCGGCGCTGTTCGCCGGCGACCTGCTGCGGATGTACCTGCGCTACGCCGAACGTCACGGCTGGAAGGCCGAGGTGCTCGACTCGGTCGACTCGGACCTCGGCGGATTCAAGGACGTCACCGTGTCCATCAAGAGCCGTTCGGCCGCTGTCGACGGCGTCTGGGCGCGGTTGAAGTTCGAGGGCGGGGTGCACCGCGTGCAGCGCGTGCCCGCCACCGAATCGCAGGGCCGCATCCACACCTCCGCGTCCGGCGTGCTCATCTACCCCGAACCGGAGGACGTCGAGGTCGAGATCGACCCGAACGACCTGCGGATCGACGTCTATCGTTCGTCCGGCCCCGGCGGCCAGAGCGTGAACACGACCGACTCGGCCGTGCGCATCACGCACCTTCCGACCGGTGTGGTCGTCTCGTGCCAGAACGAGAAGTCGCAGATCCAGAACCGAGCCCGCGCCTTGCAGGTGCTTCAGGCCCGCCTTCAGGCGATCGCCGAGGAAGAGGCCGCCGCGAAGGCGTCGGACGCGCGTCGTTCGCAGGTCCGGACAGTCGACCGCTCCGAGCGTGTCCGCACCTACAACTTCGCCGAGAACCGCATCGCCGACCACCGGGTGAACTACAAGGCGTACAACCTGGACCAGGTCCTCGACGGCGACCTCGACGGCGTGCTGGACGCGCTCATCACCGCGGACCGCGAAGAGCGTCTCTCCGCCCACGCCGGCTGACGGCCGATGCCGGACGACATCATCCTCGATGCCACCGATCCGTCGTATCCGTAGTTCTGGTGGAACGTTTCGAGTACCGCGATCTCACGCTGCTCGGGACCGCGCGTTCGAGGGCGTGCCCCGGAACTGGACCCGTGGGTGCTGGATGTCTTGCTGGAGAACGCTTCTTCGCCCGGCCTCAGACGAGACTCGGTCAGTTCGTGGACCAGCAGCCGTTCACCGCTCAGCGGCGCACCGACGCGGAACCGGTTGGCGTATCTCGCTGGCAAAGGGAAGGCCCGCTAACCGGGTTCCGTGGTGAACGGGTCGTCTTCCAGTCCGGTGTGGATGGCCCGGACTGACATGCCCACGTCGGAAAGCCGGCCGGTCACCTCGTTCTCGACCCGGCTGAGCGCTTCCTGGCCGGTCTCTCCGGCGCCTGCCGGGAATGCCGACAGCAGCACCGCTTCGCAGGGCCCCGCGTCCGTGCTGATCCTGATCAGCGACGCCGAAAGGTCCGTCGCGGTCGCCCCGCACAGACGTACGGCGGTCTGCAGGTCGCCGGTGGGAACGTAAAGGTGCACCCGCGAGATGACGTCGGTTTCCGCCCGCGGTGTGAAATCATGCCGGGGAACGTGCGCCGGCTCGCGCGGGTCGGTGCCGCCGAAGGTCGTCATGAGCGAATAGAGCGTGTAGCCGTCAGCCTGGGTGTCGTTGGCGTCGTAGCTACCGTACTGGCAGGTCTCCGGCGTGCCGCGAATCACGAAGAACTCCGCGTTCAGCCCGAAGTGGAAAAGCGCCGGTACTGCGGCACGCTGCAGGGTTTCGGCAGGCTCCTCGTCGTCCGCCGGTGGTGTGCGATAGCCGACGGAGACCGAGTAACCCTTCCAGCCACCCTCCGGGTCTGCCCGGCAGATCTCCAGCTCGGTGGCCTCGAACTCGCCGATCAGCCGCTCGCCCAGCTCGATGGCCGCCGCGAAATCGTCCGTCTCGATATTCGCGGATATCCGCGTGACGGCTTCCGTTTCTCGGAGATCCATGGCTGTTTCGCGAGCCCTTCGGCGACGACGGATGCGCCCAGCTTACGGGCGCCAGGAGCGGTTGGCCGATCGGGCCGGGCGTGTTCACGTTCGCCGTGCGCGTGGTGGATCGCAGTGATCCACCACGCGCACGTGGCGCCTATTCAGGAAGAACGTTGATCTTCCTCGGCTTTCGATGTGAAGTACAATAACTCGAGTTCTTCGCCTTCTCGTGAATTCCTGGTGACGCGAATTCCGGATGCTGCCACGAATCCTTCGGAATTAGCGCCGATCAACTTGACCAGGAGGCGAGGGAAGTGAAGAACCTCAGGGTATCTTCCGTGCTCTTCGACGAAAGTAAACCCGAACGGTGACATGTAGTGACGATCCGATTCAATTCTCTCGACACCGTCGAACAAGACCTGAATGACGTCGTCGCCACTGTCACTGTAACCGTGGAAGAACAATTGCGAGTGACTGAGCGTGTACTGCCACAGGCTGAACGCGCGATCGCTGGACCAGTTCAGGTCGACTGGTTGCTTGTCTGAAGAGATTGGACACCGCCTCCCGGTTGCGTGTGGTGAGCAGTCTACCCGCGGTTCAAGAGCATGTCTTTGTCGGCTGGCCTCCGGTGTTGAACGGATTGACCACTACCTTTCCCTTGCAGTAGAAAATTACTCTGTTCCAGGCTTGTGTCGCATTCCTGATCTCGTTGAGCTCCCAGGCGGTGAGATGTCCATAGTCGGTGAGCGGGTCTCGGCCGATGCCTCCGTTTGCGAATTTGACGGGATCTGGAATGCCGTCGAGATTGAAGTGGATTCTGGTTATGCCATCTGCGATGGCGTCTTTGATGTGTTCGAACCACATTTTCGACCTTGGCCAGTGCTTGTAGGTGGTCGCGCCTATTTCCCAACCGAAAAGTTCCAGTGACGAAATCCCATCGACCGTGTGGTCGCGCCCCAGGGCGATGTCCGTGCAGCCGGTGTTGTGGGCCAGTACGGATTTTGCCCCGGCTGCCACGTAGTAGGTGTGCAGGTCGGCGACGGTGAAATTGAAGACCTGAATCGTTTCGTCGTAGTTTCGGACCGAAGCCACCCGCTCCGAATCCCCTGACGAGTTCCGCAGGTGCGTGCCGGGGCGAAGGTCTTTCGCGACAACCCACGAGCGGGTGTCCTCGTTCCAGAACGGATGCTCATCGGTGGCTCGGAGCACCGCTCCGTCCGCGGAGCCGGCGAGTCGGATTTCGACCAGGTGTTTCAAGCCCTGGCCATTGATCAACTGAGTGACCGGCTTGATCGCCGATCTGCCGGAGGTCGGATCGGTGGCCAGTACCCTGTCGCCGACGCGGATGTCCTTGATCGGCTTTCTGGACATGCCGGAGAGGAGGATCGGGGTGTCAGCAGTGAAACTGTTCTTCTTGCAGATCTTCAAGAGGCCGGCCAGTGCCTCGGCGAGACGCGCTTGCGTTGCCTGCGTCTCCACACTCGACCTCTCAAGCATGGCCCCGACGCGCGAAGCGGTGAGGGCCCCGGCCCCGGCGGCGGTCAACCACGACGTGAACGCTGTTCCTTCGGGAACAATGGACAACGCCAAAAGCCCGCATGGTTCCATGAGCGCGCAAAGTCCTGCGGCTTCGATGCTCGCGACCATGAAGAGGAACTTCGCCGATTCGTCGAGAACGGGCTGCAGGATCGCGAGAGCTTGATCCGCGGCGAAGCTGGGGCTGAGGACATTGAGCAGGCACCCCTGGTGCTTCTCGGTCCCCTTCTTGTAGAGACGCTCGCATTCGGCGCCGTTTGCGAGCATCAGCGTCCGCTTGTCGAAATCGGACGCCGTGATCAGATTTATGCAGTCGTCGTACAACTTCTGCGACATCGCCTTGTACTGCTGGCAGTTCATGCCCTGCTCGAAGGCTGCCTTTCCCCTGGCTTCGTTCACCTTCTTGATGGCGCTGTCAACGGCGTCGCTGGCCGCTGTCGCCGCGTCGCGGGCACTCTTCCCTGCGTCCAAGGCGGCGTTGAACGCGACATACGCGAACCTGAACGCCTCAGCGGCGAAACTGGCCGCTTGACGCTCGGAGGCTGTTGCCCAGGCCGCGGAGCGCGAGGCGTCTTGTGCTGATTCCTTGGCCGAGGTCGCCGCATTGCGAGCGGCCGCGGCCGACTGGGCGGCCTGCGTAGCGGATGCTTCGGCATCACGAGCCGACTTCGCGGCGTTTTGAGCGTAGACCGAAGCTTGAGCCGCATCGGTCTTCGCCTGCTGCGCATAGCCTGCCGCCTCGGCGGCAGCTCCGCGTGCTGTCGCGGCGGTCGCTTGCGCCTCGTTCGCACTCTGTGTCGCGGTTGTCGCGAACTGTGCCGCCCGAGCCAGGTGACCCGCCATCGCGGCGTTGTGGGTGGCGCTGTCCTGGTCCCGTTGCGCCGCGGTGTACTGACCGACCGCCAGGAACTGTTGCAGCATGCCCGCGGAACCGTCCAGCGCTACCTGCGCGGCCGCCTTCAACTCCGGGCCGCTGCCAGGTGAAGCCAGGATCTGGTTCGCCTTGATCCGTTCGTCACTGCTCGAAGCACTGAATTGACCTGTTTTCAGGAACCCGCGCAACGCCTGGCCGGTGCCGGTGTCGAGAGCCTTTTGCGCCGCGGCCTGGAGCGTGGCACTGCCACTTTGCCGAGCGGTGGCGAGGACACGGTTCACCGCGATCCGGTCGTCGTTGTCGCGACCGGGGTAGTCCTGGCTGCGCAAGAACGCCTGTACAGCCGAATCGCTGCCCGCGAGCGCCGCTTCCGCGGCGGTCTTGAACCCCTCGGTCCCGGTGAGGATCAAGTTTCGGAGTGTCGTCCTGTCATCTTGTCCCGCAGCGACGGCGATACCTGCCCGAACGAACTCCATCGCGATGGCGTCATCACCGGCCAAGGCGTCGCCCGCCGCCGTCTTCGTCCATGAGCCACCACCGGTGGACACCAAGGCCATGGCGACCTTGCGAGCTTTGGGAACAGCGACCACGGGATCGGCGTTTTCCGCTGTCGCCTCGGCGATCAGCCGGTTCGTCTCCGCGGTGCGCAGCTCCGCCTGAGTGGCATTCCAGCGGTTGATCACGTTGAGCCGGTCGATCGCCGTGCTCACCGACAGAGCTGTAGTGACATTCTGGTCCGTCTCGACGGCCAGACGTTCCGCATCGGCGGTTCGTGCGGCTTCGTAAACATCCTTCGCCCGGTTGGCCGCCGCGACGGAGGCTTGTGCCGCTTGCGTAGCCGCGTTCGCATGGTTGGTGGCCTGCCGGGCCGCGTCAGTGGCATTACCCGCGTGAGCGGCCGCGTCGTCCGCCGCGTCAGCCGCCGCCCTGGCGTCCGATGCGGCCCGGTTGGCCGCGTCGCGAGCCGTGAACGCCGCTGCTGCGGCGGCTGCCGCGAAGGCACTGGACGCACGCGCCGCACGGTCGGCACGAGCGGCGGCGGCCTGGGCGTCAGCGGCCGCCTTTCGCGCTTTCGCCGCGTTCGCGCCGGCCTTGGCGGCATTGTTGCCCGCGTCTACCGCCGCCCGTGCCGCGTCTGCGGCATTACTGCCTGCCGCGCTGGCGGAATCCGCCGCCACCTTCGCGTTGTTGGCGGCGATACCCGCGTGTCCAGCCGCTTCGGCCGCTTTCTCGGCGCCGACCGCTGCTCCACGTGCCGTTTGTGCTGCGCGGCTGGCATCCCCGGCGTCGACCGCACCGGTGATTGCCGACGCCGCCGCGGAGTATGCCTTCGAGGCAGCGTCGCCGGCCTTGAGCGCAGCCGCAGCCGCGCGAGAAGCGGCCCCTGCCGCTATCCGAGCGGCGGAGCTCGCGGTGTTCGCGGCCCGGATGGCTTCCTTCGCCGCGATCGCGGCGTTGTTGGCGGCCTCGGCGGCCTGCGTCGCAGCAGAGGCGGCCAGCTCGGCATTGCCTTGGGCGTTCGCGCTGGCCACCGCCGCTGCCTGAGCGGCGGCCTTCGCGAGCTCGGCCTCCTTTACTGCGCGAGCGGAGGCGTCTTTCGCGGCTTGAGTCTCTCTTGTCGCCAGTTCGCCCGCGTCTTTGGCGGCATTGGCTAGTTGCTCGATGCTGGCCGCTTCTTCGTCGCGTGATTCGGCTATGGCTCGATCATGATCGAGGAATTGGTTGTAGGCATCGACCGTTCCGACATCCAAGGAACGTTGAGCGATCTTCTTCACTTCCGTGCCGCCGCCGGTGAGGAATTGGTTCACTCGGATCCGGAGGTCGTTCTCGTGCGGCCGCTTCCAGCCTTCTTCCACGAACTTCCGCAACGCCTCGGTGGTGTCGGCGTCCAATGCGGCCTGCGCAGCCTTGCGCACCTCAGGGCCGCCTGCGGCGAACATCTGGTTCACGCGTATGCGCAGGTCCACGGCCGACGGCGTCTGCCAGCCGGTTTTCAGGAATGTCGTCAGCGCTTCCGCGCTGGTCGAATCCAAGGCCAGCTGGGCTGCGGCTTTGGTGGTGGTTCCGCCCGCGGCGAGCATACGATTGACGCTGATGCGCTCATCGAGCTTCATTGCCCGTGATAACTCGGTGGTCAGAAACGCGTGGATCTCCGAGTCGGTTCCGGCAAGGACTCGTGCGGCGGCTGCTTGGACCGTCGGCCCGGCGGCACGCCACAGGGCCACGACCTGAGCACGCTCGCCCACGTTTTCTTCGGCTGCCGGTTCAGGGGTCGCCGTCGCGGGCGGAACAATGGTCAGAGAACCGACAAGTATTGCGCTGACAAGTGTCGAGAATAAGAATTTTGGTCTGCTGTGACGTTTTGCTGAAATCCGCACCGTGAGCTCTCCCCAGGTTGACTTGCGGCGTGACTCGCTGAACGCGTTTCCGCGCCATGGGAATATTTGTGTCGCACTGAATTTGAGCGAGTATCTCCAACGCTACACAGAGCGAGATTCCAGTAAAATGTGATTAGAGTCACATTGCCGTTCGGTAATGGTTCAGTCCTCTAGTCGATAGACCTGGCGGTCGTAGAGCGTGACAACCTGTGGAGATGGGGGAATGTCTTATGAATTTCAGGAACGTGTTGTTGGCCCTGGGGGCTGTGACGATTGCTCTGATTGGCGGTGTCACTGCCGGGCAGTCGAGTCGTTCCGAGGCGCAAGGGGTGACTGACGCGCAAACTTCGTTGGTCGAGAATTTCGCCTATCCTGGCGCGGACGAAATTTTTACGACATATGGGGTAGTACTGATTTCCGGCGACGGACACATCGTGTTCGCCGATTGCGCGACTCCGGCCGAAGGAAATATCGGCCTGATGCGCGTTCGCACGACGGAATCCGTAGGCCAGAACGGCCTGATCTGCTTCAAGGTCCTCGGGGTCACCGGACAGCTGAAGTTGAAGATCCCCGCCGTGTTCGAGATCCGGGGTGACGGCCTGGTGTCCGGCGCGGGACACAAGGCGAAGGCTGAGCTTACGACGGACGCGGGCCTGCGCACGGTCGTCGATGTCAATCCGAGCGGCAACACTCCCGTCGGTGTCGGCGCGGGTCCTGGAAACCAGCCCACCACGCTTCTGCAGCTCGACGTAGTCGGCTGACTCGCTCGTTATCATGATCTGAGGGGAAAGTCTTGATGTATCGCTCGAGAGTCGCGGGGTTCGGCGCGCTCACCGTTACTTTGCTCGTAGGGGGTCTGCTGACCGCTGCGACCGCGAACGCCGTCACCGGTGGAACTCCGGCCGCGGACGGGAGCTACGCCTTCGTCGCCAAGATCAACGCGGAGGGTGCGGCCTGTAGCGGGGCCTTGGTGGCGTCCGAATGGATCATCACATCGGCGTCTTGTTTCGCCGGCAATCCGCAGGGCGGTGTACCGGTCAAGCCGACCACGGTCACTGTGGGCCGGACCAATCTCGCTGGTACTGCCGGCCGGGTAGCCAAGGTGACGAACCTGGTGGTCCACCCCAGTCGGGCCGTGATGCTCGCGAGGCTCGACATGACGATCACCGACATCACGCCGGTTTCCGTGGGCGCCACCGCCGCTAGTGGCGAAAAGCTGCGGCTGGCGGGCTATGGCCGCACGGCGACCGAGTGGGTGCCCGACAAGCTGCACTCGGCGTTGTTCGCCGTCGGTACTCCGACCGCGGCAGAGTTCCCGCTCACCGGTGACAACGGCGCGGACGCCTGCAAGGGAGACGCCGGGGGAGCGGTGTTCCGGGAGGTTTCCGGCCGCGCGGAGCTGGCCGGTGTGGTGAGCACTTCGTGGCAACACGGGTGTCTCGCCGTGTCCGAGACGCAGCAGGGCACGACGGCTACACGCACCGACGATCTCGCTGAGTGGATTCGGCAGCAGACATTTGTCGCGACGGCCAAGGCGGTCGACCACGCGATCACGGTCAAGTGGGCTCCGGTTTCGGGGCAGGGGCAGTTGACGTACCGGGTCTATGCGGGGGAGGACTCCACGGTTCCGGTGGCTGAAGCTCGTCGCATCGGCTCGACGACGGGGACCAGCTTTACGCACAAGTCGCTGCCCGCCAAGAAGACCTGGTACTACCGGGTCGTCACGACGCTGCCTAACAATACGGAGCTGGTGTCCAGTGTGGTGTCGGCGACCACGCCGGTTCCGACGGTGAGTGATTTTTCCGGTGACGGGAAGGACGACGTCGCGGTCTTCACCCGTACCAGCACGGCGGACGTCTTCGCGGCCGTGTCCGATGGCGCCAAGTTCGTGGGCAATTCGGTCAAGTGGCACGACAGGTTCGCGATGAACAACGAGGTGCCGCTGGCCGGTGACTTCGACGGGGACGGCAAGACGGACATCGCAACCTTCACCCGCGGAACGCTGGGCGATGTGTATGTGGCGCTGTCCGACGGTGGCAAGTTCGTCGGTGACTCCCAGCAGTGGCACGGCGATTTCGCGTTCGGCGAGGAGATTCCCGCGGTCGGTGACTTCGACGGTGACGGCAAGGATGACATCGCGGTCTTCACGCGTGGGACGTCGGCTTCGGTCTATGTGGCCTTGTCGGACGGCAAGAAGTTCGTGGGCAATGGTGTTAAGTGGCATGGCCGGTTCGCTGGTGGCGCCGAGGTTCCCGTGGTGGGTGATTTCGACGGTGACGGCAAGGACGACATCGCCACCTTCACTCGTGGTACGACGGGCGACGTCTTCGTGGCGTTCTCGGACGGTGGCAAGTTCGTCGGTGACTCCCTGCAGTGGCACGCCGATTTCGCGTTCGGTGACGAGATCCCAGCGTCGGGCGATTTCGACGGCGATGGCAAGGACGACATCGCGGTCTTCACGCGTGGGACGGCGGCCGACGTCTATGTGGCGATTTCGAACGGTGTGAAGTTTGTCGGAAATGCCGTGAAGTGGCACGACAACTTCGCCTATGGGACCGAGTTGCCCGCGATCGGTGACTTCACCGGTGACGGCAAGGCAGACATTGTCACTTACACGCGCGGCACGAGAGCGGACGTGTATGTCGGGGCGTCCGATGGAGCGAAGTTCGTGGGTGCTTCCGCTCTGTGGCATGGCGATTTCGCCTTCGGTGAAGAGGTGACCGTGCCAAGGGCCTTTGCTCTCGGGTTCTGATCATCCGGCCGGCGCCGGACGGGGCATCCATTGCCCCTGCCCGGCGCCGGTCCTTTTTCGGGTACACGATAGAGTGAAGCAAGATCGTTTACGGGTCTTGCCCAGTCACGGACAGTGTTGTCGCGTCGCAGACTCTGGGTGATTGATCGTCTTTTCACTTGCCTGGAGAATGAGTTGACCACGATTACTGCGGAATCCGAGGCCGTGTCGGACAGACCCGGCGGAGTTGGCGTTCGCGGCCGCGTCCGCGCGTGGAATTGGGTCGCCATCGCGGCCACTGTCCTGGGGTTTGTGCTCCTTGCCTGGCAGCGGCGCTGGATGAGCGATGACGGGCTGATCGTGCTGCGGACGGTCCGGCAGATCCTGGCGGGCAATGGTCCGGTCTTCAACGTCGGTGAGCGGGTTGAGGCGAACACCAGCACGCTGTGGACGGCGGTGCTCGTGCTGGTCGGCTGGATCCCCGGAGCCAGCCTCGAGTGGATCGCGGTGATCGTCGGGTTGGTGTTCTCGGCGGGTGGCTTGCTGCTGGCGCTCGACGGCGCCCGGCGGCTGGCCGGGCCTGCCGCGTCCACTTTCGTGCTTCCGGCGGGTGCGCTCGTCGTCCTGGCACTGCCGCCCTTTCGTGACTTCGCCACCTCCGGCCTGGAGACCGGGCTGATCAGCCTGTGGCTCGGCGGGACCTGGTGGCTCCTCGTGCGACGTGGTACCGAGCAGCCGTTCGGTCCTCTGTGGTCGACCGCGGTGGTCATCGGACTGGGTCCGCTCGTTCGCCCGGACCTCGCTTTGTTCAGCTTGGCGGCGATGGTCGGGTTGCTGGTGCTCACCTGGCGAGGTTGGCGGCCCACGCTGGGTCTTCTCGCCGCTGCGGCCGCCCTTCCGGTGCTGTATCAGGTGTTCCGGATGGGCTACTACGGCCTGATCACTCCGAACACGGCGCTGGTGAAGGAAGCTTCTGAGGCACTGTGGGACAGCGGATGGGCATATTTCGGCGATTTCACCGATCCCTACCTTCTGTGGATTCCGGTCGCCGCGTGCCTGCTCGCCGGGTTCGCTCTGCTCTGGCGGAAGTCCATGAATCGCCGGGTCGTGGTGCTGGTGGCTGTGCCGCTGGCTGGTGCCGTCATGTTGGCGGCATACGTCATCCGCGTTGGCGGCGACTTCATGCACGGGAGGATGTTGCTTCCCGCGACGTTCTGCCTATTGCTTCCGGTGATGGCGATCCGGGTCACCAAGCTGACCCTTGGTCCCGTCGTCGCGGTCGTGGTCTGGGCCGTGGTCGCGGGCGGCTGGTTGCGGACTCCGTATGCCGGACTCGAGGAACCGATCGACGAGCAAGAGGTCATCGCCGACGAGCGAGCCGCCTATGTGGCGGCCAGCGGGACCGAGCATCCGATCTTGGCGCGGGATTTCCGGTTGTTCGTGGAGATGACCGACGACGCGCGTAAGCAGTTGACCGCACAGCAGTCCCCGTCCATCCATGTGTATGAGCCGGCGACGGGTTGGGTCGCGTATCCCTCGGCGAACGGCCGCGACGTGCTCACCTACTTCAACATCGGTGGTCCTGGCATGTTGCTTCCGCTCGATGTGTGGGTTCACGACCCGATCGGACTCGCTAATCCTGTCGCGGCACACAGCACCACCATCCCGGGGCGGCGGATCGGGCACAGCAAGTTCGCCGGTTCCAACTGGGAGGTCGCCGGCCTCGCCGAAGGGACGACGGAAGCCTTGGCGGCGCGAGGGCAGCACCAGCAGGACGACCTCGACGCGATCCGGAAAACACTGGGCTGCCCGAACAACAGGGAGATGCTCGACTCCGTCCGCGCGCCGCTGACCTTCGAACGATTCTGGGAGAACCTGATCCACTCGGTCGGCCGAAGCGGACTGCGCTACGACCGCAACCCAGAGAAGGCACAAACCTGCGGATGAAAAATCAGCCGGAGATGGACGCCTTCTCCGGCTCGAGTTCTTCGGCCGCCGCGAGTTCTTCCTTACGCCGCGGCAGGAACGAGAGCGCGGCGAAGGCGGCGGCGAGCAGGGTCGGGTAGATCGTCAGCTGCTGGTGCTTGACGTTCTCGATGCCTTCCGCGAGGCCGGAGACCAGGAGCTGGCCCATCGCGAAGAGCAGGAACATGAGCACCACGATGCCGACGTCGCGGCGTCCGGTGCGGTTCCGGAAGGCGCGGAGCCCGGCCCAGCCGATGAGCAGCCAGATCGGCAGCAGGGCGAACAGCCCCAGCGGCGCGATCCAGCCGGTGATCCCGGACAGCACCGGGACGCGGTACTCCTTGGCGAGCGGCGGCTGCCCGGCGTGTTCGCCGAAGCTGCCGAGGTTCGGAACCCGCGCGGTCAGCGTCTCCTGCGCGGACCGGTGCAGCATCTGGACCACGCGCCCCGGGTGGTCGAGGTAGTACTGGGCGACGTTGCGGCGGCTGATCTTGTCGCGGTACTGGGCGTACTCGGGATCGCGCCAGGCCGCGTTCGCGCTCCACCAGCCCGTGCCGATGTACTTGGCGAACTCGGGCGGGAGGCCCAGTGCGGCGAGGTCTCCGGTGGTGTCGTGTTTCCCGTCGACGATCCCGTTGAACACGACGTGGTACATGTTGGCCTCGCGGTACTCCGCGTTGGCCGAGTCGCCCGCGCCCTGCACCAGGGCGGTACCGGTGCCGACGACGGCGAGCACGGCCAGCGGCAGCGCCCACCGGGCGAGGCCGCGGGTGCCCGCCGGGCGGACGAACAGCAGTGCGAGCGCGAACAGCGGGACCAGCAGCAGCGTCTGCGACTTCGCGTTGATCCCGACCATCGCGCCGAGCACGGTGACCGCGGCGCCGGTGTAGCGCCACGGCCCGGTGCGGTGCATCAGCAGGAGCCCGCCGGCGAGCAGGAGCATCCCGACGAACGCGGCGCCCTCGCTCAGCACGGAGGCGAAGTATCCGAAGAAGGCCGAGTCCGCGGCGACCAGCAGCAGGGCGGCCGTGGCGATGCAGCTGTCGCGGACCGAGAGACGCAGGCCCGCCACGATCGCGGCGATCCCGCCCGCGACCAGCAGACAGCCCAGCACGCCCAGTACCAGCAGGTTCAGGATCGCGGACGAGCCGAGCAGCTGCCCGATCTCGCTGGCGATCTTGTCGATCCAGCTCTGGCTGGAGATGTATTCGCTGTTGCAGGCAGGGGCCGGGCCATAGGAAAAGCGGACGAAGTACTCCGAAGGCCGGTTCAGCTCGCGGGCGCCGAGCTGGCACAGAATGCGCCAGCCGTCGCCGTTGTCCGCCATGCCGATCGGACGCGGCACCAGGAAACGGACGAGTAGTACCCCGAGCGCGGCGAAAAAGACGCCCAAGGTCACTCGGATTTCCCGGATCTTCACCCGCGTCACCTTAGAAGATTCCGGAGGGTGATCAGGTCATGCCCTCTCTAACACGCTCAGGCAGCGTCGCGGGACACTGGCCGGATATCTCGTCGTCGACGCGTAGGGGGAGCAGCGTGGAAGCCCTGGCCAGGTTCGGATTCGAACTGGGTGTGCTCAAACGGATCCGGCGAGCCGGATGGTGGCAGGCCGGGGTCCGTGATCCCGAATCGGTCGCCGAGCACACCACGCGGGTCGCGCAGCTGGCGGGCCTGCTGGCGGCCGAGGGCGGCGCCGACCCGGCGCGGGCGGCGTACCTCGCGCTCTGGCACGACACGCAGGAGACGCGGACCGGGGACCTGCCGCACACGATCAAGGGTTTCGTCGAGAAACCGGACCCTCGGGCGATCACCTCCGCACAGACGTCGGCCCTTCCCGGCGCCGCGCGTGACTCGGTGCGCGACGCCGTCGACGAGTACGAAACCGCGGAGAGCCCGGAGGCGCTCTACGCACGCGACGCGGACAAGCTCGAGATGCTGCTCCAGGCCGTCGAATATCGCGATATCGGCGTACAGAACGTCGACGAGTGGATCGCTTCGGCGACGAGGAGCCTTCAGACCGACCTCGCGCGGCGAGTGGCCGAAGCGGCGCTGACGTTGTCGTCACTCTCGTGGCGGGTGCGCTGAAAGGAATCGATACCCTGGGCCCGCGTGTATCGACCCCGGCACGCGTGCCTCGTGTGTCAGGCTTGACTCTGTGAAGGAACACCAGTGAACCGGCAGCCGTTGCGCCTCGCCATCATGGAAGCGACCCGCATCCTCACCGAGGCCGGGGTGGCGTCCCCGCGCTCGGACGCGGAGATCATCGCCTCCCATGTCCTCGGCGTCGAACGCGGCCGCCTGCCGATGGTGCCACTGGTGGACCCGCCCGTCATCGACGCGATCGGCCAGCTCGTGAGCCAGCGGGCCAAACGGATCCCGTTGCAGTACCTCACCGGCTGGGCCGCGCTCGGCGACATCACGGTCAACGTCGGCGCCGGGGTGTTCGTCCCGCGCCCGGAGACCGAACTGCTCCTGGAATGGGGCCTCAAACTGCTGCACGGGCGCGAGTACCCGGTGGTGGTCGACCTCTGCACCGGCTCCGCCGCGCTGGCGCTGGCCGTGCAGCACGCGCGGCCGGACGCCGTCGTCTACGCCGTCGACATCGACGCGCAGGCGCTCGCCTGGGCCCGGCACAACGCCGACGTCCATGCCGACGCGGGGGACACCCCCATCCGGCTGTACTCCGGCGACGTCGCCGACAGCACGATGTTCGCCGAACTCGACGGGCTCGTCGACCTGGTCCTGTGCAACCCGCCGTACGTGCCGGAAGGCACGCCGGTGCCGGCCGAGGTCGCCGAGCACGACCCGGCGCGGGCGGTGTTCGCGGAGGAGAGCGGGCTGGCGGTGATCCGGCACGCGATCGCCGCCGCCGCGCGGCTGCTGCGGCCCACCGGCGGGATGGCGATCGAGCACGACGACACGCACGGCTCCGCCGTCCCGGCGCTGGTCCGGGCGCGCCGGGTGCTGACCGACGTCCGGGGTCACCTCGACCTCGCCGGCCGCCCCCGCTTCGTCACCGCCCTGCGCGTCTCCTGAGGTTTCCGCCGCGATTCGGCACCTGGTTGCGGTACTTGCGCGTGCAACGACCGCAACCAGGTGCCGAATTGCGGCGGGTACGGCCGGATAGTTAGCAGGACTCACGACTTCCGGCGGTGCCCAGGGCAAAGCCCACCTCCTACCGTCGATCACGGCCGCCTCATCGGCGGTCCGACTGGGAGGTGTACCCCGATGCGATCGTCTCTCCGACGAGCCCCACTCAGAACACTCGCTGTCCTCGCCACCGTCGCTTTGTTGCCCGGTTTGGTCGCCCAGCCCGCGTCCGCCGCGGTGCCGGTGAAGGGCTGGCCCGCCCCCATCGACGGGTCGACCTGGGAGAACCAGGACCACATGACGTGGGACGACTACCGCAAACCGCCCGGCACCAACTGGGCCGATCCCGCACTGAAGCCGACCAAACGGACATTCAAGGGCGCCGTGGTGCTCGCGGACTACCCGGACCAGGAGTTCGCCGTCACGCAGCCGACGCATTCGACGGTGTTCGGCAACCCCGGGCCCGCCGCAAGCAACATCCCCCGCGCGAACGTGGCGAAATTCTACCAGGACTTCCTCAACAAGCCCCAGGCGCTCAACCAGGGGCACACCATCAACGAGTACTGGATGGAGGACTCCGGCGGCAGGATGGGCGTCGACCTGACCGCCTTCGGGCCGTACCGGCTGCCAGGCAAGTCCTTCGAATACGGCATGGAGTTCCAGCCCGACGCGTGTCCGCCGGGCGCGAACTGCAAGCGTGACCTGCGTGCCGACGCGGGCGCGGCCTGGCGGGCGGACGTGGGTGACGTCGCCAAGCAGTTCGACTTCATCTTCTATCTTTCCGCAGGCCAGGACGAGAGCGCGACCTGGCAGGAATTCGGCGTGATGAAATTCGGCGAGCGCGAGAACGTGCCCGACGAATTCGGCCCCGGTGTCGCGGGAATGCCGAACGCCGCGTCCACCCGCTATGTTCCGTGGACGTCGTGGAAATCCGCGGCGAGCATCTGGCCGAACGCGGTCACCGGTTCCTCGACCCAGGCCGAAAGCTCGGGCCAAGCGGTTTACGCGCACGAATTGAGCCACATTCTCGGTATCGGCGACAACTACAACAACCCGTTCGGCACTCCGCCGTCCAGGACCTACACCGGCCCGTGGGAGATGATGTCGCGCGGCAGCTTCAACGGCCCCGGCGGACCGCACACCCGCTGGCAGATCCCGGCGACGCAGGGCGGCTCGATGGGGTCACATCACATGCTGCGCACCAAGATGAAGCTCGACATCATCGACCCCGAAGACGTGCTGAAACTCGACCGGAACTCCCTCGCCAAGAACGGTCCGGTTTCGACGCGGATCACGGCGCGTTCGGTCCTGCCAGGACAGGGCGCCTACAGCGGGATCAACATCGCGCTCACCGGCGGGGACCTTTCGCCGAAATGTGATCGTTCGAAGGATCCGTTCTGCGACGGCGGCGGCTACAACAATTACACCGTCGAGGTCGTAGACCGGATGGGCAGCGATTCCTTCGCCCCCGATTCCGGCGTCCTCATCGCGAAGACGAAGAACCAGGACAACGCGCCGTTCGAATGGATCGTCGACGCGCATCCGGCCGATATCGGCATGACCGACTACAAGAAGCCGGACGGCACCGGAGTCCCGATCCCCATCGGCGACTACCGCCAGCTCAACGACGCCGCCTTCAAGGCGGGCACCGGTTCGGCGAGCAAGTACGAGTACACCGACGAGGCGAACCGGCTGAAGTTCCTGGTCTCGGACGTCGAGCGCGACCGCAAGGGCGTGCTGTCCTACGTCGTCACGGTGGCCTCGCTCGACGGCGCGGGCTCGCAGGCCAGGGGCGTCTCGCTGTGGCCGTCGATCCCGGCGTTCGCCAAGCAGGGGCTCGCGAGCTGCTCGTTCCCGGTTCTCAACACGGGCAACGCGAAGGGTGCGGCCGCGCCGTACGACACCGACACCTACCGCCTGAGCGCGTCCACCACCGCGAAGGGCTGGGAGGTCCGGCTGCCGAACGAGCTGTCCACCGTCCCGTTCGGCGGACGGTCGTCGGCGACGGCGCACGCCAAACGGGCCGGGGGCGGTGACCACGTCGCGCAGATCAAGCTGACCGCGACGTCGATCGCCGATCCGGCCAAGACGGCGACGTCGTTCTGCACCGCGTTCGCCTTCTAGCGGGGCTGAAGGGGACTTTCCCCGCATCTCACGCGCTGAAGGGAGCTTTCCCCGCATGCCATGCGGGGAAAGCTCCCTTCAGCTACAGGACTACGCTCATCTGCCATGAGCGCGGTGTACGACTGCAGCAAGCGTGAATCCCGGGCCGACGGGCTCGCCGCGGCGGCGAGCGCGGTCCGCTCCAGCCGTCTCGTCGTCCTTCCGACCGACACGGTCTACGGCATCGGCGCGGACGCCTTCGACAGCGGCGCCGTCCAGTCCCTTCTGCGGGCCAAGAACCGCGGCCCGGACATGCCGGTCGGTGTCCTCGTCGGCTCCTGGTCCACTGTGGACGGGCTGGTGCTCGGCACGCCGCCGGCGGCCCGCGCGCTCATCGAGGCCTTCTGGCCCGGCGATCTCTCCATCGTCCTGCCGCACGCGCCGAGCCTGCAATGGGACCTGGGCCAGTCACGCGGAACGGTGATGCTCCGGATGCCGCTGCACCCGGTCGCGCTGGAACTGCTGCGTGATGTCGGCCCGATGGCGGTCTCCAGCGCCAACGTCTCCGGTCAGCCGCCCGCCTCCACCGCACAGGAGGCCGTCGACCAACTGGGCGACAGCGTCGCGGTCTACCTCGACGGCGGGTCCACGGGCGACCCCGTGCCGTCCTCGATGGTCGATCTCACCGGCGACGACCCGGTCGTCCTGCGGGAGGGCGCGGTCAGCCGCGCCGCGATCGCGGAAGTACTGGGAGTGCCCGCGGAGTCACTCGCCTAGGACCGTGCGCCGCCGTATCCCTCTGGCGCGGTAGCGTGTTCGAGTGACTTGGACCTCGGCGGCGTAACGCATCATGCCTCCTACGCAAGGCCTCCCGATCCGGGAGTACATCCTCGTCGCCCTCACCGCGGCGGCCGTTACCTTCCTGCTCACCGGAGTCGTGCGGCGGTTCGCCATCCGGATCGGCGCGATCGCGAACCCGCGGGCCCGCGACGTCCACGTCACCCCGATCCCGCGGATGGGCGGCATCGGCATCTTCCTCGGCGTCGCCGCCGCGATGGGGCTCGCGCACCAGCTGCCCGCGCTGAGCCGCGGCTTCGACTTCTCCTTCGACTCGCTGGGCGTCCTGCTCGCCGCGGGTGTGATCTCCCTGATCGGCGCGCTCGACGACCGGTTCGAGCTGGACGCCTGGACGAAGCTGGCGGGCCAGGTCATGTGCGCCGGGATCCTGGTGATCTTCGGCGTGCAGTGGGTGTCGTTCTGGGTGCCGTGGGGAGGCGGCGACGGATCCTTCGGCCAGGTGCTCGTGCTGGACAAGAACCAGGGCGCGCTGCTGACCGTCGTGCTGGTGGTCGTCATGGTCAACGCGATGAACTTCGTCGACGGCCTCGACGGGCTCGCCGGCGGCCTCGGTTTCATCGCCGCCGCGGCGACCTGCTCGTTCTCCCTCGGCTTGCTCGACTCCTCGGGCGGTGACGTCGGCGCGTACCCGCCCGCGCTCATCGCGGCCACGCTCGCCGGGGCCTGTCTGGGTTTCCTGCCGTACAACTTCCAGCCCGCGAAGATCTTCATGGGCGACTCGGGTTCGATGATGATCGGGCTCATGCTGGCCGGCGCGACGACGTCCGCGTCGGGCCGCGTGCCGTACCCGCAGTTCAGCGGTAAGGACGCGCTCGCGCTGCTGTCGCCGCTCGTCGTGGTCGCCGCGGTGCTGTTCGTGCCGCTGCTCGACCTGATCATGGCGGTCATCCGCCGCACCCGGCGAGGCGAGAGCCCGTTCGCCGCGGACAAGATGCACCTGCACCACCGCCTGCTGGAGATCGGCCACTCACAGCGTCGCGCGGTGCTGCTCATCTACTTGTGGGCGGGCCTGCTCGCGTTCGGCGCCGTTTCGGTGACCTTGTTCGACGATGCCGCGGTTTTCTGGATTGTCGGATTCGGGTTCCTGCTGGCGACCCTGGTGTCGGTCATCCCGCGGCTGCGGTCGCGGAACCGGACTGCTTGAACGAGGGGAAAGACGCGGCCCTACACTGGACGGCTGAGACGACCAGGGAGTTTTCTGTGAGCGAGACCGAGAAGACCGTCGAGGCGGAGGAGAACCCCCACGCCAAGGTGGTTCTGCAAGCGGCCAACGCGATGATGAAGGCTTCCCTGAAGCTTGTCCCGCCGGCGGTGCTGATCTGCATAGTGGTGTTCACCATCCTCAAAGGGCAGCCGGGTCTGCTCGGCTCGGCCATCGGTGGCGTGCTCGCCCTCGTGTCCGCCGTCGCGACGCTGGGCCTCATGCGCTTCAGCGCGGGCATGGACCCGATGTTCGTGATGGTGATCGCTCTCGGTGGCTACGTGCTCAAGCTCATCCTTCTCTTCGCGGCGCTGAGCGTGCTTCGTGGAGTGGACTCGATCCACCCGATGGCGCTCGGCGTCACCATGATCGTCGCGATTCTCGTGGCCGCCGCGGTGGAGTTCGCGGCGTTCCGCAAGACCAAGATCCCGACGATCATCCCCGCCTCCCACTGATTTCGGGACTCAGGTCCTGACCTGGGGCGGGACCTAGGTCCTCGGCCGATCAGGGGCAATGTAGTACGCCTGTACGGCGCGTCCGAACCTGCTGATATGGTCCGCATATGGGCGGCGGCCTCGGCTGCCGGCTCCCGATGACGAACCCCGAACAGCAGTGTGGCGACGGTGTTGAATCGTCCCTTCGTACCCGCTGGTAGGCGTCTGTCTCCCGGGAGCACTGCATCGAGAATCCTCGTGTGCGGAACGTGAAGCCGTGTTCAGCACATCGTGGGGTGGCCGCCTCCGACGGCCCGATACGTGTCGGGTACGTTAAGTCCAGATCGTGACGATTCCCCCGGCGGAGTGAACGCCGGCCGGGAGAACCGGAAGGAGCCCAGTGGGCGCGCTGGTACTAGCCGAGGGTGCGGAGTTCGCGCCGCCTGGCGTCAAAGACTTCAACCTACCGCCGTTGTTCGGTTCCGGCTATTGGTTGAGCTTCACCAAGCCGATGCTGCTGGTGGTCATCTCCCTGATCATCCTCGTCACCTACTTCATGGTGTCGTCGCGCCGGTTGAAGGTCGTCCCGGGTAAGGGACAGTTCATCGCCGAATCGATTTACAACTTCGGCCGCAACAACATCGCGCGGGAGCAGATCGGCTCTGCCGACTTCAAGCCGTTCATCCCGCTCGTGCTCGGTCTCTTCAGCTTCGTGCTGGTGAACAACCTCTTCGGGATCATCCCGTTCTTCCAGTTCCCCACCATGGCGCGAATCGGCTTCCCGGTCGCACTCGCGTTCCTTGTCGTTTACCCGGTGTATCACTACGTCGGATTCAAGCGCCACGGTTTCAAGGGCTACCTGAAGAAGGAACTGGCCCCGGCGGGTATTCCCGGATTCGTTCTGCCGCTGTACTCGACCATCGAGTTCGCGCAGAAGTTCTTCATCGCGCCGGCCACGCTGGCGATCCGAGTCTTCGCGGCGATGTTCGCCGGGCACCTGATCATCATGGTCTTCACGCTCGGTGGGAGCTTCCTGCTGACCGAAGGCGAAGGCCTCGTGAAAATCGCGTCGCCGGTGGCGTTCCTGTTCGCCATCGCGATGACCTTCCTGGAGGCATTCATCCAGGTCCTGCAGGCATTCATTTTCGCACTGCTGTCCGCAGGGTACATCGGCGCCGCACTGGCGTCGGAGCACTGAGAGAACACCAAAAGCCCCCGATCCGCGTGAGTCGCGCGGACCGAGTTTGAAGGGAAACGCACGTGAGCAACATCGTTCTTGCGCAGCAGGCTGCCGAGGCCGTCAGCATCAACAAGGGTCTCGCCGCCATCGGTTACGGCCTCGGCGCGATCGGCCCCGGTATCGGTGTGGGTCTCATCTTCGCCGCCGTCATCAACGGCACCGCCCGTCAGCCGGAGGCCCAGGGCAAGCTGCAGAGCATCGCCTTCTCGACCTTCGTTCTGACCGAGGTGCTGGCGCTGATCGGTATCGTCATCTACTTCCTCGCCTCCGCCTAGGGCTGAGTTCCGCTCATCGCTTAAGGAGACGTTGTGCTGAAGACCGAATTGGTGTTGGCCGCCGAAGAGGTGCCCAACCCGATCGTGCCGCACGTTCCCGAGCTCATCCTCGGTTTCATCGCCTTCCTTCTGCTGCTGTTCGTTCTGAAGAAGTACGTCGTCCCTCGTTTCGAGACGGCATACGAGGAGCGCACCAAGCTGATCGAGGGTGGCATCGAGCGGGCCGAGAAGGCGCAGGCCGAAGCCGAAGAAAACCTTGCGCAGTACAAGGCGCAGCTGGCGGAAGCCCGTTCCGAGGCCGCGAAGATCCGCGACGACGCCCGGCTCGAAGCCGAGCAGATCAAGGCGGAGCTTCGTACCGAGGCGGAGTCCGAGTCCCAGCGCATCGTCGCCCAGGGCCAGGCTCAGCTGCAGGCCCAGAAGGCGCAGATCATCGCCGAGCTGCGCGCCGAACTCGGCCGTAACTCCATCGAGCTGGCCAGCCGCATCGTCGGCGAGTCGCTCGCGGACGACGCGCGCCGCCACGGCACCGTGGACCGGTTCCTTGCCGAGCTGGAGACCGCGGGTGCCTCCAACGGAGCGGGGAAGTAGACCAGAATGACGCTGCATGCTGCGAGCCGTGAAGCGCTCGACCTCGCCGAGAATCGTCTCGGCGAGGTTCTGGCCGCCGCGGGTACGGACCCGGCGACGGTCGGCGACGAGTTGCTTTCGGTCGTCGCCCTGCTGGACCGGGAGATCGGCCTGCGCCGGGCCGTCGCCGACGGTTCGTCCACGTCCGAAGCCCGGATCGGCCTCGCCCGCGGGATCCTCGCGGGCAAGGTTTCCGAACCGGCCCTGCAGGTGCTCGACTCCGTGGCGGGCAGCCGCTGGTCGAGCCCGCGCGAACTGACCGACGGGCTCGAGGCCCTCGGCCGCTCGGCGCTGCTCACCAGTGCGGAGAAGTCCGGGAACATCGACGCTGTCGAAGACCAGCTGTTCCGGGTCACCCGTATCGTTGCGGGCGCCCCGGAGCTCGAACGGGCACTGTCCGACCTGGCCGCCCCCGCCGAGGCGAAGCGGACCCTCGTCCGCAATCTGTTCGCCGACAAGGTGGACGTGGTCACCGAGACCCTCGTCGAGCAGGTCGTCCTGCGCGCCAAGGGCCGCGGGGTCGCCAACGCCCTCGAGCGGCTGGTCCAGCTGGCCGCGGAACGCCGTGAACGCTCGGTCGCCCAGGTGACCAGCGCGAGCGCGCTGTCCGACGAGCAGCAGGCTCGGCTGAGCGAGAAGCTCAACGCCCTTTACGGGCGGCAGCTCGCGCTGCACGTCGAGGTCGACCCGTCACTGGGCGGCGGACTCGTCGTCCGCGTCGGCGACGAGGTCATCGACGGCAGCACCGCGGGGCGCATCGACGCCCTGCGTCGCCGGTTGGCTGGCTGACCCACATCAACGACTTTGCACACTGGCACGAACGAAGCGAGAGCGGGATTGAAATGGCGGAGCTGACGATCTCCTCGGATGAGATCCGTAGCGCGATCGAGAACTACGTCTCGAGTTACGCCCCGGACGTGAGCCGGGAAGAGGTTGGCGTCGTCATCGACGCCGGTGACGGTATCGCCCACGTAGAGGGCCTTCCCTCGGCCATGGCCAACGAGCTGCTCGAGTTCCCCGGCGGGGTCCTCGGTGTCGCGCTGAACCTTGACGCGCGCTCCATCGGTGCCGCGATCCTCGGTGACTTCGAGACCGTCGTCGAAGGCCAGCAGGTCAAGCGCACCGGCCAGGTCCTCTCGGTCCCGGTCGGCGAGGGCTACCTCGGCCGCGTGGTGAACCCGCTGGGTGCCCCGATCGACGGCCTCGGCGAAATCGAGACCACCGAGCGTCGTCCGCTGGAGGTCAAGGCCGCTTCGGTGGTCGAGCGCCAGCCGGTGGCCGAGCCGCTGCAGACCGGTATCACCGCGATCGACGCGATGACCCCGATCGGCCGTGGCCAGCGTCAGCTGATCATCGGTGACCGCAAGACCGGTAAGACGGCCGTCGCGGTGGACACGATCATCAACCAGAAGGCCAACTGGGAGACCGGCGACCCGAAGAAGCAGGTTCGCTGCATCTACGTCGCGGTCGGCCAGAAGGGCTCCACGATCGCCGCCGTGAAGAAGTCCCTCGAGGACGCCGGTGCGATGGAGTACACCACCATCGTCGCGGCCCCCGCGTCGGACTCCGCCGGTTTCAAGTGGATCGCGCCGTACACCGGCTCGGCCATCGGCCAGCACTGGATGTACGAGGGCAAGCACGTCCTCATCGTGTTCGACGACCTGACCAAGCAGGCCGACGCCTACCGCGCGATCTCGCTGCTGCTGCGTCGCCCGCCGGGCCGTGAAGCCTTCCCCGGCGACGTCTTCTACTTGCACTCCCGTCTCCTCGAGCGGTGCGCCAAGCTCTCGGACGAGCTGGGCGCGGGCTCGCTGACCGGTCTCCCGATCATCGAGACCAAGGCGAACGACGTGTCGGCTTACATCCCGACGAACGTCATTTCGATCACCGACGGTCAGTGCTTCTTCCAGTCGGACCTCTTCAACGCCGGTCAGCGCCCGGCCATCGACGTGGGTATCTCGGTTTCCCGCGTGGGTGGTGCCGCGCAGGTGAAGGCGATGAAGCAGGTTTCGGGTTCGCTCCGTATCGACCTGTCGCAGTACCGCGAGCTGGAGGCCTTCGCGGCCTTCGCCTCGGACCTCGACGACGCGTCGAAGGCGCAGCTCGAGCGTGGCGTCCGCCTGTACGAGGTGCTCAAGCAGCCGCAGTACTCGCCGATCCCGGTCGAGGAGCAGGTCGTCACGGTGTACCTCGGTACCAACGGGCACTTCGACTCGGTCCCGACCGAGGACGTGCGCCGCTTCCGTGACGAGTTCGTCGACTCCGCGCGTCGTAAGCACGGAGAGCTCCTCAAGGACATCCGCGAGTCGGGCAAGTTCTCCGACGAGACCGCTTCCGGTCTGGTCGACGCGGTGAACGAGTTCAAGAAGGAGTTCACCACCGCCGAGGGCAAGAGCCTGACCGAGGTCTCCGACGCGATGGACGCCGAGAAGGTCGGGCAGGAGACCGTCAAGGTCAACAAGCCCGCACCGAAGAAGTGAGCTGATAGCTCATGGCCGCACAACTCCGAGAACTCCGGTCGCGTATCAAGGCGACCAAGTCGATCGGCAAGATCACCAAGGCGATGGAGCTCATCGCCACCGCGCGCATCACCAAGGCGCGGGCGAAGGTCGCGGCGTCGCGGCCCTACGCGGACGAGATCACGAACGTGCTCTCCGCGTTGGCCAGCGCCTCGTCCAACCTCGACCACCCCTTGCTGGTCGAGCGCGCCGACCCGAAGCGCGCGGCGGTCCTCGTGATCACCAGCGACAAGGGTCAGTGCGGTGGGTACAACTCCAACGTGCTGAAGGCGACCGAGGAACTCCTCACGCTGCTGCGCAAGCAGGGCAAGGAGCCGGTGCTTTACGTGACCGGCAACAAAGGCCTGAGCTACTACCGGTTCCGTGGCCGCGAGGTGACCGAAAGCTGGACGGGGTTCTCCGACCAGCCCGGTTACGTCAACGCCTCGGGTGCCGGTGAGCTCATCGTCGAGTCGTTCCTGAACGGCGCCGACGACGAGGCAGGCAACGCCGACGGCATCCTCGGTGTCGACGAGATCCACGTCGTCTACACCGAGTTCGTCTCGATGCTCACCCAGCGTCCGGTCGCCAAGCGCGTCGCGCCGCTCGAGGTCGAGTACACCGAAGACGAAGAGGAGAAGCCCGAAGGCCTGCTCCCGAGCTACGAGTTCGAGCCCAACGCCGAAAAGCTGCTCTCCGCGTTGCTGCCGAAGTACATCAACACGCGGATCTTCGCGGCGATGCTCGAGTCGGCGGCATCCGAACTCGCGGCCCGCCGTACCGCGATGAAGGCGGCGTCGGACAACGCGAACGATCTGGTGGGCACGCTCACGCGGGAGATGAACCAGGCCCGTCAGGCGCAGATCACCCAGGAGATCTCCGAAATCGTCGGTGGCGCGAACGCGCTCACCGCAGCAGGAAGTGATGATTGATGACCAGTACTGAAACCCCGCGTGCCAAGGGGCGCATCGTGTCGGTGACCGGGCCGGTCGTCGACGTCGAGTTCCCGCGCGGTTCCGTGCCAGACCAGTTCAACGCGCTCAAGGTCGAGATCGAGTTCGAGCAGCTGCGCAAGACGGTGACCCTCGAGGTCGCCAGCCACCTCGGTGACAACCTCGTCCGCACCATTTCGCTCCAGCCGCAGGACGGCCTGGTGCGTGGTGCCGAGGTCACCGACACCGGCGGCCCCATCACGGTCCCGGTCGGCGACAAGGTCAAGGGCCACGTCTACAACGCGCTCGGCGAGTGCCTCGACGAGCCAGGCTACGGCGACGACCTCGAGCGCTGGGGCATCCACCGCAACCCGCCTTCCTTCGACCAGCTCGAAGGCAAGACGAAGATGCTGGAGACCGGCCTCAAGGTCGTTGACCTGCTGACCCCGTACGTCGAGGGCGGCAAGATCGGCCTGTTCGGCGGTGCCGGCGTCGGCAAGACGGTGCTCATCAAGGAGATGATCACCCGTGTCGCCCGGAACTTCGGTGGTACCTCGGTGTTCGCCGGTGTCGGCGAGCGCACCCGTGAGGGCAACGACCTCTTCCTGGAGATGTCCGAGGACGGCGTCATCAACGACACCGCCCTCGTCTTCGGTCAGATGGACGAGCCGCCGGGCACCCGTATGCGGGTCGCGCTGTCCGCGCTGACCATGGCGGAGTACTTCCGCGATGTGCAGAACCAGGACGTGCTGCTCTTCATCGACAACATCTTCCGGTTCACCCAGGCCGGTTCCGAGGTGTCGACCCTGCTGGGCCGGATGCCTTCGGCCGTGGGTTACCAGCCGACGCTGGCCGACGAGATGGGTCAGCTCCAGGAGCGGATCACCTCGACCCGTGGTCGTTCGATCACCTCGATGCAGGCGATCTACGTCCCCGCGGACGACTACACCGACCCGGCCCCGGCCGCGACGTTCGCCCACCTGGACGCCACCACCGAGCTTTCGCGTGGTGTCTTCCAGAAGGGCATCTTCCCGGCGGTGGACCCGCTGGCGTCGACGTCGACGATCCTCGACCCGGCCATCGTCGGTGAGGACCACTACCGCGTCGCCTCCGAGGTCATCCGGATCCTGCAGAAGTACAAGGAACTGCAGGACATCATCGCGATCCTCGGTATGGACGAGCTCTCGGAAGAGGACAAGCTCACCGTTCAGCGCGCGCGCCGCATCGAGCGGTTCCTGTCGCAGAACATGCTGGTCGCCGAGGCGTTCACGCAGATCCCGGGTTCGACCGTGCCGCTGTCGGAGACCATCGAGTCCTTCGACCGCATCACCAAGGGCGACTTCGACCACTACCCGGAGCAGGCGTTCCTGGGTATCGGTGGCCTCGAAGACCTCGAGAAGAAGTACAAGGAAATCACCAAGAAGTGATGTTCCGATGAGCGGCGGGATCAGTGTCTACTGTGGACGCTGGTCCCGTCGTTCGCATACAGGGAACTTCGACCATTACACTCGGTGCCAGCACCTGAGGTGAAGGGAAGCTACGTGGCTGAGATTTCTGTCGAGCTGGTAGCCGTCGAGCGCCGTCTCTGGTCCGGTACCGCCACGTTCGTGGTGGCCCAGACCACCGAGGGCGAGATCGGCATCATGGCCGGTCACGAGCCGGTTTTGGGCCAGCTCGTCGAGGGTGGCGTCGTGAAGGTGACGACGACGGACGGCGAGACCGTGACCGCCGCGGTGCACGGCGGGTTCCTGTCGGTCACCGCGACCGGCGTGAGCATCCTCGCCGAGAGCGCGGAACTTTCGCACGAGATCGACGTCGATGCGGCCAAGAAGGCGTTGAGCGGCGAAGACGAGCAAGAGCGGGCTAGGGCGACCGCCCAGCTTCGCGCGGCCGGTCAGTCAGTCTGACCGGGCGAAGGACAGGGGCCGGGCCGTGGAAATCGCCGTGGGTGTTCTCGGGGCCCTGACCATCCTGGCCGTCGTCGCGGCCTGGTATTCGTTGCGGTGGGTCCGGATGCGCCGCGGTGGTGGCGTGAGCGTCGCGCTGCGGTGGCGTCCGGACGAGGCGCGGTCCAGCTGGCATCTGGGGCTGGGCCGCTACGAAGGTGACGAGTTCGTCTGGTTCCGGGTGTGGAGCCTGCGGACCGGCCCGGACCGGGTGTTCCAACGGGCGAGTATGGAGATCGCGGACCGGCGCGATCCCTCCGGCACGGAGGCGTACGCCGTCCCCGACGGCTCGATCGTCCTGCGGTGTGAGTCCGCCACGCAGGAGGCGATCGAGATCGCGATGGGCCCCGGTGCCCTCACCGGCTTCCTCTCCTGGCTCGAGTCGGCCCCACCCGGCCGCCGCCTCCCGCGCGCCTCCTGATCACGCGTGTTCTCCGTCTGATCACGGGTCTTCTCCGTCTGATCACGTGAGTTCGCCATTCGGGCACGTCGTATGCTCGCGCCGTGACCATCGTCGACATCCCCGGTTCGAAGTCGATCACCGCCCGAGGCCTGTTCCTCGCGGCCGCCGCCCACGGCACGACCGTGTTGAGCAGGCCGCTGCGTTCGGATGACTCCGAGGGCTTCGCCGAGGGCCTGCTCAAGCTCGGCTATGAGGTTTCCCGTTCCTCCGACGAGTGGACGATCGACGGCAGGCCTGAGGGCCCCGCCGTCGACAGCGCCGACGTCTTCTGCCGCGACGGCGCCACCACCGCCCGTTTTCTCCCGGCACTGGCCGCCGCCGGTCACGGCACCTTCCGGTTCGACGCTTCCGAGCAGATGCGCGCCCGTCCGCTGGGGCCGCTCACCGACGCGCTGCTGGAACTGGGCGTCGACCTCACCTTCGAAGGCACGCCGGGCCACCACCCGCTGGTGGTGCGGGCCGCCGGGATCAAGGGCGGGGACCTGACGCTGGACGCCGGCCTGTCGTCGCAGTTCCTGACCGCGTTGCTGCTGGTCGGCCCGCTGACCACGGAGGGACTGCGGATCACCGTCACCGACCTCGTCTCGGTGCCCTACGTCGAGATCACCATCGCGATGATGCGGCGCTTCGGCGTCGAGGTCGTCCGGGAGGGTGACACGTTCATCGTGCCGCCCACGCCGTACCGGGCTTGCCACTACGAGATCGAGCCCGACGCTTCGACGTCGAGCTACTTCTTCGCCGCGGCGGCGTTGACCGGGCGTTCGGTGACGATCCCGGGTCTCGGCACCGGGGCCCTGCAAGGCGATTTGGGGTTCGTCGAGGTCCTGCGGCAGATGGGCGCGGACGTCGAGGTGGGCGCGGACGCGGTGACCGTGACCGGGACCGGCGGGCTGCGCGGCGTCACGGTGAACATGCGCGACATCTCCGACACCGTGCCGACACTCGCGGCCATCGCGCCGTTCGCGGACGGGCCGGTGCGGATCGAGGACGTCTACAACACGCGGATCAAGGAATGCGACCGGCTCGCGGCGTGCGAGGAGAACCTGCGCGCGATGGGTGTTCCGGTGGAGACCGGGCGGGACTGGATCGAGATCCAGCCCGCTTCGCCTTCGGGAGCGCTCGTGAAGTGCCGTCGGGATCATCGGATCGCGATGGCGTTCAGCGTCACGGGGCTGCGTACGCCGGGGATCACGTTGGACGACCCGGGGTGCGTGAAGAAGACCTTCCCGGGCTTCCACGACGCTCTTGCCGCGCTTCGGGCTTCCTGGGCACTGTGACCTCTCCGCCGCAATTAGTCCTCTAGTTGCGGTTGGGGAAGCGAAGCGAACATGAGATCGTCACCGACCGGCATTTCTACCGGGCTCCGGACGTGATCCCCGTCTATTCTCGGCGTATGACTCAGAGCGAGGACGCGAACCGCTGGAGCCACCTTCCCGAGTCCGTGTCCATGGAGGACACGATCACGATGAAGGCGATCGACCCGGGCAAAGACGGTACGCCCGACGTCGACCTCGAGCGCTATTGGGCGACACGGGAACAGGGCTGAACTCCACCCCGTCACACGATTCGGCACCTGCTTGCGGTACTTGCACACGCAACGATCGCAATCAGGTGCCGAATTGCGTCGTCAGGAGGCGCCGCCGGGCTGCCAAAGGATGTCGCCGTCCGGATTCGCCAGCCGCGACAGGATGAACAGCAGATCCGAAAGCCGGTTCAGGTACTTGATCGCCAGCTGATTGGTCGTGGCCTGTTCGGCCTCGTACAGCGCCCAGCCGGAGCGCTCGGCCCGGCGCGCGACCGTGCGGGCCTGGTGCAGGAACGCTGCCCCCGGGGTACCACCCGGCAGGATGAACGACGTCAGCTTCGGCACGCGCTCGTTGAACTCGTCGCACCAGCCTTCCAGCCGCTCGATGTACCGCTCGGTGATGCGCAGCGGCTCGTACGGCGGGTTTTCCACGATCGGCGCGCACAGATCCGCGCCGACGTCGAAGAGATCGTTCTGTATCCCACGCAGGACATCGGTGATTTCCCCGGAGAGACCGCCCATCGCGAGCGCGAGCCCGATGACGGAGTTGGCTTCGTCGACGTCGGCGTACGCGGCCAGCCGCGGCGACGTCTTCGGCACGCGCGAGCCGTCGCCGAGTGCCGTGGTGCCGTTGTCGCCGACCTTCGTGTAGACGCGGTTGATGCGAACGACCATGAAGCCGACTCTACCCGGCCCGGCGTAAGGCAAATCCGGGCGAGAGGGCATGATTGGCGCCCATGAGTGAGCACTTCGACGTGCACGGCGGAGCACGGCTGGTCGGCGAGGTCGACGTGGTCGGGGCGAAGAACAGCGTCCTGAAACTGATGGCCGCGGCCCTGCTGGCCGAGGGTACGACGACCATCACGAACTGCCCCCAGATCCTGGACGTCCCGCTGATGGGAGACGTCCTGCGCAGTGTCGGCTGCGACGTCGTCATCGACGGCGACACGGCCAAGATCACCACTCCGGCCGAGTTGTCGCATCGGGCCGATTCGGCCGCGATGGGCAAGCTGCGCGCGTCGGTGTGCGTGCTGGGCCCGCTGGTCGGACGGCTCAAGCAGGCCGTCGTGGCGCTGCCGGGCGGCGACGCGATCGGCTCCCGGCCGCTGGACATGCACCAGAACGGCCTGCGCAAGCTGGGCGCCACCAGCACCATCGAGCACGGCTGCGTCGTGGCGAAGGCCGACGGCCTGCGCGGCGCGCAGATCTGGCTGGACTTCCCGAGCGTCGGCGCCACCGAGAACATCCTGATGGCCGCCGTGCTCGCCGAGGGCACCACGGTCATCGACAACGCCGCGCGCGAGCCCGAGATCGTCGACATCTGCACGATGCTGATCGAAATGGGTGCGAAGGTCGAAGGTGCCGGCACCTCGACCCTCACCGTCGAGGGCGTCGAGAAGCTGCACCCCACCGAGCATCGTGTGATCGGCGACCGGATCGTGGGCGCGACCTGGGCGTTCGCCGCCGCGATGACCCGGGGCGACCTGACCGTCCGCGGGGTCAACCCGCACTACCTCGACCTGGTCCTGGACAAGCTCCGCCTGGCGGGTGCCGAGGTCGAGACGTTCGACGGCAAGGGTTTCCGCATCGTCCAGACCGAGCGCCCGAAGGCCGTCGACTGGGTGACGCTGCCGTACCCCGGCTTCGCGACCGACCTGCAGCCGTTCGCGGTGGCGCTGTCGGCGGTGTCCGAAGGCACCTCGATGATCACCGAGAACATCTACGAGGCCCGGTTCCGGTTCATCGAAGAGATGATGCGGCTCTCCGGCGACGCGCGCACCGACGGGCACCACGCCGTCGTCCGCGGCGTGGAGAAGCTCTCCAGCGCGCCGGTGTGGGCGGCGGACATCCGCGCCGGCGCCGGGCTGGTGCTGGCCGGGCTGTGCGCGGACGGCGTCACCGAGGTCTGGGACGTCTTCCACATCGACCGCGGCTATCCGCATTTCGTGGAGAACCTGAACCGGCTCGGCGCGCGGATCGACCGCGTTTCGGGCGAACCCGACCGGGCCTGATCAGACCGGTAGGTCACGTATCCCTGCGCCGCCGGGTTCCGGCGAAGACCACGGCACCGCCCGCTGTCAGCAGACCCAGCCCGGCCAGCAGCGCGGATTCGAGATCGAAACCGGTCTTGGCCAGCGAAGGGGAGCTCGCGTTGGCGACGTCGGCGCGGGGTGCGGCGGCCGCGGCGTGAGCCGCCACCGGCACGACCGCGGGCGCCATGACCTCGCCCCGCGGTAACCCGGGCGGGGGAGTCTCGACCGGCGGATTCGTGGCGGGCGGTGTCCGATCCGGCACGCAAGCCGTGTGCGCGGGGTTGCCGCGCCCGACGCCGTGGTTGCGGTCGCATTCGTAACCGGCGTTGGCGTCGGAGCCGCCGGGCAGCTGTCCGGGCGGGTTCTTGTTGTCCGCCTTGCCGACGCAACCCGCGCAGGGCTTCCCGGCCGCTTCGCCGCCGCCGTTGCCATTGCGGGACGGCGAACCGTCCCGCGTGGAGTCGTAGGGCCCGTGCTTGTTGGCGCCGCGCCCGGAGAAGTCCGCTTTGGACGGCGGCTGCGGTTTGGTGGTGTCCTGGGCATGGCCGGGAGGAGCGCCGCCGTTGCCGCGTTCGCCGGCGTCGGCGGGGCCAGCACCGAGAAGAACGAGGGAGAAGGCTGCTCCGGCGAAAACGCCGTAGGTCTTCTTGTTCATCGAAGCCTCCCTGGGTCGCGCCATTGCGACATATGGAGTATCGCGTAAACGGTCGAAGGGGTTACTCGAGCACGAGCGCGGCACCGAAACCGACCAGCGCGGTACCGGTGACGCCGTCGAGCGCGCGGCGGACCTTGCGTCGTTCCAACCAGGTCCGCACGCGGTGCACGAAGAACAGCAGCGTCATCAGCCAGATCGCGCCCAGCACCGCGACGGTGTAGGCGAGCAGCAACGCGTCCCACGCCGAGGTCGTCACGGGGTCGAGGAACTGCGGCAGCACCGACAGGTACAGCACCAGGACCTTCGGGTTGGTGATGTTGGACAGGAAGCCCTCGCGGAAGCGCCGGAATCCGCTCGCCCGCTGCTGCTTCACCGCCGCGACGCCGGAGTAGTCGCCCCGCCACGCACCGCGCAGCGCCTGGAAACCGAGGAAGACCAGGTAGGCGGCCCCGACCCACTTGAGCGTCACGAACACCGGCTGCGACTGCGCGATGACGACGCCGAGGCCGAGTGCGGCGGCGGAGCCCTGGACGGAGTTGGCCACGAAGATCCCGGCCGTCGCCAGCAGCCCGCCGCGGGTGCCGCCGGACAGCGAGTTCTTGAGCATCACCATCGTGTCCGGCCCCGGTGCGAGCACGATCAGGACGACGATGAGCAGATAGCTGCTGTACGAACTCCATGTCACGGTTGCCCACGCTAGATGCCGGACGCCGGCGAGTCTCGTGGATTTCGGTCACAGTCACGATTCCGGCGAAGCCCTGTTCAGCGAGAAGAAGCGGGCTTATCGTCCGCTCATGTCACTGGGGGATACGGGGCTATTGCCCGACGAACGCCTGATCTGGGAAGGCGCGCCGCGGCGCGTCCCGATCGTCGCGACGAGTGATCTGGCCGTCGTGCCGGGGTTGTTGTTCATCGGCTTCCTGCTCTACCCGGCGCCGCGGAATCCCGTGTCGAGGATCGTCTACGTGGTACCTGCGGTGATCCTGCTGCTTTGGATCGGCCAGGGGATCAAGCGGTACCTCCAGGCGCGGACGAGTTCGTTCGTCGTGACCGATCGACGCGTCGTGGTCCGGCGCAAGGGGGCCGACGTCCTGTCGCGGTCCCTGAGTGACCTGGGACCGCCGCGACTGGCGGAGCACGCGGGAGGAACCGGCACCATCACCTTCGACGATGGCTTTTCTCCCGGTTTCCTGGGCGGTGCGAGGAACCGTGACGCCGGGTCGGCGCTGCCGGAGCTGGTCGGCATCGAGGACGCGCGCCGCGTCCACGACCTGATCGCCACGGCGCGGCAAGGCGGCCGATAGGCCCGTTCGGCCTGGATGTACCCGACGAACGGACACTGTCGCCCGCCTCCCGGACGGGTAGTGTGCGATGCCATGCATGAGGGGCAGATCGACCTCCTTCCGGGTGAACGGGTCATCTGGGCCGGGACTCCGGTGCGAAGGCCCCTCTTCAACCCCGGTGACTACTTCAACGTCCCCTTCGGCCTGCTCTGGCTTGGCGCCGTCACGGTGTTCTTCTTCTACAACCACGAAACGGCGTTCCACACGGTCGCGTGGGTCGCGCTCACCGTCGCCGGCGTGTTCCATCTCGTCGGCAGGCCGCTCATCAGGTACCTCAGGCTCGCCTCGACCACCTACGCCGTGACGGACGGCCGGGTCATCGTGACCAGCTCACTGATGCGCCGCAGGGAGGAGTCCGCGGCACTGGCCGAACTGGCGGATCCCGTCGTCACGCCGGGGCCCGGCAAGACCGGGACGATCACGTTCGGCAGGCTCGGCGTGCTGGTGTGGGCGTCGGCGAACTTCGGCGCGGGCTCCGGTAAGGACCGCAAGCCACCGGTCATCCTTGTGGGTGTCAGCGAGGTGGCGAAGGTGCGGGAAAAGCTCGCTAAAGCCGTTGACGAGGCACGACAGCGCCAGGAGCCGACCGTCGGGAAATGACCCGACTGTGTCCGATTCAACTCGGCGAGCGATGTTACCGGCCGGTACACTCAGGCGGTCGTCCAGCGCCGGAGGTGCACCGTGCCCTATCCCACGGACCGTGAACGGGACCGCCCCTGGGTGATGCGGACCTACGCGGGCCACTCGTCCGCGGCCGCGTCCAACGAGCTCTACCGGCGCAACCTCGCCAAAGGCCAGACGGGCCTTTCCGTCGCCTTCGACCTGCCGACGCAGACCGGCTACGACCCGGATCACCAGCTGTCCAAGGGTGAGGTCGGCAAGGTCGGTGTCCCGATTTCGCACCTTGGTGACATGCGGCGGCTCTTCGACGGCATCCCGCTCGCCGAGGCCAACACGTCGATGACGATCAACGCGCCCGCCATGTGGCTGTTGGCGCTCTACGTCTCCGTGGCGCGCGAGCAGGCCGAAGCCGAGGGTCGCGACGTGGACGAGGTGCTGGCCAAACTCACCGGCACCACGCAGAACGACATCATCAAGGAATATCTCTCCCGCGGCACCTACATCTTCCCGCCGGGCCCGAGCCTCCGCCTGATCACCGACATGATCGCGTGGACCGTGCACCACGTGCCGAAGTGGAACCCGATCAACATCTGCAGCTACCACTCGCAGGAAGCCGGCGCGACGCCGACGCAAGAGGTCGCGTACGCGTTGTGCACCGCCATCGCGGTCCTCGACGCCGTCCGGGACTCCGGGCAGGTCGAGCAGGCCGACATGGCCAAGGTGGTCGCGCGGATCTCCTTCTTCGTCAACGCCGGTGTGCGTTTCGTCGAGGAGATGTCGAAGATGCGCGCGTTCACCGCGCTCTGGGACGAGATCACCCGGGATCGTTACGGTGTAACGGATCCGAAGGCGCGGCGGCTGCGCTACGGCGTGCAGGTCAACTCCCTTGGCCTGACCGAGGCCCAGCCGGAGAACAACGTCCAGCGCATCGTGCTGGAGATGCTCGCGGTCTCGCTTTCCCGTGGCGCCAGGGCCCGCGCGATCCAGTTGCCCGCCTGGAACGAGGCGCTCGGCCTGCCCCGGCCGTGGGATCAGCAGTGGGCGCTGCGGATGCAGCAGGTGCTCGCGTTCGAGACCGATCTGCTGGAGTACGAGGACATCTTCGACGGCTCGCACGTCATCCAGGCCAAGGTCGACGAGATCATGGCGGGCGCGCGCGAGGAGATCGCGCGGGTGCAGGATCTCGGTGGCGCTGTCGCGGCCGTCGAGAGCGGATACATGAAGTCGCAGCTCGTCGCCTCGCTCGCCGAATTGCGGCGTGGCATGGAGAACGGCGACCGGATCCTGGTCGGTGTCAACAAGTTCGAGACCACCGAGCCTTCACCGTTGCAAGCCGAAGGCGCCAAGGCGATCGAGACGATCGACCCGGCCGTCGAGAAGCAGGCCGTCACCGCGATCGAAGAATGGCGGGCGCGGCGCGACAACGCGGCAGCCGAGTCGTCGCTGGAGAAGCTGAAGGCCATCGCGAAGACCTCGGAGAACCTGTTCGAGGCCACCATCGACTGCGCCCGCGCCGGCGTCACCACCGGCGAATGGTCGGGGGCACTGCGCGAGGTGTTCGGCGAATACCGGGCTCCCACCGGGGTTTCCGCGTCGGCGGCCGCGGGCGAGGGCAACGCGGACATCCGCCGCGTACGTGACCGGGTCAAGACGACGAGTACCGAGATCGGCGAGCGGCTGCGGATCCTGGTCGGCAAACCTGGCCTCGACGGGCATTCCAACGGCGCCGAGCAGGTGGCCGTGCGGGCGCGCGACGTCGGTTTCGAGGTGGTGTACCAGGGCATCCGGCTCACGCCGGAACAGATCGTCGCGGCCGCCGTCCAGGAGGGCGTGCACGTGGTCGGGCTTTCGGTGCTCTCGGGTTCGCATCTCGAGGTCGTGCCGCAGGTCGTGGACGGGCTCCGGGCCGCGGGCGCGGGTGACATCCCGGTCATCGTCGGCGGCATCATCCCGCCCGACGACGAGAAGCTCCTGCTGGAACGCGGGATCGCGAAGGTGTTCACGCCGAAGGACTACGAACTCACCGACATCATGGACGGAATTGTCGGATTGGTGCGGGAGCGCCACGGCTTGAGCACGTAAAGTCACCGTAAATCTCGGTACCGTAACGGCGGCTGGCGAGGGAGTCACTCACATTGCCGGGGCAAAGGTACCCACCTACGTTTCGATTAAACCGATTAATCGAAAAGGGGTGCGGCTATGGCGCACGGCGAGTGGTCGAGGCGAGAATTCTTCCGGCGGTCGGCCGTTCTGGGGGCGGTGACGATCGGTGGTCCGGTGCTGCTGTCCGCATGCACGTCGACGACCTCCGGGAACGCGTTGGAGGCGGCGAGAAGCTCCAAGAAGATCAAGATCGGTATCGCGAACGAAGCTCCGTACGGTTTCACGGATCAAAGCGGCAAGGTGACCGGTGAGGCGCCGGAAGTCGCGCGTGCCGTCTTCAAGGCCATGGGCATCGACAACGTGGAAGCCGAAGCGGTCTCCTTCGATCAGTTGATCCCCGCGCTCAACGCCAGGAAGTACGACCTCGTGGCGGCCGGGATGAACATCAAGAAGGAGCGGTGCGACGCCGCCGCGTTCTCGATCCCCGACTACTCGGCGCTGACCGCCTTGCTGGTACCGAAGGGAAATCCGCAGCAGGTCCTGAAGTTCGAGGACATCGCCGCGAAGAAGGTCAAGGTCGCCGTGCTCTCCGCCGCCGTCGAGAAGGGCTACGCCACCGATGCCGGGGTGGCCGAGGACCAGATCGTCACCCTCGATTCGCAGGACAACATGCTCCGCGCGGTCACCGACGGACGGGTCTACTGCGCCGCGCTGACCGACATCTCCCTCAAGGACGTCCTGGCGAAGAACGCCGGCGCCGCCGCGGAAGTGACTCCTGGCTTCGATCCGATCAAGAACGGGCAGCCGGTCATCTCCGCCGGCGCGTTCGTCTTCCGCAAGGACGACAACCCGCTGCGCGAGGCGTTCAACGCCGAACTCAAGAAGCTGCACGACAGCGGTGAGTGGACCAAGATCGTGACGCCGTTCGGGTTCTCGGCGGACAACCTGCCGAAGGCCGACGTCACCACCGAGAAACTCTGCGCGGTGTAACGGGGCTGACGTCATGTCGTCGTCGGTATCGCATATCATCACGTCCGTCCTCAGTGGACTGACAGCGACCGTCACCGCCGCGCTCGGCGGAATCGCCGTCACCATCGTGCTCTCGTTGATCGCGGGCCTCGCGCTCCGATCGCCGTCCAGGATCGTGCGGGGGATTTCCCGGGTCTACGTGGAGATCTTCCGCGGCACCTCGGAGGTCGTCCAGCTGTTCTGGCTGTACTTCGTCCTGCCGGTACTGGTGGGCTTCCAGCTGGTCCCGATGTTCGCCGGGATTCTGGTGCTCGGGCTGAATCACGGCGCGTACGGCGCGGAGATCGTCCGCGGCGCGGTGAATTCCGTTCCGCGAGCGCAGTTCGAAGGCGCTGTCGCGCTCAACCTGACGCCCGCTCAGCGGATGCGGCGGGTGATCCTGCCGCAGGCGTTCGTGGAAATGCTGCCACCGTTCAACAACCTGTTCATCCAGTTGCTGAAGAGCACCGCCCTGCTCTCGTTCATCGCCGTTCCGGAGATGGCGCGGCAAGGTGAACTGCTGCGGCCGGTGTTCGGTTCCGAGATCGGCTGGATCTACGGCACCGAACTCGTGCTCTACCTCCTGATCGCCTTGCTGATCACCAGTGGGATGCGGGCGCTGGAGCGGATCGCGGCGCGGCGCCTCGGCAGGGCTCCGGCGAAGATGACGGCTACGGCGGGGGGTGTCTGATGGACTGGAGCTGGGAAGCGGCGTTCGACTCGATTCCTTTGCTACTGAAGGGTTTGCTCGTCACCGTCGAGATCACCCTGCTCGCCTCCGCCGTCGCCTACGCGCTCGGGCTGGTGTTCGCGCTGATCCGACGCACGGGGATTCCCGTGCTGTCGCAGGCGGTCACGCTGTTCATCGAGTTCGTCCGCAGCACTCCGTTGCTGATCCAGGTGTTCGCGATCTACTACCTGGTTCCGCCGCTGACGGGGTTCGCGATGTCGGCGTTCGTCACCGGTGTCGTGGCGCTCGGCGTGCATTACGCGACCTACTCGGCCGAGGTCTACCGCGCCGGGATCGAGGCTGTCCCGAAAGGACAGTGGGAGGCCGCGACCGCGCTGAACCTGCCGCGGTCTCGAGTGTGGACGGCCGTGGTCCTGCCGCAGGCGGTCCCTCGGGTACTGCCCGCGCTCGGCAACTACACGATCTCGTTGTTCAAGGAGACCCCACTGCTCGTGGGGATCGGCGTCCTCGACGTGCTCAACAGGGCGAAAGAGGTCGGCGCCGAAACGTTCCGCGTCATCGAGCCGTACACCCTGGCCGGGGTGCTGTTCTTGCTGGTGAGCCTGCCGGCGTCGATTCTGGTGAGAAGGTTGGAGCGTCGTGCCGCCCACAGTTGATTCCCCGATGATCCGGTTCTCGCAGGTGGTCAAGTCCTACGGTGACCACGTCGTGCTGCGGGACCTCGATTTCACCGTCGCGCCGGGGGAGTTCGTCTCGCTGATCGGGCCGAGCGGGTCCGGGAAGACGACGATCCTGCGGCTGCTGATGACCCTGGAGCGGGTCGACGGCGGCACCATCGAGGTCTGCGGTGACTATCTCAGCCATATGAAGCGCGGCGAGAAACTGGTGCCCGCCGACGAGAAGTACCTGCGGGCCGTGCGCAAGCGGATCGGCATGGTGTTCCAGCAGTTCAACCTTTTCCCGAACATGAACGTGCTGCGCAACATCACCGAGGCACCGATCCATTCACTCGGCGTCGCCCGCGGCGAGGCCGAGGCACGAGCCGTCGAACTGCTGGAGATGGTCGGGCTTTCGGACAAGAAGGACGCGCATCCCACGCGGCTTTCCGGCGGCCAGCAGCAGCGCGTCGCGATCGCACGGGCGCTCGCGATGCGGCCGGACGTGCTGCTGCTGGACGAGGTCACCTCGGCGCTGGACCCGGAACTGGTCGCGGACGTCCTGCGTGTGCTGCGCGAGATCGCCGCGTCGACGGACATCACGATCCTGTGCGTCACGCACGAGATGCAGTTCGCGCGGGACGTTTCGGACCGGGTGATGATGTTCGACCAGGGACAGGTGCTGGAGGACGCCGCGCCGGAGAAGTTGTTCAACGATCCCGATCACGACCGGACGCGGCGGTTCCTCAAGGCGGTGATCGACCGCGCTTGAGGCGTCGGTACAGGGGGGTCGTGAGTGGCGTTTCGGTTTCTCTTGAGGGTAAGGCGAAGGTGGCGTGTTACGTGCTCGTCCGGGTGCTGATCTGGGTGTCGCGAAAGCCACTTTCGGGACATCAGATGTCCCGAAAGTGGCTTTCGCGACATGCCCGGTGCGGGTGGTGTGGTCACGAAGGTCCGGCGACCGACAACACGTTTGTCTACCCCTCAATAGCCCGAAACGCCACTCGCGACCGAGGCGACCCACGGCGCTCCCAAGACCTCAGAGACTCCCGAGGATCTCTTTGGTCGAGGTGACCGTGGCGAACCCGCCACCGTGCAGGTTCGTCGCGGTCGCCCTGGACAGCTCGTCGGCGGTGAGGACGCTCCCGTCCGGCCCGGCGAGGTCGAAGGTGAACGTGGCGTCCAGCGCGAAAGTGACGTCGTAACCGAGGTTCCCGCCGACGCGCACGGTGGTTTCGCAGCAGAAGTTCGTCTGGATGCCGGCGAGCACGAACGACGTGATGCCGCGTGTCTTCAGCCAGCCGTCGAGGTCGATGTCGCCGTGGAAGGCCGAGTTGACCTTCTTGCCGAACACCAGATCCGCGCGCACGCCGTCGAGTTCGGGCTTGAAGTGGTTGCCCTCCTGTCCCGGCTGTAGCGACGAGCCGGGTTTGACCGAGTCGTGGTGTACGAGCACGATCGGCAGCCCGCGCTCCTGGTAGGCGTCGACGAGCGCCTTGATGTTGGCTTCCGCGCCGGGGTTGTTGCGTGGTCCCCAGACCGGCTTGTCGAAGCCGCGCTGAACGTCGATCACGAGCAGGGCCTTGGTGTTCTCAGTGGTCATGGCTTCGAGTTTCCCGCGTTCCGCGGCCGGACGGGAGTGGCAGAAGAAGCGCGATACGGTACTTTTCTGCCATGCGCATCGTGGGCGTTCTCCTTCTGCCGGGCAGCCGGGCGTTCGACCTGGGCGTGATCGGCGAGGTCTGGGGCGTGGACCGGACCGACAGCGGCATCGGCCCGTTCGAGGTCCGCCTGTGTTCGCCGGGCCGGACGCCGGTCGCCAGTCATCCGTTCGGGTCGCTCGGGGCGACTCACGGGCTCAGCGGACTCGATGGCTGCGATCTCGTCCTCGTGCCCGGCCGGGTCGATCCGCATGCCGAGGTGCCCGCTGCCGCCGTCGCCGCGCTGCGCAAGGCGCACCGGGCCGGGGTCACCGTGGCGTCGCTGTGTTCCGGGGCCTTCACCCTGGCCGCGGCCGGGCTGCTCGACGGCCGTTCGGTCACCACGCACTGGCGGCTGCTGGACGACCTGGAAACCGCCGCTCGCGACGCCGTCGTCCAGCGGGACGTCCTGTTCACCGACGAGGGTGACGTGCTGACGTCCGCCGGGGTGGTCGGCGGCCTCGACCTGTGCCTGCACCTGGTGCGGCGCGATCACGGCGCGGAGGTCGCGGCCGCGCTCGCCCGTCGTCTCGTGATGCCGCCCGCGCGGGAAGGCGGGCAGCGTCAGTACGTCGACAACCCGTTGCCGCCCAAGCCGTCACGGCCGAGTGTTTCGTCCACAATGGACTGGGCGCTGGAGCGGATCGCCGACGACATCGGCGTCGACGACCTCGTCGGCCACGCCGGGCTGAGCGAGCGGACCTTCCATCGCGAGTTCGCGGCGGCCACCGGGGTGACGCCGGGGCGATGGCTGCGCGCGCAGCGGGTGCGGCTCGCGCGGCGGCTGCTGGAGACGACCGAGCTGCCGGTCGAGCGGGTCGCGCAGCGGTCCGGGCTCGGCACCGCCGCCAACCTGCGGCGACGGCTGCGGGCCGACGTCGGCGTCGGGCCCGATTCGTATCGCCGGACGTTCCGGTCGGTTACCGTCGAAGCATGGCCGAGTACGAGCACATCCTCGTGAAACGTGACGGCGACACCGTCACCATCACCATGAACCGCGCCGCGCGGCGGAACTCGCTGTCGGCGGACCACCTCGCCGAACTGCTCGCGGCGTTCCACGAGGCGGGGGAGACCGACGCCACCGGGATCGTCCTGGCCGGCGCCGGACCGGTGTTCTCGGCGGGACACGACTTCGGCGACGTGGCCGCGCGCGACCTTACGGGCGTGCGCGAGCTGCTGCGGCTGTGCACGGACCTGATGGGCACGATGCAGTCGGTCCCGCAGGTCGTCGTCGCGCGGGTGCACGGCCTCGCGACCGCGGCGGGCTGCCAGCTGGTGGCCACCTGCGACCTCGCCGTCGCCGCCGAATCCGCCGGATTCGCGCTGCCCGGTGGCAAGGGCGGCTGGTTCTGTCACACCCCCGCGGTGCCGGTGGCCCGGTCGATCGGGCGGAAACGGCTGATGGAACTGGCGCTCACCGGCGACGTCGTCGACGCGGCGACCGCGCTGGACTGGGGCCTGGTGAACCGCGTGGTCCCGGACGATTCGCTGGACGACGCCGTCGCTTCGCTGCTGGAGCGCGCGACGCGGGGCAGCCGGGCGAGCAAGGCGCTGGGGAAGCAGACCCTCTACGCGCAGCTGGACCGGCCTGAAGCCGACGCCTACGCGCTGGCGCTGGAGGTCATGGCCTCGGCGTCGCAGCTGCCCGGGGCGCGGGAGGGGATGGCGGCCTTCCTGGAGAAGCGTTCCCCGGTCTGGCCCGACTGACCCGGCGCCTGGATGAGATGAACGGGGCTTTCATTGCAAAATTTGCACTGAAAGCCCCGTTCATCTCATCCGGAAACGCGTTCGCGCAGCAGCAGGAGCGTGTAGGCGGCCAGCGTCTGCGCGTCGGTGATGTCACCCGTGGTGATCATCTTCTCGAACTCGTCGCGCTCGAACCATGCCGTCCGCATGTCCTGCTCCTCGATCTCACGCTGGGTTTCACCCTGTGTGAGATCCGTGGCGAGGAACACGCGCCCGCGCTGGCTCGACGTACCGGGGGCGACGTCGGTCCGGCCGAGGTCGGTCATCGATCCCGCGATCAGCCCGGTCTCCTCGCGCAGTTCGCGAGCGGCGAGTTCGAGCGGCGGGACGTCGGCCCGGTTGGGCGCGGTGCCCATCGGGAACTCCCAGCGCCGCAGCCCGATCGGATAGCGGAACTGCTCGACCAGGTGAAACCTGGCGCCGTCGAAAGGGATCACTATGGCGCAGGTCGGTTTGTCGACGACGGCGTAGATCCCTTCGGAACCATCGAGCCGCCGCACGGTGTCCTCGCGCAGGGTCATCCAGTTGTTCCGGTACACCTCGCGCGAGCTGACACGCTGAATGGGGTCCATGCGACCAGTATCGCGATGCTTGTCCTACCCTCGCGGGGTGCGCTTAGTGATCGCTCGCTGCCAGGTCGACTACGCCGGCCGTCTGACCGCCCATCTGCCGATGGCCACCCGCCTGTTGCTGGTGAAGGCCGACGGCTCCGTGTCCGTGCACTCGGACGACCGCGCCTACAAGCCGCTGAACTGGATGAGCCCGCCGTGCTGGCTGATCGAGGACGGCAAGCTGTGGATCGTCGAGAACAAGCAGGGGGAGAAGCTCGTCATCACGATCGACGAGATCTTCCACGACCACGCCCAGGAACTCGGCGCGGAGCCGGGCCTGCAGAAGGACGGCGTCGAGGCGCACCTGCAGGAACTGCTCGCCGAGCACATCAAGACCCTCGGTGACGGCTACACCCTGGTGCGGCGGGAGTTCCCGACCGCGATCGGGCCGGTCGACATCATGGCGCGTGACTCCTCGGGTGGCAGCGTCGCCGTGGAGATCAAACGGCGCGGCGAGATCGACGGCGTCGAGCAGTTGACGCGGTACCTCGAACTGCTCAACCGCGACCCGCTGCTGGCGCCGGTGCAGGGCGTCTTCGCGGCGCAGATCATCAAACCGCAGGCGCGAGTGCTGGCCGAGGACCGGGGGATCCGGTGCCTCACCCTGGACTACGACGCGCTGCGAGGCATCGAGTCGGACGAGTTCCGCCTCTTCTGACCCTTCCCTCTCGCAATTCGTCCTCTGGTTGCGGTAGTTGCACGCGCAACGACCGCAACTAGAGGACTACTTGCGTTGGGTTGCGGTGCGGAGAAGAGCGGGTCGTGTCCCCAATGCGGCATTGGAGACGCTCAGCGCCCCCAATGCCGCATTGGGAGCGCCGAAGCCCGGGACCACGCAAGTAGTCGGCTACTTGCGGCCGGGACGAAGGCGAAGCCGTGTGCACCCAATGCGGCATTGGGGGCACTCGCATCCAGCCGCCACTCAGGGCGACCCGGATCGGCGACTGCCCGCCCACCCACCACCCTCGTGATTCGTCCTCTGGTTGCGGTAGTTGCGCGCGCAACCACCGCAACCAGAGGACGAATCGCGAGAGGGGGCGCGGTGAACAGCCGATATCCAATCGAGTCCTGCGTTTTGTATCTGCATTCTTTCCTGCACCACGGAATGCCCTAAAGGGCGGCGGGAAATTAACGAACTCGGCTACTTCGGCAAAAGAACCAGCTATTTCTGGGTCATTCGGGTGAACGGCGGATTCCTCGGTCTCGCGCTGTGTCACACTCGATTTCCGCGAGGGGTACCACCGACATAGGGAGACCCGCGGGGTGCAGGGGTGATAACCGTGGCTGATTCCGAAAAGCGTGTCGACCTGGTGCTGGAAGGCGGCGGCGTCAAAGGTATCGGGTTGCTCGGCGCGGTGCTGGAGTTGCACGAAGCCGGTTACTCGTTCCCCCGGATCGCCGGGACGAGCGCGGGCGCGATCGTCGCGACGCTGGTCGCCGCTTATCAGAAGGCCGGGAAAGATCTCAGTGGCCTGGAAGCGGTGATGAACGACCTGGACTGCCGCCGGTTCCAGGATCAGTCCCTGCTCGACAAGGTCACCGGCGTGATCGGCGACGGTGTCGACTTGATCTTGCACGACGGGATGCACTCCGGTGACTATCTCGCCGAATGGCTCGCGCCGTTGCTGGACGAGGTCGGCGTGCGTACTTTCGCCGATCTCGCCATCGAGGATCCCGAAGGTACTTTGCTTCCCTATCAACGGTATTCCCTCGTCGTCCACGTCAGCGACCTGACCCGCCGCGCGCTCGTCCGGTTGCCTTGGGATTATTCCCAGTACGGCCACGATCCTGGCACGGCAAAGATCGTCGACGCCGTTCGCGCGTCGATGTCCATTCCGCTCTACTTCCGGCCGGTGCAGTTCGACGTCCGCCCGGAGGGCGCCGTCACCTGGGTCGACGGCGGTCTGCTGTCGAACTTCCCGATCACCGTCTTCGACCGGACCGATGCGAAGCCCGCGCGCTGGCCGACCTGGGGCATCAAGCTTTCCGGGGAACCTGTTGGCGGCAAGGACGAACCGGTGAAGAGCGCGTTGCGGATCGCCATCGGTTCGCTCGAAACCCTGATGTCGGACTGGAATCGTTACCGGTTGCACGAGGAAGGTGTGAACCGGCGGACGGTGTACGTCGACACGACCGGAGTCTCCGCCGTCGACTTCGGGCTCGGCGAAGAGGCGAAGAAGCACCTCTTCGAAAACGGGCGGGAGGCCGCGCGGCGGTTTCTGGAAAAGATTGTGCCGAAGTGAACTCGCCGGCGGTATTCCGGTGGGATGAGGGATAGGAGGATCCCATGCGTTATCGCCCGATCGGCAGTGATCCCGCGGATGGCCGCCTCGGCCGGTTCGTCCCGGACGACTGGCGCCACGTCGAGCGCTATCCGCTGACCGCGCTGGCAACGGAGGACCGGCCGACGAGGTCGCCGGTCGTCATCGGTGTCAACTGGTACAAGGAATTCGACGTCCCGGAAAAGGACGAGAAGTCCGGCGAGTTCTTCGTCGCGAAGGGCGGCGCCAAATCGCTCACCCGGATCCGCGGCGGGCACTGCGTCTGCCTCGAACCCGGCGAATCGACCGATGGCGACACCCAGTACGCCTTCTACGACCAGGGCAAGGAGGGCGCCTGCGTCGGTTTCGGCTGGTCGCGCTGCATGACGTTGTTCAACGGCGACCTCTACGGCGCGCGGTGGCTGTGGGACCAGTCGAAGTTGCGCGACGAATGGGACGAGACCAATCCCGGTGACAACAACGGCACGTCCGTCCGCGCGGCGGCCGAGGTCCTGCTCGAACTGGGCCATGTCCAGTGGGCGGAGAGCTATGCCGACGACGACCACGTCAAGCGGGCCGCCTACACGCCGGACGTCAAGAACGGCATCCAGGCCTACCGTTGGGCGAAGACCGTCGAAGAGGTCCACGAAGTACTGGGCAACCCGCGCGCCGACGAACTCGGCGCGGTGCCGTTCCTCAACTCGTGGGGCTCGGGCTACCCGCACCGCACGTTCATGCCGGATGACGTCCTCGCCCGGTTGATCAAGGAGGACGGCGAAGTCGGCCTGCCCACGGACCGGTAAACCCCCGCCGGTCGCGGGAAAGGGCCGTTCCTGACCGGAGCGGCCCTTTTTCGCGTGGCACTCACCGGACAAGAATTGTCAAGAACAGCCCCAAAACAGACACTTCAGGGCGGTCGCCCGCCACCCACGCTGCCGTTGCTGAATCCATGCAGTATGGTCCGCGATTGACGCGATACCGGCGTTTCTCGTGGACATTTTCACTATGGAGGTGGGTCGGTTGCACGTGCTGGCCGATGCGAACCTGCGGCTCGACGCGAGTCCTATCGACTACGTCCTGCTTGCCTTCTATTTCGCACTGGTGCTCGGCATCGGGTACATGGCGCGAAAGTCGGTCTCGAGCAGCCTGGACTTCTTCCTCTCCGGCCGTTCGCTGCCCGCCTGGGTCACCGGCCTCGCCTTCATCTCGGCGAACCTCGGCGCGGTCGAGATCATGGGTATGTCGGCCAACGGCGTGCTCTACGGCCTCCCGACCTTCCACTACTTCTGGATCGGCGCGATCCCGGCGATGCTGTTCCTCGGCATCGTGATGATGCCGTTCTATTACGGCTCGAAGGTCCGCAGTGTCCCGGAGTTCATGCTCCGCCGGTTCGGCAAACCCGCCCACCTGGTGAACGGCATCAGCTTCGCGAGCGCGCAGATCCTCATCGCCGGCGCGAACCTGTTCCTGCTCGCCAGCGTGGTGAACCTCCTGCTCGGCTGGCCGCTGTGGGTGTCGATCATCGTCGCGGCCGCGGTCGTGCTCTCCTACACCGCGCTCGGCGGCCTCTCCGCCGCGATCTACAACGAGGTCTTGCAGTTCTTCGTGATCGTCGCGGCGTTGCTGCCGCTGACCATCGTCGGCCTGGTGAAGGTCGGCGGCTGGCAGGGCCTGGTCGACAAGGTCACCGCCAGCCCCGGTGGCGACGCGCAGCTGTCCTCTTGGCCGGGTGACAACCTCACCGGCTTCGGCAACAGCTTCCTCTCGATCCTCGGTCTCGTCTTCGGCCTCGGTTTCGTGTTGTCGTTCGGTTACTGGACCACGAACTTCGTCGAGGTCCAGCGCGCCATGGCGTCGAAGAGCATGTCGGCCGCGCGGCGGACGCCGATCATCGGCGCGTTCCCGAAGATGTTCATCCCGTTCATCGTGATCATCCCCGGCATGATCGCCGCGGTCACCGTGTCCGAGTACGTCCAGGACAAGCAGGTCCTGCTCGACGGTGGCGAAGCACCCAGCGGCGTCACCGCGAACAACGCGATCCTGCTGCTGATGCGCGACCTGCTGCCCAACGGCATGCTCGGTGTCGCGATCGCCGGTCTGCTCGCCTCGTTCATGGCCGGGATGGCGGCGAACCTGAGTTCGTTCAACACCGTCTTCACCTATGACATCTGGCAGTCGTACGTGAAGAAGAACGAGTCCGACGGCTACTACCTCCGTCTCGGCCGTCTTGTCACCGCGGCGGGCACGGTGCTGGCGATCGGCACCGCGTTCATCGCGTCGAACTCCGGGAACATCCTGACCTATCTGCAGGACCTGTTCTCCTTCTTCAACGCGCCGCTGTTCGCCACCTTCATCCTCGGCATGTTCTGGAAGCGGATGACGGCGACGGCGGGCTGGGTCGGCCTCGTGTCCGGTACCGCGTCCGCGATCACCGTGTGGCTCCTGTCGCAGGCCGGGGTCCTCGGCCTCACCGGGCAGGGCGTCAGCTTCGTGGCCGCCGGTACGGCGTTCGCCGTCGACATCGTGGTCAGCGTCGCGGTTTCGCTCGCCACCGCGCCGAAGCCGGAAGCCCAGCTGGTCGGCCTCGTGTACTCCCTCACCCCGAAGGAGTCGCTGAAGCACGACGAAACCGGTGACGACGCGGGCTGGTACCGCAAGCCGGGCCTGCTCGCGGGCATCGTGCTGATCCTGACCATCGTGCTCAACATCATCTTCTAGGAGGCCGGAGATGGCTGCGTCCCAAGCTCCCAAGAAGGCCGGCGTCTTCGACATCCGGCTGATCATCGCCCTGCTCATCGGCGGCTACGGCCTGGTGCTCACGATCATGGGCATCGGCTTCACCACCGAAGAGGAGCTGGCCAAGGCCGCCGGCGTCAGGATCAACCTGTGGGCGGGCATCGGCATGCTGGTGTTCGCGGCGTTGTTCGTGCTGTGGGCGAAGCTGCGGCCCATCGTGGTGCCGCCCACGCCCGAAACCGGCGAGGACGGCGAATAGCCGGGTTGTCCGGACAGCGGCGCGGCGCTCCGGCTACCGTGCACTTCGTGCTGCTCAACGCTCGACGTCGCCGGATCGCGTCCGTGCTGGCCCTCGTGGCCGCGCTCGGCGTGCTTTCCGCCTGCGGTCAGAACCTCGGCAAGTCCAACTTCGCCCGTACCACCGTCGCCGCCGAAGCGGGCAGCGGTGGAGAGGTGCCGAGCGGGAACATCAACGACCCGGCCGTCACCCCCGCGGTGATGCGCACGATCGACCCGTGCCCGCTGGTGAACAAGGACGTGCTGAGCAGTCTGGGCACCCCGGAGGACCCGGTGCCGGGGTCCGTCTCGTTCGGCAGCTGCCGGGCGAAGGTCGTCGACGCCGGCGGCAAGAAGCTTTCCGTCAGTGTCGACATCGGCGCGTCGACCTACTTGTCCGACACCGGTGGTGCCGTCGTCTCGGCGGTGGAGGGCCTGCCGCAGGTGGAGCGGAAGGCCAAGGACGGCAAGAGCTGCGACGTCGGTGTCCTGACGCTGCGCCAGCCCGAGCGCGGGGTGAACTTCTCGGTCAACTACGACGGCGGCGACCCCTGCACGGCGGCCCGCGCGGTGGCGGCGAAGGCCGTGAAGAGCCTGCACTCGTCCCCGGCGAAGTTCCCCTCCAGCGCGGGCACGCTCACCGCGGTCGACCCGTGCACCGCCGCCGACGCCGCCGTCCTCGGCGAGGTGGTGCCGCACGGCGCGACCTCGCTGTCGAGCTTCCACTCGTGTGACTGGACGCCGGGTTCCAACCCGCGGATCTCCATCGGCTTCCGTCCCGGCCTCCCGCCGCAGGAACGCGACGGGACCAAGAAGGTCGAGATCGACGGCGTCACCGTCTACCAGAAGGTCGGAAGTGGCAACGACGCCGAGTGCAAGATCGAGTGGCAGCACAAGCCGTGGATCGACGACGACGTCGAGCTCGTCAGCGTGATCTACAAGAACTACGACGAGAAGAAGGACGAAACCGCGTCCTGCGAGAAGGCGGCCAAGATCGCCAAATCGGTGATCTCGAAGCTCCCGAAGCCCTGACGCTGGCGGCATCCGGCCGGGCGAGGTAGGAAGGGGACATCCCACCCGCCGACGTGTCGGAGACCGCCATGAAGAAGATCATCAACGACCCGAAGACGGTGGTCGCGGAATCCCTGCGCGGGCTCGCCGTCGCGCACGCGGACGTCCTGCGCGTGGAGGACGACCCGGCGATCGTGGTGCGCGTGGACGCGCCCGTGGCAGGGAAGGTCGCCGTGATCTCCGGCGGCGGCTCCGGCCACGAACCACTGCACGGCGGCTTCGTCGGGCAGGGCATGCTGGCGGCCGCCGTGCCGGGCGCGGTGTTCACCTCGCCGACGCCGGACGCCGTCGAGGCCGCGGTCAAGGCCACCACCGGCGACGCGGGCGCGCTGCTGATCGTGAAGAACTACACCGGGGACGTGCTCAACTTCGAGACCGCCGCGGAACTCGCCGCCGCCGAGGGGCTGGACGTGCGCAGTGTCGTCATCGACGACGACGTCGCGGTCAAGGACTCCACGTACACCGCAGGTCGTCGCGGGGTCGGCGGCACGGTGCTGCTGGAGAAGATCACCGGCGCCGCCGCCGAACGGGGAGAACCCCTGGATGTGGTGGAAGCCTTGGCGCGCAAGGTGATCGGCCAGGTCCGCTCGATCGGCGTCGCGCTCACCGCGCCGACCGTGCCGCACGCGGGGGAGCCGAGTTTCGACCTCGCCGACGACGAGATCGAGTTCGGCATCGGGATCCACGGCGAACCCGGAATCGAAAGGACCCCGGCCTTGTCCGCCGACGAACTCGTCGCGCGCATGGTCGAGGCGCTGGTGACGGATCTACCTTTCGGCGACGGCGACAAGGTCCTGCTGTTCACGAACTCGATGGGCGGCACTCCGCTGGTCGAGCTGTACCTGGCACACGGCATCGCCGAGCGGCTGCTGGCCGAGCGTGGGATCGTGGTCGAACGGCGCCTGGTGGGGCCGTACATCACCAGCCTCGAGATGCAGGGGATGAGCCTGACGTTGCTGAAACTGGACGACGAGCTGACCGAGTTGTGGGACGCGCCGGTGAACACCCCGGCCCTGAGGTGGGGAGTCTGATGGCCTGCACCGCCGAGACGCTCGCCGCCGCCTTGCGGGCGGCGGCCGTGGTGATCGCCGAACATCGTGGCGAGCTGATCGACCTCGACCGTGCGATCGGCGACGCCGACCACGGCGAGAACATGGACAGGGGGTTCGCCGCCATCGTGTCCGCTTTGGACACCGCGACGCCCGAAACCCCCGCCGCGGTGGTGAAACTCGCCGCCACGACGTTGATCTCGAAGGTCGGCGGGGCGGCGGGCCCGTTGTACGGCACGGCTTTCCTGCGCGCGTCGGTCAAGCTGGGTGACGCGGCGGAGGTGGACGGCCCGTTGCTCGTCGAAGCCTTGCGCGCGGCACTCGAAGGGGTGCAGGCGCGCGGCAAGGCCGTCGGAGGAGACGCGACCATGGTCGACGCGCTCATTCCCGCCGTCTCCGCCGCCGAAGAGGCGGCCGGTTCGGACATCGCGGCGATCCTGACCGCGGCGGCGGACGCCGCGGACAAGGGCGCCGAGTCCACTGTGGATCTCGTCCCGCGCAAGGGACGCGCGTCCTACCTCGGCGAGCGCGCGAAGGGGCATCTCGATCCAGGGGCCCGCTCGACGGCGCTGCTGCTGCGCGCGTTCGCGGAGGCGGCCCGGTGAGCGTCGGAATCGTGCTCGTCTCCCACAGCGCCAAACTCGCCGAAGGACTCGCGGAACTCGCCGCGCAGATGGCACCGGACGTCACCATCGTGGCGGCCGGAGGCCTGTCCGAAGGCGGGATCGGAACGGACTACGACGAGGTCGTCGCCGCGACCCAGCGCGCCGATTCGGGGACGGGCGTCGTCCTGCTGTACGACCTGGGCAGCGCGCAGATGACCGCGGACCTCGCCGTCGAATCGCTCGCCGACCCGTCGGCCGCGGTCGTCGTGGACGCGCCGCTCGTCGAAGGCGCGATCGCCGCCGCCGTCGCGGCGCAGGGCGGGGCGGACCGCCAGGCCGTCGCCGGAGCCGCCGCCTCGGCGGGTGCCCCGCCGGACCTGACGATCGACAGCGGCGCGCGAGACGGCGAGAGCAGTGTCGAACTCACGCTGCGGAACGACGTCGGACTGCACGCGCGGCCCGCCGCTGTCCTGGTCCGGAGCCTCGCGGGGCTGGAGGCGGAGGTCACCGTGCGGCTCGGCGAGGAGACCGCGGACGCCAACAGCGTGCTCGCGCTGATGGCTCTCGGCGCCCGTCAGGGCGACCGGATCGAGGTCCGCGCGCGGGGTGCGCAGGCCGACGAGGCGCTCGCCAAGGTCAAGGACCTGGTCGAGCAAAACTTCGGCGAGTGAGCTGAAGGGGACTTTCCCCTCGTCTCACGCGGGGAAAGTCTCCTTCAGCTCTCGTCCGCGAGTGACACTTACTCGATCCGGAGGGTGACAGCCGCTGCTTTCCGCGCCCCGGCATGGCACGATCGGAGAAAACTACCAGCGAGTAACCTCCGGAGGCCGGTTGTGGCGCGGGAAATCTCGAGTGTGGGAGTCATCGGTCTCGGCACCATGGGTGCCGGGATCGCCGAGGTGCTCGCGCGGAGCGGCGTCTCCGTGGTCGCGGTGGAGATCGACGACGACGGCGTCAGCCGGGGCCGGGGTCATCTGGAGCATTCGACCGAACGGGCGGTGTCCGGCGGCAAACTCGACGCCGACGGCCGGACCGCGTTGCTCGGCCGGATCCGGTACACCACGTCGCTGGCCGAACTGTCCGATGTGGACCTGGTGATCGAGGCGATTCCGGAGAACCTCGAAGCCAAAACCGACGTTTTCGCGGCGCTGGACAAGATCACCGGCGCGGACACGATCTTCGTGTCCAACACCTCGTCGCTGTCGATCACCGAGATCGGCGTGCACACCGCGCGGCCGGGCAAGGTCGTCGGGATGCACTTCTTCAACCCGGCGCCGATCCTCAAACTGGTCGAGATCGTCCGCACCGTCGTCACCGAGCCCGACGTCGTCACCGACGTCGTCGCGTTCGCCGAACGCCTCGGCAAGACCCCGGTGGTGATCGGCGACCGCGCCGGGTTCATCGCGAACGCGTTGCTGTTCGGCTATCTCAACCACGCCGTGCGGATGTACGAGCAGCGCTACGCCACCCGTGAGGATCTCGACGCCGCGATGCGGTTCGGCTGCGGATATCCCATGGGGCCCTTGGCTTTGCTCGACCTCATCGGGCTCGACACCGCGTACGAGATCCTCGACACGATGTATCACCAGTCGCGCAACCGGCTCCACGCGCCGGCGCCGCTGCTGAAGCAGATGATCACCGCTGGGCTGCTCGGCCGGAAGACCGGACAGGGGTTCTACGCCTACGACGAGCCCGATTCGCCGACGGTGACCGACGCGGTCACGGCGTCCACTGTGGACACGGTGGCGCCGCGCGAGGTGCGCAAGGTCGGCGTCGTCGGAACCGGGACGATGGCGACCGGCATCGTCGAGGTGTTCGCGAAACGGGGTTACGAGGTCATCCTCCGGGCGCGGAGCGCGGAAAAGGCCGCGGCGTCGGTCGCGCGGGTGAAGAAGTCGCTGGACAAGGCCGTCGTCAAGGGCAAACTCTCCGAGGAGGACGCCGCCGCCGCGCTCGGCCGGATCTCGCCGGCGGTGGAGTTCGAGGAACTGGCCGACGTCGACCTCGTCGTCGAGGCCGTCGCCGAGGATCTGGCCGTCAAGCAGGCCGTCTTCGCCGCCCTCGACGACGTCGTGAAGCCCGGCGCGGTGCTGGCGACGACCACGTCCTCACTGCCGGTGATCGAATGCGCGGCCGCCACCTCGCGGCCGTCGGACGTGGTCGGCGTGCACTTCTTCAACCCGGCGCCGGTGATGAAGCTGGTCGAGGTCGTCTCGACCATCGCGACCGCGCCCGACGTGGTCGCGACCGTGGACGCCGTCTGCGCGGCGGTGGGCAAACACCCGGTCCACTGCGGCGACCGGGCCGGGTTCATCGTCAACGCGCTGCTGTTCCCGTACCTCAACGACGCGGTGAAGATGCTCGAAGCGCACTACGCGGAGGCCGACGACATCGACACCGCGATGAAGGTGGGCTGTGGGCTGCCGATGGGCCCGTTCGAACTGCTCGACGTCGTCGGGCTGGACGTTTCGCTGGCGATCCAGCGGACCCTGTTCAACGAGTTCCGCGAAGAGGGCTTCGCGCCCGCGCCGCTGCTGGAGCACCTCGTGACCGCCGGCCGGCTGGGCCGGAAGACGGGGAAGGGCTTCAAGGACTACTTGGCCAAGTAAGGCCTTACTCGGCCAAGTAGGGCTCGTTGGCGCAAGTGGAGGACTACTTGCGCCGACGGCCGGTAACTTGGACCCCATGCCGGTTTCCTCGGGGGTCAGGAAGCGGATCAAGGAGTTCCTCGATCCGGACGACGAGATCCACTACGTGTTCCCAGCCGACGTCGACGGCAGCGCCAATCCCAGCGTGTTCATCGCGGTCACCCGCAAGACGATCACGGTGCTGTCGACCGGGCACTGGAGCAGGACGACGCCGAAGCGGGTCATCTCGACGACCCCGCGCAACCAGCGGATCGGGCCGGTGGAGACGGCGACCACCCCGTGGTTCAAGTTCTGCGGCATCGTCTACGAGATCGACGACGAGTACGTTTCGGTCATCCACGCCGCCGACGCGGAAATAATGCGTGACGCGGCAAAGCCTGAAGATCCGCTGCCGGACCTCTAAGCTCGCCGGAGTGCGCCAGCTGACATACGACGGGGTGCCGATCCCCGGCTTGAACGACCTGGTCCGGACGGCCATCCGCCTGCATCCCGCGCAAGGCGACCCCCGTCCGGACGAAAGCCATCTGGGCGGCCCGCTGCTCTGGCCGTCGGACGAGCCGTGGCCGGAATGCCCGGTGACCTGGCCGCCGGACCCGGACGCGTCCGACGACGCGTGGGCGGGCGGGCATCCGCTCGACGAACCGGTTCCGGCGATGATCAGTGCCGCGCAGTTCTTCCGCGGCGACTTCCCCGAGCTGCCCTTCCCGGAGGGCACCGACGTCCTGCAGCTCCTGTTCTGCCCGATGCAGCACAACAGCCTGCATCACCAAGGGCCCGCGGTCCGGCTGGTGTGGCGCGATTCCGGCGAAGTCGAGGACATCATGGACCCGCCGCCCGCGCCCGAGGACGCCGACACGGCTCTCCTTCCGGTGCCCTGCGTGTTCGAACCGTGCTCGATCGACGAACTGCCCCGTCTCTGCGACTTCCCGCCGGAGACCCGCGCCGCGCTCGGCATCCCCGAGGGCGCGCATGACGACCCGGAGGGCTGGCCGGAGCTGGACCAATACTCGAAGATCGGCGGCTGGACCGCCTGGGACGAGACCGATCGTCACGAGCTGGGCTGCCGGGAATGCGGCGCCGAGCTACGGCAGACGATCGCGCTGGCCACGGAGGAGCACGAGGTCGACTGCGGGTGCGAGGTCGCCGAAGCGGAACCGGCCGGCTGGTCGTTCGCCCGGAAGGGGGTGCTGAACGTCTTCACGTGTCCCACCGACGTCGCGCATCCGTTCAAGGTCCGGATCGACTAGCGGTCCGTGCCATCGAGTGGCGTCCCGGGCGTGCTCAGACTCCGCACTCGCGTGCTCAGAGACGGATCTCGCGTGCTCAGACTCCGCACACGTGAGTGCGGTGTTGGAACCGACGACTCCGGGCGCTAGGCGGGCGGTAGCAAAGGTCCCCCGCTCCAGTGCTGGAAGACGAGGTTCGTGTGTACCCGGGCGACCTCGTCGCGGGCGGTCAGTTCGTCGAGCACCAGGCGTTGCAGTTCGGTCGCCGAAGCGGTGGCGACGTGCGCGAGGAAGTCGTCCGGTCCGGTCAGGTGGTAGACGGCGCGGACCTCGGGCAGGGCCAGCAGATGCTCGACGAACGAGTCCACCAGCGTCCGCCGGTGCGGGCGGACCTGGACGAACAGGAGCGCTTCGAGCGGTCGGCCGAGTTTGGCGGCGTCCACCTCCGCGCGTTGTCCGGTGATCACCCCGAGCTCACGAAGCCGGTTGACGCGGTCGAGGCAGGTCGAGGGCGCGATGCCGACTTCGGCCGCCAGATCCTTGTTCGAGATCCGGGCGTCGTTCTGGAGCAGCCGCAGAATTCGCAGGTCGACCGTGCTCAGTTCGACAGAATCCGACATTGGCGAATGATATCCGAGGATATTGCTTCCGATCCGGAGAAAACCGCACCATCTCGGTATGACCGCAACGCTGCGCACCCGAGCCGTCCACGCCGGCCGTGACGACCTCACGGACCTCGGCGTCCACGCCGCTCCGCTCGACCTGTCCACGACCTACCCGTCGCGGGACAGCGTCGAGGAGGCGGGCCGCATCGACGAGTTCGCCACCACGGGCTCGCTGTCCGGGCTCCCGGTCTACGGGCGGCTGAGCAACCCGACCGTCGAACGATTCGAGAAGGCGCTGGCCGAACTCGAGGGCTTCGAAGACGCCGTCGCGTTCGCCACCGGCATGGCCGCGGTGTCGGCTTCGCTGCTCGCCGCCGTCGCGCGGGGCAAGCGGCACATCGTCGCCGTCCGGCCGGTCTACGGCTGCACCGACCATATGCTCACGTCCGGTCTGCTCGGCACCGAGGTGACCTGGGCCGATCCGGCGGAGCTCGCCTCGGCGCTGCGTCCCGACACCGGACTGGTGCTGCTCGAAACGCCCGCGAACCCGACCCTGCGCGAGGTCGACATCGCCGAGATCGTGCATGCCGCCGGCGATGTGCCGGTGCTGGTCGACAACACCTTCGCGACTCCCGTGCTCCAGCGTCCGGGACGCCACGGAGCCCGGTTCGTCCTGCACAGTGCGACCAAGTTCCTCGGTGGCCACGGTGACGTCATGGGTGGCGTAGTCGCTTGTAGCGCCGAGGACGCCGGGATGCTGCGGCAGATCCGCTTCGCCACCGGAGGTGTCTTGCACCCGCTGGCCGGGTACATGCTGCTTCGCGGCCTTTCGACGCTCCCGCTGCGCGTCAACGCCGCGTCCGCGACGGCCGCCGAACTCGTCGAACGGCTTCGCTCGCATTCGAACGTCAGCGCGGTGCACTACCCGAGCATCGGCGGGCCGCTGATCGCGTTCGAGGTCGAGGGCGATCCGCACACGCTCATCGGCGCGGTCCGGCTGGTCACCCCGGCCGTCAGCCTCGGCAGCGTGGACTCGCTCATCCAGCATCCCGCCTCGATCAGCCATCGGATCGTCGCCGAGGACGACCGGCACGGCGCGGGCGTCACCGACCGGCTCATCCGCATGTCGGTGGGGCTGGAGGACGTCGAGGACCTCTGGCACGACCTGGATCAGGCACTCAAAGCGTGCTGAATCACTGCGATCGTGGTCACCGGGATGTCGACAAATCGTCCGGCCTGGCTAACCTGGTCGGGTGAAAGATCTGGTCTCGTCCTGGGTGGAATCTTCGGCTCGTAACACGCTTTCGCGGCTCCACGAGCAGATCGGCGTTGCCGGACTCGCCGCGGCGGCGGCCCTTCCCGGGCTGTCGGCCGTCTTCGATCAGCACTCCGCCGCGGTGCGGGACATCCTCGCGGCTGGGGTCGAAGGTTCGGCGGCGGTCGCCGGGGTGGTACTTCTCGCCGGCTACACGCGCGGGCTGCTGGACGAGGCCAGGGCCAAGGGCTGGACGTTCCGCGCCCCGGCCGACCTGTCCGGCTGGAGCACCAGCGACTGGACGACCGCGCGCCTGGTCGGCGTGTGTTCGCTGGCCGCGACGATGGACGACCGCCGGGCACAGCCGACCGGGAACGGATAGGGCGGCCGGACGCCCCACCCGTTCCCGTTGCAGGTCAGCGGTACTCCGGCGGAGGGGGCATTGACCCACCGGGTGGCCGCTGGCCGGGATCCTGGTGCTGGGGCACCTGACCCTGGTTCGGCGGGAACTGCTGGTGCTGGCCAGCGGTCATGTTCGGATCGTTCACCGCGTGATGTCCGGCGGACACCGGCTGCTGAGTGGTCGTCCGCTCGGTCGGCACTTCACCGGAGCGGTTCGCGTCCTCGCGACCCCGCTGGTATGCCTCGGCCTGTGCCTTCGCGGCCGGGATCTCCGCCTCGGCCCTGCCGAGCCAGGTCTCCCACCGCTGCTGCATCGGCTTGATCAGGCCACCGCCGACACCGACGACGGCGATCCCGCCGACCGTGGCGAGCACGGTGATCAGCACCGGCAGCGTGACCGCGGTGGCCACCCCGATCTGATTCAGCGCGGCGATGGCACCGAGGCCCCAGATGAACACCGAGGCGATGGTGGCGAGCACCTTGCCGTAGGAGACGCCGCTCAGGGCCCGGCCGACCAGGTCCTTGACCGCCTTCGCGATCGCGCCGGTGATCACCACGATGATGATCGCGACGATGGCGCGCGGCAGCCACGCGACGATCTCGTTGAGCAGCGAGCTCACCGGGTTCGGGCCGAAGACGCCGAACGCGAACTGCAGGGCGATCAGCAGGATCGCGTAGTAGATGATCTTGCTGATGATGCCCGACGCGTCGAACTGACTCCGCGCGAGCATCTGTTTGAAACCACCTCGTTCGACGAGGCGGTTGAACCCGACCTTCTCGAGCACCATGCTCACGGCTTTCGCGATCGCCTTGGCGATCAGCCAGCCGATGAGCAGGATGACCAGGAACGCGAGCAGTTTGGGGACGAAGGTGGCGACCGAACTCCAGGCGCTGGACACGCCTTGACCGAAATCGACGGCCGCCAGTGCTGATGTGGCCACTGGACGTTCTCCCTTCCCACTACTGGAGGTTCCAGACTGATGGGAAGGGGGTACCCGGTGACCACTTCGTCACACGTGGGGCCACCCGATCGGGTGGTCAGCTACAGCAGCCGCCTCCGCAGCAGCCGCCGCCCCCACCTGCGGGAACAGGGGCCGGACCGGCCGCGGATCCGGTCAGCGCGACGGTCGTCAGCAGCTTGACGGTGTCCTGGTGGCCCTCGGGGCACGGCGCGGGCGCGCCGGACTCGCTCATCGGCCGGAGCAGTTCGAAGGTCTCGGTGCACTCGCGGCAGCGGTAGGCGTAAGTCGGCATGCGCTCATCTTCTCATCTCCTTTCACCTTGCGGGATGGCAAGCTGGCCGGGTGGAACTGCCTGTCGCGGCGCACGTGCCGCACCTCGGCCAAGTCGTCCCGTCCGTCCTCTCCGCCCTCGGCGCCGCCGAATTCGCGAACCCGCTGAGCCTCGCCGAGGCGTCCAGCGCCTGCGTGCTGCTCATCGACGGGCTCGGCTGGGAACTGCTGGCCGAGCACGCCGCCGACGCGCCCGTGCTCACCCAACTGGCGAAGTCGCCGCTGCGGGTCGGTTTCCCGGCCACGACCGCGGCGGGGCTCGGCGCGATCGGCACCGGCCTGGCCTCGGGGGAGCACGGCCTGGTCGGCTACACCTTCGAAGTCCCCGGGGCGGGCGTCATGAACGCGTTGCGCTGGACCAGTCACGAGGACGGCGGCGATCTCCGCGGCGCGCTGCCGCCGCGCGAGGTCCAACCCCTGCCGACGACGTTCGAGCGCGCGGCGGCCGCCGGGATCACGACCAGCGTGGTCTCGTCGGCGAAGTTCGCGGACACCGCGCTCACCCGCGCGACGCAGTCCGGCGCACGCTATGTGGGCGTCCACGCGCTCGGCGACCTTGCCGCCTGCATCCTGAACTGTCTTCAGGCGCGACCGGCGTTCTGCTGGGGCTATCACAGCGAACTCGACATGCTGGGCCACATCTACGGACCCGGTTCGTCACCGTGGCGGATGCAACTGCGGCACGTCGACAAGCTGGTCGAGTCCGTTGTGGACGGTCTGCCGTCCGGCGCGCTCCTCGCGGTCGTGGCCGACCACGGCATGGTGACCGTCGAGGGCGCGCTCGACATCGACGAGACGCCCGCGCTGCTCGGCGGTGTCCGGGCCATCGGGGGCGAGGTCCGGGCCCGGCACGTCTACAGCGAACCGGGGGCGGAGGCCGACGTGCTGGCGGCCTGGCGCGAGGTGATCGGTGACCGGGCGTGGATCCTGTCACGCGACGAGGCCGTCGAGGCGGGCTGGTTCGGGCCGGTCGCCGACCGGGTACGGCCGCGGATCGGCGACGTCGTCGTGGCGGCGAAGGGGCGTTTCGGGCTGGTGCGGGAACTGGCCGAGGCCGTCGAGTCCTCGATGGTCGGTCAGCACGGTTCCCTGACCCCGGCCGAACAACTCGTCCCGCTGGTCCTCGCGCGCGGCTAGCCCGCGTTACTCCGGCTTCCTGGCCGAGAACTCCACGCTTCGCTTCGGCACGTGACCGACCTTGATGTCGGTGAATCCGGCTTCCTGGAGCCGCGGCCAGATCGAAACCGGGTCGAGCGCGTTCATCGTGTCGCCGAGGTGGAAGAGCCGGAACGGCGCGCTCGCCAGGTTGTCCATCGCCCGCAGGACGCCGCCGGGGCGGAGCACCCGGAACGCCTCGGCGAAGATCGCGTCCTGCGACTCCGTCGTCGGCACGTGGTGCAGCATCGTGAAGCAGACGACCGCCGAGAACTCGCCGTCCTCGAAGGGCATCGCCGCGCCGTCGCCGTGGACGATCCGCACCCGCCCGTCGAACTCCCGGTTGAGGAGATCCGCCGACGCTTCGTCGATTTCGATGGAGGTGAGCCGGGGGACGAGCCCGACCAGTGCCCGGGTGGTCGCGCCGTAGCCGGGGCCGATCTCCAGTACGGAGTCGCCGAGATCGAAACCGGCGACGTTGCGCGGCATCTCGGCGGCGACGGCCTTCGCCCACAGCGCGGAACTGCAGAGTTTGCGGTGCACCAGGTTCATCGGCATGAATCCGAAGCTAGCCGTGACCGGTAGGCGATAGGCTGCCAAGTGATGTCGAGAATCGGACTCCTTCCCCCGATGGCGACGGCGATGGTGCTCGGTGAGATGGATCTGCCCGCGGGCACCTGGTTGCCGTGGCACGAGCACGACGGTCACCAGCTCGCCTGGGCGGCGCGGGGGATCCTGAGCGTGAACGTCGGCGAGCAGCACTGGGTGCTCCCGCCGACGAGGGCGCTGTGGATCCCGGCCGGTGTCGTCCACCGGACCGGCGCCACCGCGCAGGCGGTGTTGCGGGGGATCTACGCGGCTCAGGACCGGTGCCCCGTTCGCTGGGCCGTGCCGACGCTCGTCGCCGTCCGGCCGTTGCTGCGGGAACTGTTGGAACACCTGGGCTCGGCAGCGCTCGACGACGGCACCCGCCGCCGCGCCGAAGCCGTCGTCTTCGACCTGCTCGAACCGGTGGACGTCGTGCCGATCAACGTGCCCATGCCCTCCGACGGGCGTGCGCTGACCGTCGCGCGGGCGGTGATCGCCGACCCGGCGGACCGGCGTGGTCTCGCGGACTTCGCGCACGGCGTGGGCGCGAGCGAACGCACGCTCGCGCGGCTGTTCCTCACCGAGTGCCGGACGACGTTCGGCGCGTGGCGGGTGCAGGCCCGGTTGCGCGCGTCGCTGCCGCTGCTGGCCGAGGGCATGCCGCTGACCGCGGTCTCCCGCCGGATCGGCTACTCGTCGCCGAGCGCGTTCGTCGTCGCCTTCCGCCGGGCCGTCGGTGTGACGCCGGGCGCCTACTTCGGCGGCTGAGCGAAGGCCCGATATACCGTTTCCCGCGTGCCTCGACGTAACCGGCCCGAACGCGGTGGACGCCCAGATCTCGGCGCGTCGACCGGCTGGGCGCGCTCCGAATCGGCCACGGACGGGGAATGGCTGGTCCGGACCGTGCCCGGCGCACAAGCCACCAAGGACTACCGCTGCCCCGGCTGTGACCACGAGATCCGGCCGGGGACCCCGCATCTGGTCGTCTGGCCCGCCGACGACACCGGCGGGGTCGCCGACCGCCGCCATTGGCACAAGGCGTGCTGGGACGCGCGGTCCCGGCGCCGCCCCGGCCGCTGGTGATCCGGCGTCTGATTCACCTCCGCAGGTGCAGTGAAGGCGCTCCCTCGAACTCCTCCCTCGTGTGGACCTTGAAACCGAGCCGCTCGGCGACCCGGATCGACGGTTCGTTGGATTCCATGATGTTCGCGATCACCGGGACGTCCGGGATCTCTCGCTCCGCCCATTCGACGACGGCGGCCGCCATCTCCGTCGCGTAGCCCTTGCCCCAGGTGAACGGCCAGAAGCGGTACGCGAGGTTCAGCACGCGCTCGCCGTTCCATTCGTGATATCGGACGCCGCCGAAGCCGGCGATCACGTCCGGATCGTCCAAAGCGGACACCGTCACGTAGCCGAAACCATGCTCGGCCCATTGCTTCATCCAGGTGTCGTACAGCTCCCGCGCACCCTCGACGGTGTGCGGGACGACGTTGAACTTGTTCGTTTCGGGATCGGCCTGCAGTGCGACGATGTTCTCGCGATCCGCCTCGTGCAGCCGCCGCAGCAGCAGCCTCTCCGTCTTGATCTCTGTCAGCACGGTTCCGACGGTAGACCCAGGGTGCGACAGAATTATCGCCATGACGGATCTCCCGCTGGTACTGCTGCACGCCTTCCCTGTCGACGCCCGCATGTGGGATCCGGTGCGTGCGCCGCTTTCGGAACGCCTTCGGCTGATCACCCCCGATCAGCGCGGCCTCGGCCGCAGTCCGCTGCCGGAAACCGACCGGGAGCCGAACCTGGACGACGCCGCCCGCGACGTCGTGGCGCTGCTCGACCGGCTCGAACTCGACAAGGTCGTCCTCGGTGGCTGCTCGATGGGCGGCTACCTGACGATGGCGGTGCTGCGCGTCGCACCGGAACGCGTGGGCGGTCTCGTGTTCATCGACACGAAGGCGACGGCCGACACTCCCGATGCCGCGCAGACCCGGCACGACCTCGCGGCCCGGGTCGAAGCGGAAGGCACTGGATGGCTGCCCGATACCCTCACGCCAGGATTGCTCGCCGAGAAAGCCCGCCCCGAGGGGGCCGAACGGCTTCGCGAACTGATCACGACGCAGCCGCCGTCGGGGGTCGCGTGGGCGGCCCGTGCGATGGCGGCACGGCCCGATTCGGTCGAGACACTGCGATCGGCGGACGTGCCGGCGCTGGTCGTGGTCGGTGAAGAGGACGGCCTGACCCCGTTGGACGCGGCGAACACTCTGGTGGAGACGCTGCCGGACGCGACATTGGTCGTGCTGCCGGAAGCGGGACATCTGACGCCGCTGGAGGATCCGGCCGGAGTCGTCGAAGCGATCTTGGGCTGGTACCCCGCGTAAAACGTTTCCCTTGCCCCTTTGAAGGTATAGCGGACAAGGGGACTTGCGGCTAGCCCCCATTCCCGGTCCACAATTCGTGCCTTCACGTTTTGCCGAAGGGGGACAAGTAGTCGACTACTTGCTCCGGCCCGGCCAGGCCCCGGTGCTCCCAATGCGGCGTCGGGTGCGTTGGGTGCACCCGATGCCGCATTGGGTGCACGCGGTCTTGCGTCGCCCGGCCGCAAGTGGGCGACTACTTGCGGGAGAAGTAGCGCTCAAGCGCCGCCTCGGCCTCCCCGAGCCGCGAGGGGAACCGCCGCGCGATCACGAACCGCCAGGGAACCTCGAACAACCGCCGAAGCGCGATGAACGGCTCCAGTGACGAAGGCGCCACGTCCGCCGGGTACGCGGAAAGGGCCGAAGGGCCGAGGTCCGCGTAGAGCACACCGAGGTCCCAGCCGAGCGGTCCGCGCCAGGCGTCTTCGAAGTCGAGCCAGCAGGGCCCGGCCGCTGTCGCGACGACGTTCCCCGAGTGCGCGTCCCCGTGCAGCGGCCGGACAGGCAAGTCCGGCAGCGCCGCCGCGACCCGTTCGAGTTCTTCGTACAGTCGCGGCGCCGCACCGTTCATGAAGGACCCGTGCCGGTCGAGCAGCGTCCGGAGTTCACGGACGGGTCCGAGGTCGGGCAGTTCACCGGGGTAGTCCGCGAGCGCCGTCTTCACTCGCGCGAGTGAAGACACCACCTCCCGCGGCGGCAGGGTGTCTCCCGCCTCATGGGGCGTGTAGTGCCAGAGAGTGACCGGCAGGCCGTTGGCGAAATGCGGTCCGGCCGGGGGATCCGTGGTCGGTGAGACGACGAGCACATCACGTTCTGTGAGGTACGTCGACAGCTCGACATCGCGCGCGAGCCAGTCCACAGGGGACGGCCGGGCCAAGCGCGTCGTTCCCGGCACCCGCGCCACCACCGGACCCAGTCTCACCAGCACGTTCGACTTGAAGTGCAGGACATCGGGATCCCCGGTCGGCAGCCCGTACCGGTCACCGACAGCGATCGCCGCGGCCACTCCCGCGCGGGTGTGTTCGTCGGTCACGGCGCGATCTTGCCAGCCGGTGCGCGCGACGGTGGGTAGTGAGGGCTACGATCCCCACTAGCCGCCGAAATGGGTCCCGAACCCGGCCGACGGCAGAACATTGACCACCACAAGGTTTGAGTGTTGGAGGCAGGAGTGACGGCCGTAGCCCCCAAGCCGATCGCCACGCGCCCATATCCCGCGCGCGAGTCGGTTAAGGGTTCGTACCTGCTGCGGTTGTTCCGCACGACGGACCACAAGCAAATCGGCATCATGTACCTGGTCACGTCGTTCGCCTTCTTCATGGTGGGCGGCGCGATGGCGATGCTGATCCGCTCCGAGCTGGCACGTCCCGGGCAGCAGTTCCTTTCGCAGGAGCAGTACAACCAGCTGTTCACGATGCACGGCACGATCATGCTGCTGCTGTACGCGACGCCGATCCTCTTCGGATTCGCGAACTTCGTGCTGCCGCTCCAGATCGGTTCGCCGGACGTCGCGTTCCCGCGGCTGAACGCGTTCTCGTACTGGCTGTACCTCTTCGGCGGCCTGATCGTGATGTCCGGCTTCCTGACGCCGGGTGGCGCCGCCGACTTCGGCTGGTTCGCCTACACCCCGCTGTCGGACGCCATCCACTCGCCCGGCGTCGGCGCCGACCTGTGGATCTCCGGTCTGGTCGTCTCCGGTCTCGGCACCATCCTCGGTGGCGTCAACATGATCACCACGGTGGTCTGCCTGCGCGCCCCCGGTATGACGATGTACCGGATGCCGATCTTCACCTGGAACATCCTGGTCACCAGCATCCTGATCCTGCTGGCGTTCCCGATCCTGACCGCGGCCCTGATGGGCCTGCTGGCGGACCGGCATCTCGGGGCGCATGTGTTCGACCCCGCGAACGGCGGCGTGATCCTCTGGCAGCATCTGTTCTGGTTCTTCGGCCATCCAGAGGTCTATATCGTGGCCCTGCCGTTCTTCGGGATCGTGTCGGAGATCTTCCCGGTCTTCAGCCGCAAACCGATTTTCGGATACAAGGGCCTGGTCTGGGCGACGCTGGCGATCGCCGCGCTGTCGGTGGCCGTGTGGGCGCACCACATGTACGCGACCGGCGCCGTGCTGCTGCCGTTCTTCTCCTTCATGACCTTCCTGATCGCGGTCCCGACGGGCGTGAAGTTCTTCAACTGGATCGGCACGATGTGGAAGGGCCAGCTGTCCTTCGAGACGCCGATGATCTTCTCGATGGGCTTCATCGTCACGTTCCTCTTCGGCGGTCTGACCGGCATCATGCTGGCCGCGCCGGCGATCGACTTCCACGTGTCGGACAGTTACTTCGTCGTCGCGCACTTCCACTACGTGCTCTACGGCACGATCGTGTTCGCCACGTTCGCCGGGATCTACTTCTGGTTCCCGAAGATCACCGGCCGCATGATGGACGAGAAGCTCGGCAAGTGGCACTTCTGGACCACGTTCATCGGTTTCCACGCCACGTTCCTGGTGCAGCACTGGCTGGGCGCCGAAGGTATGCCGCGGCGGTACGCGGACTACCTGCAATCCGACGGCTTCACCACGCTGAACACGATCTCCACGATCGGCGCGTACATCCTCGGTGCCTCGACGCTGCCGTTCATCTGGAACGTCTTCAAGAGCTACCGGTACGGCGAGATCGTCACGGTGGACGACCCGTGGGGCTACGGCAACTCGCTCGAATGGGCGACGTCCTGCCCGCCGCCGCGGCACAACTTCACCGAGCTGCCGCGGATCCGTTCCGAGCGGCCGGCGTTCGAGCTGCATTACCCGCATATGGTGGAGCGCATCCACAAGGAGGGTGAGATCGGCTTCTTCGGGAAGCAGAAGGTCAACACCCACCGCGCGCCGTCTCAGGTGCTCACCGAGGCGGCCATGCCGGGTGATCACTCCAAGGACAACTCCAGCGAGAAGTGACCCGATAAGCGGAAATGGCGCGTGCCCTGCCTCACACCGAGACAAGGCACGCGCCTTTTTCGTGTCTGGCTGAGAGAGACTGAGCCCGTGACGCAGACACCAGTTCTCATCACCACCACCGGTCCCGACAAGCCGGGCGTGTCCTCGGTGCTGTTCGCCGTGCTGTCGCGCCACGACGTCGACGTCCTCGACGTCGAGCAGGTGGTCATCAGAGGCCAGCTGGTGCTCGGCGTGCTAGCCGGGGTGTACCGCGACCCCGAAGGCCTCCAGGAATACGTCGAGCAGGCGATGGCGTCGGTCGGGATGCAGGTCGAGGTGAAGATCGGCTCGGCCATCGGTGCCGACCCGTTCGCCATCGGCCAGAAGGATTCGACGCACGTCCTGCTGATGCTCGGCCGCCCGGTGACCGCGCGGGCGTTCTCCGACGTCGCGCGCCGCCTCGCCGCGCTGGACGTCAACATCGACTCGATCCGCAGTGTCGCCGACTACCCGGTCACCGGGCTGGAGCTGTACACCTCGCTCGCCCAGGACACGCCGGAGGCCGACGCCGCCTTGCGGACCGCGCTGGCCGACGCCGCCGTCGAGGCCGGGATCGACATCTCGGTCGAGCGGGCCGGGCTCGCACGCCGGGCCAAGCGGCTGGTCGTCTTCGACGTCGACTCCACGCTCATCCAGGGTGAGGTCATCGAGATGCTCGGCGCGCACGCCGGCGTCGAACCGCAGGTCCGCGAGATCACCGAGGCCGCGATGCGCGGTGAACTGAACTTCGGTGAGTCGCTGGAGCGCCGTGTCGCGCTGCTGGAAGGGCTCCCCGAGACGGTGCTCGACGAGGTCGCCGCGTCGATCGAACTCACCCCCGGCGCACGCACGACCATCCGCACGCTGAAGCGGATGGGTTTCCGCTGCGGGGTCGTTTCGGGCGGGTTCACCAAGATCATCCAGTCACTGGTGGACGACCTCGGCCTCGACTTCGCCGCCGCGAACGAACTCGAAGTGGTCGACGGCAAGCTCACCGGCCGGGTGATCGGGGAGATCGTCGACCGCGCGGGCAAGGCGACCGCGCTGCGCCGGTTCGCCGAGGAGTACGAGATCTCGCTTCAGCAGTGCGTCGCGGTCGGCGACGGGGCGAACGACATCGACATGCTGTCGGTCGCCGGGATGGGCGTCGCCTTCAACGCGAAGCCCGCGCTGCGCGAGGTGGCCGACACCGCGCTTTCGCATCCGTACCTCGACGCCGTGCTGTTCCTGCTCGGTGTCACGCGCGGTGAGATCGAGGCCGCCGACGCGGCCGACGGTCTCGAACTGTCCCGGCCATGAGCGTGCTGGAGCCGTTGGCCGCGCGCTACGCGTACTGGTTGGGACTGCCTGCCGAGGCCACGGAAGACACCTCGGACGAGGATCCCGCCGAGGTCCGCGCCATGCCGGTGATCCTGCGGATGGAACGCGCCGAACCGCCGTCCCGCACCGCTTTGCTGGAGGCCGCCGCCGCCGCGGCCATCGCGGTCTGCCTCGACGAACGTGCCGGACCCGAGGGTGAGTGGCACGAGCCGCTCAAGGCCTGGGTCGACGGCCGGATCCGCAAGGTCGCCCGGCGTGCGCGGGGCGCGCACTGGCAGGCCGTCCAGGAACTGCCGGGCATCACGATCGAGGTCGACGGCGCTGAGGCACGGGCCTTGCTTCCCGGCCGCGTGATCGAGACGCCGAAAGAGGTCTCGCGGTTGCAGATCTCCGGGAGCGAACTCCCGGCCGACGAGCCGGGGCCCGCACCGGACGGTGTCCCGCGGTTGCTGCTGAACCCCGAGGTCTCGATGACCGTCGGCAAGGGCGCCGCCCAGGTCGGGCACGCGACGATGATCCTGGCCTCGCTGCTGGACGAGCCCGGACTGGCCGCTTGGGCCGAGACCGGTTTCCGCTGCTCGGTGCGGACCCCGCCGGTCGCGACCTGGAAGGCGCTGTGCCCGGTCGAGGACCCCGAGGGCTCGTGGCGCCGGGACGGTGTCGTCGCGGTCCGGGACGCGGGATTCACCGAGGTTGATCCCGGAACGGTCACTGTCCTAGCCCAAAGGGCTTAGCCTCTTATACTCCCCGCATGGGTGACCGGCTGATCGCCGGGCGCTACCGCTTGGAGGAGCGGATCGGCGCCGGTGGCATGGGTGTGGTCTGGCGTGCCACCGATCAGGACCTCGGGCGGGTCGTCGCGCTCAAGCGCTCGCAGGCCGGGGACAACGGCCAGATCCGGCGCGAGGCGCGAATCGGCGCAGGCCTGCATCATCCGAACGTGGTCACCGTCTTCGACGCGGTGATGGACGGTGACGAGCGCTGGCTCGTCATGGAATACCTGCCTTCGCGCAGCCTCGCGGACATCCTCGAAACCGACGGTCCGCTGCCGCCCGGCAAAGTCGCGAAGATCGGCGTCCAGCTCGCCGCGGCGCTCGCGGCGATGCACGAGAAGGGCATGGTCCACCGCGACCTCAAACCGGGCAACGTCCTGGTGGCCGAGAACGGCACCGCCAAACTCACCGACCTCGGCATCGCGCAGTGGGCGGAGGTGACCCGCACCGGGGGCGCCCTCGACGTCGGGACTCCCGGCTACGTCGCGCCCGAGATGGCCGAAGGGCAGCAGGCGGGTGCCGCGGCGGACGTTTTCTCGCTCGGCGCGACGCTCTTCGCCGCCGTCGAGGGCACATCGGTGTGGGGAGACGCGAACGCGGGACCGTTCGTCCAGCTCCGGCGGGCGACGTCGTACACCCTGGAGCCGATCCGCCAGGCTGGACGGCTGGCGCCGGTGCTGACCGAGCTGCTGCGGCGCAAACCCGCCGGGCGGCCGAACGCCGTCCGCGCCGCCGAGCTGCTGGCCGAGGTCGCGGATGTCGACGTTCCGGCGCGGTCGCGACGTTTCCGGGTGACCAGGCGCGCTGTCGCGATCGGAGCCGTCGCCGCGGTGCTGGTATTGGTGGGTGGCCTGGTCTACGCCACCAAGGAACCGGCGTCGATCGCGGCCGCCCCGCTCCCCGCCGATTCGGTCGGCGACCCGCGTACGGCGGATCCGTGCGCGCTGGTGGACCCCTCGGTGCTGAAGCGGTTCGGTACCCCCGAACTCGACACCGCCAACGGCAACTTCAACGCCTGCGGAATCCTGCTGCGGATGAGCCCCGACGACGGTGACATCGTCGACGTCCGGCTCGAATTGACGATTCCGAAATCGCCGTTGCTGGAGAAGCCGGTTCCGGGGCGCTTGACTGTGCGCGAAGTACCGGGCGAACCCGAAGAGAAGTGTGCCCGGGTCATCCCGTTGCCGGACGGCAACCAGGTCTGGGTGCACGCCCGGCACATCCAGGACTGGCACGCCCATCTGTGCGACTACGTCGTCCCGGTGGCCGTGCACGCGGCCGACGTGCTGAACCGGGAACCGCTCAAGCGGCGTCCCGTTCCCTTCGCCGCGGGAACGCTCGGGAGTCTCGATGCCTGCGCGCTGGGCGGGGAACTGCCGCAGGCGATCGTCGGCGGCCCGGCAATGCCGGATCCGGTCTTCGGCAACTGGGAGTGCTACTGGAACCATCGTGAGACGGAGGTGACGATCCGGTTCGAGCGGGAGTGGGCGCCGTTCGAGGCAGACGGCACCCGCGTCGCTCTCGGATCGCGGGAGGCCTTCGTCGAGGTCTCGTCCGAGTGGGAGGCTTGCCAGGCCGAGATCCCGCACCGGACCTTCACCGGGAACGGCCGTGCCATGATCGAGACGGTGGAGATCTACGTTTCGGACAAGGTCAAGAAGCCGCCGGAGATGTGCCCGGCGGCGGAACGGCTCGCCAGGGAGATCGCGCCAAGGCTGCCACCACTCTGAAAGGGAAGCCCGTGTCTTTGGAAGTCCAGCGCGACGGCGAGCACCGCTTCGTCGGCCGCAACGAACGCGGCGCCGAGGTCGTGATCGGCCGCAAGGGCGCCGAGGGCGCCTTCTCACCCGCCGAACTGCTGCAGATCGCGGCGGCGGGCTGCTCGGCCGTCACCGCCGAGAACCTCATCACGCGCCGGATCGGGGAAGACTCGAAGTTCCGGGTCGGCGTGACCGCGGACAGCCGCGAAGGCGTTTCGGAACTCGACGCCGTCCATGTGGCTTTCGACGTCGACGTGTCGTCACTGCCCGCTGAGGATCGGGAGGCGCTCGCGGCGGCGGTGGATCGCGCCATCGAGCGGCTGTGCACGGTGAGCCGGACGCTGAAGAAGGGGATCCCGGTCACGGAGAGCTTCCCGACCGAGTAGGGCCCGGGATGTTATGAACGGTCCGTTCATAACAAATTTTGCAATGAACGGACCGTTCATAACACTTCGCTAGTGCTTCGCGGCATGGCCTTCGGAGCTCCAGACCACGTACGCCTCGTCGGCGTCAGTGGTCATGGCCTCGATGAACTTCTCGTTGTCGAAGCCGGGCAGCGTCTGCAGCCGCTCGATCAGCGCGTCGGCGGCCGGGTCGCCGCTGGGGATCGCGGTGCCCTTTCCGTCGGCACCGGCGAGCATGAAGAAGACGTCTTCCTTCCACGGGCCTTCAGGGATCACTCTGACCACTACCGCGGACAGCTCGGACCACGTGACGGCTTCCTCGCTTCCGTCCGCGAGCTGGCGACGCACTCCGGTGTCATCGACGCTGACGGTCCGGGATTGTGCGTTGGGCGACTCGTGGGACAACCGGTTCTCCCTGTCTTCGGCGTTCCGTTTACGGTACTCGGCCGTGTTCCAGACCACTCAGGCCGGGGCGGCGGCGTCGAGGCGGCGCAGTGCGTCGCGGGCGACCTTCGGGTCCATGGTCGGCCAGAACGGCGGCAGCGAGGCGCGCAGGAATCCGCCGTAACGGGCCGTGGCCAGCCGCGAATCCAGGATCGCCACGACGCCGCGGTCGGTGACCGAGCGGTGCAGCCGTCCGGTGCCCTGTGCGAGCAGCAGTGCGGCGTGCGTGGCCGCGACGGTGAGGAAACCGTTGCCGCCCCTGGCTTCCACGGCTCGCTGCCGCGCGGACGAGACCGGGTCGTCCGGGCGGGGGAACGGGATACGGTCGACCACCACGAGCTGGAGCGACGGACCGGGCACGTCGACGCCCTGCCACAGCGACAGCGTGCCGAACAGGCAGGTGCGCGCGTCCTCGGAGAACTTCTGCACCAGAAGGCCGGTGGAATCGTCGCCCTGGCACAGGATCGGCACGTCGAGCCGCTCCCGCATCTCCTCGGTGGCCTGTTTCGCCGCGCGCATCGACGAGAACAGGCCGAGCGTGCGCCCGCCCGCGGCCTCGATCAGCTCGGCCAGTTCGTCCATCGTCGAGGGCTGTAGTCCGTCCCGTCCCGGCGGCGGCAGATGTTTGGCCAGGTAGAGGATGCCGTTGCGCTTGTGGTCGAACGGGGAGCCGACGTCGAGCCCGGTCCACTTCGGGCCGTCGCTGTCGTTACTGCCGTCGCTATCGGCCGGGACCGCCTTGTCGGTCGCCGCGCCCGGCGCCTTCTCGACCCTGGCGCCGCCGGGCGGCAGACCCCATTGCCGGGCCATGGTGTCGAAAGTGCCGCCCAGGGTCAGCGTCGCCGACGTGAGGACGGTCGTGTGCTGGTTGAAGACGCGCTCGCGCAGCAGGCCCGCGACGCCCAGCGGAGCGACCTTCAACGCGGGCGGACGCGGGTTCGTGGAGAAGCGGTCCCCGGTCAACCAGACGACGTCGCGTTGATGCGCGTTGTCGTCGTCGAAGGCTTCGAGCAGCCGGACCGCGGTGTCGTGGACCTCTTCGAGCAGCGACCGCGCCAGTTTGCGGGCGGTGGCCTCGTCGACCTCTTCCTTTCGGTCCTTGCCGAGCGCGGTGAGGCAGCGGTGCGCGGCGTCGCGGACGGCTGGGACCGCGCCGGTGAGGGCTTGCGGCAGCGAGTCCATGCGGCCAGACGGCAGGTCGTCGAGGATCAGGGCCAGCCCGTCGCTCGCCTCCAGCAGCTGGTCGGCCACTTCGTCGTCGACCAGTTTCCCGCAGCGCCGGGCGGCGGCGGAGACCATGCCGCTGGTCAGCTCGCCGGTGGCCACGGACGTCACGCGGTCGACCAGGTCGTGCGCCTCGTCGATGATCACCAGGTCGTGATCGGGGAGCACCTGGTAGCCCTGCAACGCGTCGATCGCCAGCAGCGCGTGGTTGGTGACCACGACGTCGGCCTTGCCGGCCTCGGCGCGGGACCGTTCCGCGAAGCAGTCGGTGCCGATGGGACAGCGTGAGGCGCCAAGGCATTCCTTGGCCGTGACGGAAACCTGGCGCCACGCCTGATCCGAGACGCCGGGGACCAGTTCGTCGCGGTCGCCGGTCTCTGTGTCGGACGACCATTCCCGCAGCCGCGTGACCTCCTTGCCCAGCCGGGAGACGGCGAACGGGTCGAACAGCTGCTGGTCCTCCGGCTCGTCCGGGGCGCCGGAATCGAGCCGGTGGAGGCAGAGGTAGTTACGGCGTCCCTTGAGGATCGCGAAGGTGGGTTCACGGCCGAGAGGCTTCTTCAGCGCCTTCGCGAGCCGGGGGAGGTCTCGGTCGACCAGCTGGCGTTGCAGGGCGATGGTGGCCGTGGAGACCACGACCGTCGCCTCCTTCTCGACCGCGTGCCGGATCGCGGGAACGAGGTAGGCCAACGACTTCCCGGTGCCGGTGCCCGCCTGCACGGCCAGGTGCTCGCCGGTGCGGATGGCGCGGCCGACGGCGTCCGCCATCTGCACCTGGCCCTCGCGCTCGGCACCACCAACGGACTCGACCGCGTGGGTCAGGAGTTCGAGGACACCGGGGAAGTCAGCACGGGTTGGCACGGGACAAGACGATAGCCGGGGGCACCGTCAGGATCGTCCGCCCGGTGTTATGAACGGTCCGTTCATAACAAGACCCTGTAATGAACGGACCGTTCATAACACGCGCTGGGGCGATGAAAGGGCCGGTCACGACTCCTTGCGGAAGCGCGAGACCAGCGCCCAGGTGCCCGGAAGCAGCGCCGCCGCGACGGCGATCTTCAGCGCGTCACCGATCAGGAACGGCACGACGCCCTGCTCCACCGCGGTCGACAGGCTGACGCCCCGCGAGGCCGCCAGCCACGGCGCGCCGAAGGAGTAGATGACGAGGTTGCCGAGCACCATCGTCCCCGCCATGCGCAGCGGCGTGCGGTCCCCGCCGCGGCCGGCGAGTGCGCCCACCAGGGCACCGGCGAAGACGAATCCGACGATGTAACCGGCGCTGTCGCCGAACAGGCCCGACGAGCCGTTCTGGAACCAGCCGAAGCCGGCCGCGCCGACGGCGAGGTACAGCGCCATCGACAGCGCGCCGCGCTTCCAGCCCAGCGCCGCGCCGACCAGCAGGGCGGCGAACGTCTGGCCGGTCATCGGCACCGGCGAGCCGGGCACCGGGAGCACGATCTGCGCGGCCGCGCCGGTCAGCGCGGCACCACCGGCGACCAGGATCGCGTCACGGACCAGTGCGCCGGGAACGAGGTCGGCGAGGACGACACGACGGTCGGCCACAGACAGCGAAGACACTCAGACCTCCTATGAGTACACGAATGTGAACCGAGGTTAACGCCAGACGACGGGTCGCGGACCGAATGTCGGCCACCTCACGGTCATCGCCGATCCACTCGTCCGGGTGGCGTGGCCCTGCGCCGGTCAGGGACTTGGTGGAGGCTGCCAACCATGACGAAACCCAGGACGGCGGGGCGGCTGCTGTCGGTGACGATACTGACCGGAGCACTGGTGGCGGGAGGCACGGCGACGGCTTCGGCGGAAGCGGCGCCCGCGACGGCTTCGGCGGCGGTCGGCTCGCTCGACGTGGAGATCGGCGACGAGCACGTCGTCACCGGCGATCTCGCGCCGTGCGACGTCGACGGGCCGCTGACCGCGAAGACCCAGGGTGGGGCCACTGGCGACTTCGCCCGGTTCGGCGGCGGCGAGTCGAACTGCGGCCGGACCGGCGCGGCGGCGGTCGGCGAGGCGTCCGGGCGGCGGTTCGAGATGAGCCTGCTCAAGCGCTTCGGCGGCCCGGTGATCAAGGTCCGCACGTTCATGGCGAAGTGCAGCACCACCAAGGACGGCAGCCTCGGCTACATCGAGTTCGGCGACGTCACCGGGTTCACGCTGCCGGAGAACATCCCGCAGAACTACCGGCTGACCATCGCCGGCGGCAAGGGCGGGACGGCGCTGGCATCGCTCACGGTCAACGAGACCGTCACGCCGACGCCGCCCGACGGGAGCCTCGTGACGCACATGCTGCACATCAAGCTGTTCCCGCAGGGCGGCGGACCGGCGAAGGGCGACATCTACCTCGGGACCGCGCGCTGCGACCCGTACGGCAAGAAGAAGCCCTGACCCGCGCAATTCGGCACCTACTTGCGGTCGTTGCACGCGCGTCTAGCGCAAGTAGGTGCCGAATTGCGACCGCAAGTAGGTGCCGAATTGCGGGAGGGGCCTAAGTGCGCGAGACGTACTTCGCGGCCGCGGCGACGAACTCGCTCGCCCTGGTCGCGAGGTCCGCCAGCGAGCCGCTGGAGGTGAGCGAGTCACCCAGCAGCGGCGTCGCGGCGGCGACGGCGATCGAACCCGCCTCGAGGTACTTCGCGACGTCGGCGAGGTGGACGCCGCCGGTCGGCACCAGCGGGATGTCCGGCATCGGCGCCCGGATCGCCCGCAGGTAGGCGATCCCGCCGACGGCGGCGACCGGGAACACCTTCACCGCGGCCGCGCCGAGGCGCCAGGCATGGTCGATCTCGGTCGGGGTCAGCGCGCCGCAGACCACCGGCAGCCCGCGCTCGTGCGCGCGCTCCAAGACCAGCGGGTTCACCGTTGGCGTGACCAGGAACGTCGCGCCCGCGTCCGCCGCGATGTCCACATCGGACGGTTCACGGACGCTCCCGGCGCCGACGTGCGCGTCGTCGCCGAGCTTCTTGCGGATGGCCGCGATGGCTTCCGGGGCTCCCGGCGTGGTCAACGCCGCTTCGAGCACCCGGACGCCCGCCGCGTGCAGCACTGTCGCGGCGTCGGAGAAGCGGTTCGCGTTGTCGGCTCGCAGGATCGCGATGAGCCGGTTTTCGATCAGGGTGTCCTGGAGGTGGTGCTGGATCATGCGGCCGGGACCGGCGCCTTCCCGGTGTAGGTCACGCCTGCCTCGTCGAAGTCCTTGAGCGCGGCGTCGACCGTCGGCTGCGAACCGCCGACGGTGAGGTCCAACAGCACACGCACGGTGAAGCCCGCCTTCGCCGCGTCGAGCGCCGTGGCGCGTACGCAGAAGTCGGTCGCGATGCCGACGACGTCGACCTCGGTGACGTCGTGCTCCTTCAGCCACGCGTCGAGCGTCTTGCCGTCGCGCGCGTTGCCCTCGAAACCCGAGTACGCGGCGGTGTACTCGCCCTTGGAGAAGACTTCGCTGATCGGGACGACGTCGAGCGCCGGGTGGAACGAAGCGCCTGAGGTGCCCGCGACGCAGTGGCGCGGCCAGCTGTCCTTGAAGTCCGGCGTCTCGCTGAAGTGGTCGCCCGGGTCGATGTGGTAGTCACGGGTGGCGACGACGTGCGCGTAGCCACCCTCGGCGGCCTGCTTGGAGATCGCTTCGGCGGCGGCGGCGCCACCGGGCAGGCCGAGCGACCCGCCTTCGCAGAAGTCGTTCTGCACATCGACCACGATCAGGGCGGTCCCCATGTGTTGCTCCTGAGTTCTCATCAGACGAATACGGTCGGGATGGCCGGCTCCCCGTGCGAGAGCTTGAGGCCCTCCCACGGCAGGCTCACCAGGGCCCGGCGAAGCCGCTGGCGCGCGTCGTCCAGCGTGGGCAAATCATCCACCGTCCGGCCGCCCCGGACCAGCGGAATCTGCAATTCGTGGTCGTTCGGTCCCTGTTCCGGGACCTCCGAGGAGGGTGAGGCGGCTGTCCAGATCACCTCTTCGACGGCGGTGCCGGTGCCGCGGTGCCGTCGCAGCGCCGATTTCCGGCCACCGCGGGACTCCTTGTGCGCACTGCGCTTGGCGACCGGTTTGCCGTCGACGTCGACGAGTTTGTAGACCATCCCGGCGGTCGGCGCGCCGGAGCCGGTGACGACCGAGGTGCCGACGCCATACGCGTCGACGGGCTCCGCCCGGAGCGCCGCGATGGCGTGTTCGTCGAGGTCACCGGACACCACGATCCGGGTGTCCTTGGCGCCGAGGGCGTCCAGTTGCTCGCGGGCCTTGCGGGCCAGCGGGCCCACGTCACCGGAGTCGATGCGGATCGCGCCGAGTTCGGTCCCCGCCACCCGGACGGCTGTTTCGATGCCCTTGGTGATGTCGTAGGTGTCCACCAGGAGTGTGGTGTCGGCGCCCATCTTGTCGACCTGTGCGCGGAACGCCTCTTCTTCGCTGTCGTGCAGCAGCATGAAGGCGTGCGCGACGGTGCCCCGCGTCGGGATCCCGTAGCGGCGACCCGCTTCGAGGTTGGACGTCGTGGCGAAACCGGCGAGGTACGCGGCCCGCGCGGCGGCGACGGCGGCCCACTCGTGGGTGCGGCGCCCGCCCATCTCGATGATCGGCCTGCCGTGCGCGGCGCCCGACATGCGTGCCGCCGCGGCCGCGATCGCGCTGTCGTGGTTGAGGATCGACAGGATCAGCGTCTCCAGCACGACGGCCTCGCCGAAGGAACCGGTGACGGTCAGGATCGGGGAGCCGGGGAAGTAGAGCTCGCCCTCGGGGTAACCGTCGATGTTCCCCGAGAAGGAGTAGTCCGCGAGCCACGAAAGGGTGTCGTCGTCGACGACGGCGGTCGCCTCCAGCTGGCTCAGCTCGGCGTCGGTGAACCGGAAGTCCGCGATCGAGTCGAGAACCCGGCCGGTGCCCGCGACGACGCCGTAGCGGCGGCCGTCGGGCAGGCGGCGGGCGAAGACCTCGAAGACACACGGCCGATCCGCCGTCCCGTCGGCCAGGGCGCTGGCCAGCATGGTCAGCTCGTAGTGGTCGGTGAGCAACGCGGTGCTGGCGCCAATGGCCGCCTCGGGGAAACCCATGCTGCCAGCCTATTCACCCACATGGCCGGACCTGCCAGCCCGTACCGGGTTGGGCCCGTGACACCATGGAGTGCATGTCCACGCCTGTCGCATCCGAGCAGACGCAGGTTGATCCACAGGGAGTAGAGGTCGTCTCTGAGGACAGCCCCTGGCGGACGGTCGTCTGGAACGATCCGGTGAACCTCATGTCGTACGTGACGTACGTGTTCCAGAAGCTGTTCGGTTACAGCCGGGACCACGCGACGAAGCTGATGCTCGACGTGCATCAGAAGGGCAAGGCGATCGTGTCGTCCGGCTCGAAGGAGAAGGTCGAGACCGACGTCGCGAAACTGCACGCGGCCGGCCTCTGGGCGACGATGGAGCAGCCTTCATGAACGGATGGCGCCGCAAGGGCGAAACGATCGTCGCCGGGTTCGAACAGCAGGAGGCCGCGGTTCTCCGCGGTCTGGTCAGCCAGCTGGAGGACATGCTCACCGCGCGCGCCGAGGAGGCGCCGCAGGACGAGCTGGCGGAGCTGACCGGGATCCGCACGGGCCCGACCGAGTCGCCCGACGATCCGGTGCTTTCGCGGCTGTTGCCGGACTTCCACAAGCTGGACCCGGACAACCCGACCCGCGAGGACATCGATTCGGCCGCGGCGATGCGGTCGATCCACGAGCCCGATCTGCTGGACAAGAAGGTCGGCGTCGCCAAGATCGTGCTGGACACCCTGCCGCGTGACGGCGGGGACGTGCGGCTGACCTTCGAGCAGGCCGACGCGTGGCTTGGCGCCCTCAACGACGTCCGGCTGGCGCTGGGCACCGCGCTCGACGTCACCGAGGACATGCCCGACGAACTGCCCGAGGACGATCCCCGCGCCCCGCATCTGGGCGTCTACCACTGGTTGACCTGGGTGCAGGAAACCCTCATCCAGTCGCTGACGTCATGATCACCGACGTTCCCGGCGTGCTGGTCGGGCACCACGAGCGGGTCGGTGACGGCTGGGCGACCGGGACGACGGTCGTGCTGGTTCCCGGCGGCGCCGTCGGGGCCGTCGACCAGCGCGGCGGCGCGCCCGGCACGCGCGAGACCAATCTGCTGGAGCCGGAGAACCTGGTCCAGCACGTCAACGCGATCTGCCTGTCGGGCGGTAGCGCGTACGGCCTGGCCGCGGCGGACGGCGTCATGCGCTGGCTCGCCGAGCGGAACCTGGGCATCCCGGTCGGTGCCGAGCCGCACGAGGTGGTGCCGATCGTGCCCGCCGCGGTGCTGTTCGACCTGCCACGCAGCGACTGGGGAAACCGTCCGGACGCCTCCTTCGGCTATGCGGCCTGTGAAGCGGCCGCGGCCGGTCCTGTGCCGCTGGGAACTGTCGGCGCGGGTGCCGGCGCGAAGGCGGGATCACTCAAAGGTGGGATCGGGACGGCTTCGGAACGGGTCGGGGAGTTCACCGTCGGCGTCGTCGCCGCCGTGAACGCCGCCGGTGAGGCTGTCGACCTCTCGACCGGCCGCGCCTTCGCGGCGGACCACGAGGTCGACGGCGAGTTCGGCGTCCGCTGGCCGGACCGGCCCGGCGACGTCGAGGCGAAGGCCGCCGGGCTCAACACGACCATCGGCGTGGTCGCGGTCGACGCGGCGTTGTCCAAGGCGGAGGCGCGACGGCTCGCGGTGGCCGCTCAGGACGGTATCGCCAGGGCCGTGCGACCGGCGCACACGATGTTCGACGGCGACACGGTCTTCGCGCTGGCGACCGGCGAGCGGGAGCTACCCGGCGGCGCGGGCCCGGTCGCGGCGACGCGACGGGCGGCGGTGCTGGACACGCTGTGCTCGGCCGCCGCGCGGGTGTTCGGGCGGGCGATGGTGCACGGCGTGCTGAACGCCACTTCGGCGGGCGGCATGCGCGCGTACCGCGATGTGTGGCCCGAAGCCTTCTCCTGACCACGCAATTCGTCCTCTAGTTGCGGTAGTTGCACGTGCAACTACCGCAACTAGAGGACTAAACGCGGGCTTGAGTGGCGGCAATCTCAGAGTGTGGAAGGCGCCCGTCCAGCACCTAAGATGTGCGATGTGCTCCGGATCCGCCGTGAACTCGTCGACGAGATCGTCGCCCATGCCCGTCGTGACCATCCCGATGAGGCGTGCGGGGTGATCGCCGGTCCTGACGGATCGGACAGCCCCGAGCGGTACATCCCGATGCTGAACGCGGCACGCTCGCCCACGTTCTACGAATTCGACTCGGGTGATCTGCTCAAGCTCTACCGCGAGATGGACGCCAACGACGAGGTCCCGGTGGTCATCTACCACTCGCACACCGCGACGGACGCCTACCCGTCGCGCACCGATGTCTCGTACGCCTCGGAACCGGACGCGCACTACGTGCTCGTGTCCACGAAGGACCCCGATTCGCACCAATTCCGGTCGTACCGGATCGTGGACGGGGAGATCACCGAGGAGCCCGTCGAGATCATCGGCTGAACCCGGCCCCGGAACAAGCCGGGCCGCCCGAACGTCTGCGTTGCAGAGAACACCACCGGAGGTAGAAAACCATGGCCGTGACCGTGTCCATCCCGACCATCCTGCGTACGCACACCGGCGGCGAGAAGTCCGTCGAGGCGACCGGCAAGACCGTGCTCGAGGTGATCGACGACGTCGAGTCCCGCCACGGCGGCCTCAAGGCCCGCCTGGTCAAGGAGGAGAAGCTGCACCGCTTCGTCAACGTCTACGTCAACGACGAGGACGTCCGCTTCTCCGGTGGTCTCGAGGCCGAGGTCAAGGACGGCGACACGCTGACCATCCTGCCCGCCGTGGCCGGAGGCTGATCCATGGCTCGCTTCGAGTCGCTGCTCGACACGCTCGGCGGTACCCCGCTGGTCGGCCTGCCCCGGCTTTCGCCCACCCACGACGTGCGGTTGTGGGCGAAGCTGGAGGATCGCAATCCGACCGGCTCGATCAAGGATCGCCCCGCGCTGGCGATGATCGAGGCCGCCGAGCGTGACGGCACCCTCCGGCGCGGCTCCACGATCCTGGAGCCGACGTCGGGCAACACCGGGATCGCGCTCGCCATGGCCGCGAAGCTCAAGGGCTACGGGCTGGTGTGCGTCATGCCGGAGAACACCTCCACCGAACGCAAGCAGCTGCTGCAGGCGTACGGCGCGCGGATCGTCTTCTCGCCGGCGGCGGGCGGGTCCAACGAGGCGGTGCGCCGGGCGAAGGAACTGGCCGAGGCGAACCCGGAGTGGGTGATGCTTTACCAGTACGGCAATCCGGCCAACGCCGAAGCGCACTACCGCGGCACCGGGCCCGAACTGCTCAAGGACCTGCCGACGCTGACGCATTTCGTCGGCGGCCTCGGCACCACCGGCACGCTGGTCGGTGTCGGACGCTACCTGCACGAGGCGAAGCCGGACGTGCAGATCATCGCGGCCGAGCCGCGCTACGGCGAGCTGGTGTACGGCCTGCGGAACCTGGACGAGGGCTTCGTTCCGGAGCTCTACGACGCGAGCGTGCTCAACGGCCGCTTCTCCGTCGGGGCGTACGACGCGCTTCGCCGGACGCGTGAGCTGTTGGAGCACGAAGGCATCTTCGCGGGGATCTCGACCGGTGCGGTGCTGCACGCGGCGCTGGCCGTCGCCGAGAAGGCCGCTGCTTCGGGTAAGCCCGCCGACGTGGCCTTCGTGGTCGCGGACGCTGGGTGGAAGTACCTCTCTACGGGCGCTTACTCCGGTTCGCTCGACGAAGCGGCCGAGCGGCTCGACGGGCAGCTCTGGGCCTGACCCACGTGTTATGAACGGACCTTTCATAACAGAATTTGTTATGAAAGGTCCGTTCATAACACGAGCGGTGGCACGATGGCGGGTGTGAAGACCATCGGGTTGCTGGGCGGGATGAGCTGGGAATCGTCGGCCGGGTACTACCGGCTGGTCAACGAGCGCGTCCGTGAGCTGCGCGGCGGGTACCACTCCGCGCGTACCGTGCTCTACTCCGTGGACTTCGCCGACTTCGAAGCGATGCAGGCCGAAGGCCGCTGGGACGACGCAGGTCGGGAACTGAACCGCGCCGCCCGCAGCCTCGAAGCGGCCGGAGCGGACTTCGTCGTCCTGTGCACCAACACGATGCACAAGGTCGCCGATCAGCTCACGGACGGCCTCGGCATTCCGTTGCTGCACATCGCCGACACCATGGCCGTCGCGATCAAGGCCGCGAACATCAAGCGCGTCGGGCTTCTCGGCACAGGTTTCACCATGACCCAGCCGTTCTACCGCGAACGCCTCGCCGCGCACGGGCTCGACGTGCTCGTGCCGGACGAAGCCGATCGCGAGACGGTGCACCGGGTCATCTACGACGAACTCATCCACGGTGTCGTCACCGAGGACTCCCGTGAGCGGTGCCGCGAGGTCATCGCGCGGCTCGCCGAGGCGGGCGCGGACGGCGTGATCTACGGCTGCACCGAGATCGAACTGCTCGTCGGTCCCGAGGACAGCCCGGTGCCGACCTTCCCCACCACCAGACTGCACGCCGAAGCGGCCGTGGACTACGCGCTCGGCGAGATCTCACTCCCTCCCGCCACGTGACTCTCGTGCTGGGAGACGGCCTGCCGCCACAGCCTGTCCTGTTCTTCACCGGTGAAGCCGCCGCGCGGCACGCCGAAGACGTCCTCGATCGCCGTCCACCACAGGGCGGGTGACTCCAGCACCGTCTTGTCGCCCGGCAGCCTGCTCAAAGTCAGCGCGCGCAGTGAGTCGACGCCCTCGGCGTCCCGGCGTTGCAGCACGAGCGTGCGGACGAACCCGGAGTCCGCGGACGTCGACAGCTCGACGTGCTTCTCGGCGAAGTCCGGCATCACGGCCGCCTCCGGCGCGAAATCCATCCCGACGAAACTGCCCTGCGGATCGTGGTCGAACCGCCAGCCGCCCGGCGTGACCTCCGAGGCCCGCATGCCGAACACCAGCGGCCCTTGTTTGTACTCGCCTTCGAGCAGCGGGAGTGGCTCGTGGATGCCGTCGCCGAGCCCCACGTCGACGAACCAGCTCGTTTCCGGTGTCTCCGCCAGCCCGGACACGGTCAGCGGCAGGTGGTTGAGGTGGATGCCGGCCGGGTCGCCCGGCATCTGCGCACCACCCGGATGCCGCGTGACCTGGTAGCCCAGCTCCCGAAGCAGCGCCGAGAACGCGCCGTTGAGGTGATAGCAGTAGCCGCCGCGGCCGGCGGCGATCCGGCTGAACGACACCGCCGGATCCAGCGAGGTCACCCGGCCGAGCTGGACTTCGAAATCTTCGTACGGCACCCGTTCCACGTGTGCCGCGTGCAGCCGGAAGAGCGCGCCGAGGGACGGCGGCTCGTGCTCGAGGCCGAGTCGCGCGAGGTAGGCCGGCACGTCGACGTGCTCGGAAGAAGAGTTCCCCATGCCGACGACCGTAGCGCCGCCCACCGACAATTCAGGGTTCTCACGGAGGCGATCTCGCCGTTCCCCGTCGTAGCCTGGGGAGGTGACCACAATGCCTTCCCAGCCGGTCCCGGCGAGCGAGTCGTCCGGTACGGATCCGGCCAAACGCGTCCTGCCGCCGAACGCGAAGGCCGCCGCGATCGTGGCGTTGGCCTTCACCGTGCTGCTCTACCTGGTCGAGCTGGTCGACGTCGTGCTGCCCGCCGACCTCGACCAGGGTGGCATCCTCGCCCGCGACGTCTCCGGCCTCGACGGCGTGCTCTGGGCACCGTTGCTGCACGCGGGCTGGGGGCATCTGTTCTCCAACACCGTCCCGGTCCTGGTGTTCGCCTTCCTCGCGATGGCCGCGGGTATCGGCCGGTGGGTGCTGGTCACCGCCATCATCTGGTTGCTCTCCGGGCTCGGTGTCTGGCTGATCGCGCCGGACAACACGGTGACCGTGGGCGCATCGGGAATCGCCTTCGGCTGGCTCGCGTTCCTGCTGGTCAGGGGCATTTTCAACCGGGCCGTCGGGCAGATCCTGGTGGCCGTGGTGCTGCTGGGCATCTGGAGCGGGATGCTCTGGGGACTGCTTCCGGGTGATCCGGGCGTTTCGTGGCAGGGGCACCTGTTCGGCGCGCTGTCCGGGGTCTTCGCGGCCTGGGTGGTGGCGCGGATGGACAAGTCCCAAGCCCGGAAAGCGACTTCCGCCGGTCCAGGTAGCCTCGCCGTGTGACGAAGCCGAGCGCCGACGCCCCCATCGGCGTCTTCGATTCCGGAGTGGGCGGGCTCACCGTCGCCAGGGCGATCCTGGAGCAGCTGCCCGGTGAGCAGCTGCGCTACGTCGGCGACACCGCGCGCAACCCGTACGGTCCGCTTCCCATCGCGACGGCGCGCGAATACGCGCTCGCGGCGTTGGACGACATCGTCGAAGGCGGGGTGAAGGCGCTGGTCATCGCCTGCAACACCGCCTCCGCAGCTTGTCTTCGCGACGCGAGGGAGCGCTACGACGTCCCCGTGGTCGAGGTCGTGCTCCCGGCCGCGCGGCGGGCCGTCTCGGCCACGCGCTCCGGCCGGATCGGTGTGATCGGCACCGAGGGCACCGTCCGGTCCCGCGCCTACGACGACGCCTTCAACGCCGCCCCGGACGTCGAGATCACCAGTGTCGCGTGCCCGCGGTTCGTGGACTTCGTCGAACGCGGGATCACCACCGGCCGTCAGGTGCTCGGGCTCGCACAGGGATATCTGGAGCCCTTGCTGGACGCGCAGGTCGACACGCTGGTCATGGGTTGCACGCACTACCCGTTGCTGTCCGGCGTGCTGCAGATCGTCATGGGCCAGGAGGTCACGCTGGTGTCCAGCGCCGAGGAAACCGCGCGTGACCTCGTGCGGGTCCTCACCGAGAACGATCTCCTCGCCGAGCGCGACACCCCGCCGCGGCACGAGTTCGTCGCCACCGGATCCGCCGAGCCGTTCACCCGACTCGCTCAGCGGTTCATGGGTTTCGCTCCGGGTGTGCTGGCTCCCACCCGAGCGTAAATCGCCGATTCCGCGCTTAAGGTGTCACAGTGCGTCTCACGATCCTCGGCTGCTGCGGCAGCGTCCCCGGACCCAACGCCGCCGCGTCCGGCTACCTGATCGAGGCGGACGGGTTCGTCCTGGGGCTCGAGCTCGGCAACGGGACGCTCGCCAGGTTGCAGGCCCTGCGTGACCCGTTCGATCTGGACGCGCTGATCCTTTCGCACCTCCACCCGGATCACTGTGCCGACGTCAGCGCGCTGACCGTGCTGCGGCGCTACCACCCCGCGCTGCCGTATCCGGCGAGGCCGCGACGGCTGCCGGTGTACGGGCCGTCGGATGTGCACGAGCGGCTCGCCTACGCCTACGCGGCGAACGAGGCAGAGCGGGCGACCACCGATCTCTCCGACGTCTTCGCCTTCGACGTCCTGCGGGCGGGGCCCATGGAGATCGGGCCGTTCGAGGTCACCGCGGTCCCGGTCGACCACCCGACCCCGGCGTTCGGCCTGCGGATCGCCCATGGCGGCAAGACGTTCGCCTACACCGGCGACACCGGCGTTTGCGACACCTTGACCGACCTCGCCGCGGGCGCCGACGTCCTGCTGTCGGAGGCGTCGTGGACCGACTCGCCCGACCGGCCCGTCGGCGTCCACCTGTCCGGCAAGGAAGCGGGGGAACTGGGGCGAAAAGCCGGAGTGGGGCGGCTGCTGCTCACTCACGTCGCGCCCTGGACCGACCGCGACACCGTGCTCGCCGAGGCGGCCGTCGCGTTCCCCGGCGCCGAGCTGGTCGAGCAGGGCGCCGTCTACGACCTCTGACACGGGGTTCTAGAGTGACGGCCGTGGCGAGAAAAGACGGCAGGAACGACGACCAGCTTCGCGACATCAAGATCACCCGCGGCTTCCAGCGGTGGCCGGCGGGCTCGGTGTTGATCGAGTTCGGCGACACCCGGGTGCTGTGCGCGGCGAGCGTCACCGAAGGTGTCCCCCGCTGGCGGGCAGGCTCCGGCCTCGGCTGGGTCACCGCCGAGTACGCGATGCTGCCGTCGTCGACCAACACCCGCAGCGACCGCGAATCCATCAAGGGCCGCGTCGGCGGCCGCACACACGAGATCTCCCGGCTGATCGGCCGGTCCCTGCGCGCCTGCATCGACCTGGCGGCGCTGGGGGAGAACACGATCGTCATCGACTGCGACGTCATCCAGGCCGACGGCGGCACCCGCACGGCCGCGGTGACCGGTGGCTACGTCGCGCTCGCCGACGCCGTCACCTGGCTCGGCGCGGCGGGCCGCCTCGCCGACCCGCAGCCGCTTTCGTCCTCGGTGGCCGCGGTGAGCGTGGGCGTCGTCGACGGCCGCGTGCGGCTCGACCTGCCCTACGAGGAGGACTCGCGCGCGGAGGTCGACATGAACGTCGTCGCCACCGACGCGGGCACCATGATCGAGGTTCAGGGCACCGGCGAAGGCGCCACCTTCGCCCGGTCCACTTTGGACACCATGCTGGACATGGCGCTCGAGGGCTGCGCGGAGCTGACCCGCTTGCAGACCGAGGCGCTCGCGCTGCCGTACCCCGGCGAACTGCCCGAGCCGCGCACGGACAAGAAGAAGGGTGCGAAGTGACCAAGCTGCTTTTGGCCACCCGCAACGCGAAGAAGCTCGGCGAACTTCGGCGCATCCTGGTGGCGGAGGGGATCCAAGGCGTCGAGGTCATCGGCCTCGCCGACGTCCCCGAGTTCCCCGAAGCGCCCGAAACCGCTCCGGACTTCGAGGGCAACGCGCTCGCGAAGGCGCAGGACGCGGCCGCCGCGACCGGCCTCCCGGCCATCGCGGACGACTCCGGCATCGCCGTCGACGCGCTCAACGGCATGCCGGGTGTGCTCTCGGCCCGCTGGTCGGGCAAGCACGGCGACGACGAGGCGAACCTGGACCTCGTGCTGGCGCAGCTGTCCGACACTCCCGACGAGCGGATGGGCGCGGCCTTCGTCTGCGCGGCGGCGCTGGTCGTCCCCGGTGGCGACGAGACCGTGGTGCGCGGCGAATGGCGAGGCTCGCTGATCCGGGAACGCCGTGGCACCAACGGATTCGGCTACGACCCGATCTTCGTGCCCGAAGGTGAGACGCGGTCATCGGCCGAGCTGGAACCGTCCGAAAAGGACGCTTCTTCGCATCGGGGACGGGCGTTGCGAGCGTTGGTAGGGGAGCTTAGGAAGCTGGCCGACTGAGTCTCGTGAGGGCGATACCAGCCCTCCCGGGTGTCGCGAAAGCCACTTTCGGGACGTCTGATGTCCCGAAAGTGGCTTTCGCGACACGGCGGCTGGGCATCGCCGCTCACGCCAGGGAGAGATCCCGCAACAGCTTCGCGACGTGCCCGGTGGCGCGCACGTTGTACTGCGCCACGGTTATTTTGCCGTCCGCGTCGACGACGAAAGTCGAGCGGATGACGCCTTCGTAGACCTTGCCGTAGTTCTTCTTCTCGCCGAAGGCGCTGTACGTCTTGAGGACGGTCTTCTCCGTGTCGGAGAGCAGCGGGAAAGTCAGCCCCTCCGCCTCGACGAACTTCGCGAGCTTCGCGGGCTTGTCCGGGGAGATGCCGAGCACCTGGTAGCCGGCGTCGTTGAGCTGCGCGAGGCTGTCCCGGAAATCGCAGGCCTGCTTCGTGCAGCCCGGGGTGCCGGCGCTCGGGTAGAAGTAGACGACGACCGACTTGCCGCGGAAGTCGCTGAGCTTGACGTCGTTGCCCTCGCTGTCGGGGAGGGTGAAGTCGGGCGCTTTGTCGCCGGGGGAGAGTCGCTGCTCGGTCATGACGCACACGGTAGCGAAACCGGCGGCGTCAGACCTTCCCGCAGTACTTCGCCGCGACGGGTTCCGCGGGGTTCGGCCGTACCTGGAGGCGCAGCTTCACCGGCTTGTCCGGAACGGCGAACGCCAGGTTCAGATGGACCGACCGGCCGGGCGCCACGTCCTTGCCCGCGTCCGCGATGCCGTTATAACCCTGCACGGGGTCGACGACCTGTTTGACCGACGAGCTTTCGCCGTCGACCTCGCCCGTCACGGACAGGCCGGAAAGCTTGTAGGTCCCGTCGCCCGCGTTGGTCACTTCGATCCCGAAGGCCACCGCGCGCGGGCTCTGCGGGTACGCCGACGGGCTGGGACGGAACGACTTCGGCGCGGATACGGAGATCGTGACCCCGGTCGCGAACCGGTGCGGGGCGCCGAACGCGAGGTCGCCTTCCGCGTGCGTGGCGGCCAGTCCCTGCGCCGGGGCGTCCGCGCCGAGGGCGGCGGCCCCCTTTTCCGGTGCCTGGACCCCGCACGCGGTCGCCAGCATCAGTGAGCAGGCGGCGATCAAGAGCTTCGGGGTGCGCGGGGGCGCCATGTGCGGTTACTCCAGTCGGCGGTGCGGGTGGGCCGTTCGAGGTAGTCATTACTGCCGAAGAGTCCAGAGTGGCGGTCTTCTTCAGCTGAGAGGAGCGGCACGGCCGGGTTGAAGCGCACCTGGTGTACAGCCGTGGCCTATCCGTGATCGGAAGGGTACGGCTAGTGACAGTCGTCACCTCGGTGGCACACCGATCAGGGTCAAACGGCGATGGCGAAGAACAGGATGAAGATCGCCAAACCGGACACCCAGGCCACGATCAACCAGCCGAAATCACGCATCGGGTCGACCGCGCGGCTCTCCTCGCCCGGGACGTAGACGCCGCGCTCTTCGAACCAGTCCACCCACCGGGTCATCCAGCGAAAGGGGCTTCGAGACGCCATGGTCGTCACAGTACGGGCACGGGTGAGCCGGGTCAGCCAGGGAGGGGCCGCCCGAAAGGGCGAATCGGACGTCCGAGTAATCGCCCACTAGGCCCTTTTGTCCAACTCGTTCGCCCGTCAGGCTGTAACGATGGCGCTGGGAATAGATGTCTACAGCCGCTTCCAATCCGTTACTAACTGGCAATCCGTAAAGAACCACGGTGTTTCCTACGTTTTCGTGAAGCTCACCGACGGTGGAGGCCTGCCTAACGGTGGCCGCAACACCGGAGACGCCTTGGTGGCCGGAGCGAGATCCGTGGGAATTCCGGTGGGGGGCTACCACTTCGCTCAGGCGAGTCCTTCGCCTGAGGCCCAGGCGGATGTGCTCATCGCCGAGGTCCGGCGGCTCGGGGCGACCGGCTGCGTCCCGATGCTCGACCTCGAGGACAACCCGCCGGGTTCGGGGGCACCGAACATCCCCGACGGGCGTAAGCGGGACTTCTCGATCAGGTTCTGCAACCGCGTGGCGGGACACGGGTTCCGGCCGGGCGTGTACATGAACAACTCACTCGCGAAGATGCTGCGCCCCGACCAGTTCGGCGTGCCGGACCTGGTGATCTGGATCGCGCGTTACGGCGCCAAACCCGACGCCGCCGCGGGCCGCTATGACGTGCACCAGTACTCGGACGCCGGTCAGGTCCCCGGCATCCGCGCGAGCAGTGTCGACCTCAACGAGTCCTATACGAACGCCCACTTGACCGGCGGCGGCGCCGCCCCGAAGCGGAAGGCGACGACAGAACTCATGGAACGCAGGACCATTCCGGCCAGCCCGTCCACCACGTCCGTGCGGCTGTTCCTCTCCGGCAGTGAGACGGCCGCGATCATCGTCCGCCCGCGTGTCGACGGCGACGGCATCACCGACGCGCCCGTCTGGCAGGGCAACATCTACGCTTGGGGCAGCGACAAGGTCGGCGTCGGCGGGAATCCCTTGCAGACGCCCGGATTCAACCCGAAGACGGTTTCGCACCGGCGGTACCACCTGCCGGGCGCGGTGTGGGCCGACTTCGAGTACAGCTCGAACGTGGAGTTCGAGATCGACATCGTCGGCTGATCCCGAAGTACGCGCAAGCACGGCGACCCTGTTCGCCGAACTCGCGTGCTTGGAGGCGGATCTCGCGTGTGCGGTCTCCAAGCACGCGAGATCCGCCTCCAAGCACGCGAGTGCGGGTACAGGAAGGGGGCCTTCATGTACTTCACCGGCCCGGCGCCGCGTCCCGGATGGCGTCCACGATGAACTGGTAACCCGTGCACCGGCACAGGTTTCCCGAGATCCCCTGCCGGATCTCGGCGTCCGTCGGAGCGGGGTTCTCCTTCAGTAACTCGAGCGCCGTCGCCAGCATCCCGGGCGTGCAGAATCCGCATTGCAGGCCGTGGTGCTTCCGGAACGATTCCTGTAGCGGGTGCAACTCGCCGTCCGAGGCGAGGCCCTCGATGGTGACGATCTCCGCGCCGTCCACCTGCACCGCCAGCAGACAGCACGAACGCGCGCTCGCGCCGTCGAGGGTGATCGTGCACGAGCCGCAGACGCCGTGTTCGCAGCCGACGTGCACCCCGGTGAAACCCAGGTCGTGGCGCAGGAAGTCGGCCAGCGTCCGCCGCGGTTCACAGTCGGCGCGGTAGGTCCGTCCGTTCACCGTCAGGGTGACCGTGATCATGCGCCCTCCTTCGCTCGTGTGATCGCCCGCCGGGTGAGGACCGCGGCCATCTCGCGCCGGTAGCCGGACGGGGCGTGGAGGTCGTCGGGCGGGTCGGTCGCGGCCGCGACGAGGTCCGCGGCGGTGGTGATCACGCCGTCCGTCAAGGGCTGGCCGACGAGCGACGCTTCGGCGGCGGTGGCCCGGATCGGCGTGGGGCCCGCGCCCGCGACGGCGATCCGGGCGGTTTCGCAGACGTCGCCGGACATCGTCACGGTGGCGAAGACGGCGACCAGTGCGAGGTCGCGGCTGCGCCGGCTCAGTTCCTCGACGGCGCAGCCGCCGGGAACCACCGGCACCGAAATCCGGGTCAGGAGTTCGCCGGCTCCCAAAGCGGTCCGATACGGGCCGAGGAAGAAGTCCCGCGCGGCGATCGTCCGCTCGCCGTCCGGCCCGTGGACGGCGAATTCTGCGTCGAGCGCGACCATCACCGCGGGCAGCTCCGCGGCCGGGTCGGCGTGCGCGAGGCTGCCGCCGATCGTGCCCCGGTTCCGGATCGCCACGTGCCCCACGTAACCGAGTGCCTCGGCGAGTAGTGGAACTTCCGACCGGACGACGTCGGACGTCTCGGCGACCCGGTGCCGGGTGAGCGCGCCGATCTCCAGGCGCCCGTTCTCCTTGCGCAGAAACGAAAGTTCGTCCACACGGTTGATGTCGACCACCAGCGACGGCCGAGCGTGGCGCAGGTTCAGCAACGGCACCAGGCTCTGCCCGCCTGCCAGCACCAGCGACTCCGGTGTGCCCAGTGCCTGGACGGCCTCGTCGAGTGAGGACACCCGGAGATAGTCGAACGGCGCGGCCTTCATCGGTGGGTCCCCCGCTTCATCGCGGCCAGCAGCCGTGGCGGCGTGATCGGCAGCGAAGTGATGTCGACGCCGTACTCGCGCAGCGCGTCCTCGACCGCGTGCGCGATCGCCGCGCCACCCCCGATCACCCCCGCTTCTCCCATCCCCTTGAACCCGCCGGGGACGTGCTCGGCGGGCGTCGCCATATGGGAGACGGAAAACGGCGGGATCTCGGTCGCGGTCGGCAGCAGGTAGCCGGTGAACGAGGTGGTCTCCATCCGTCCGTCGGCGCCGTAGACCAGTTCCTCGTACAGCGCGCCGCCGATCGCTTGCGCCGCACCGCCGTGCAACTGCCCGTCCACGATCGTCGGGTTGATCACCGTGCCGCAGTCGTGCGCGATCAGGTAGTCCAGCAGCGTCACCACGCCGGTCTCCTGGTCGACTTCGGCGAGGACAGCGGTGCAGCCGAACGACGTCGCGACGTTGACCGGGTCGTAGACTTCCCGCTCCTCCAGCGTCGGCGTCTCGTCTTCCGGCCAGACACCGTTCAGCCGCCGGTATGCCGCGTCACCGATCGCGGCCAGCGTGACCTCCTTGCCCGGCACACCCTTCACCGAGACGACACCGTCCTCAAGGGACAGATCGTCGGGGGAGACCTCCAGGATGTGCCCGGCCACCCGCAGGATTTTCGCCCGCAGCCGGGTCGACGCGTTCAGCACGGCGGCACCACCGACGGCCGCTCCTCGGCTCGCCGCCGTGCCGTAGCCGGTGTACGGGCAGCTGTCGGTGTCCCCGGACAGCACAGTGACGTGGTCGAGCGGGACGCCGAGCGTGTGCGCGGCCACCTGTGCCAGCGTCGTGTGGATGCCCTGGCCGATCGCGGACAGTCCTGTGTAGACGGTCACATGCCCGGTCGAGTCGACTCGCACGACCTCCTCGTCGAAACCGGAATGCCCCAAACCGGAAAGGTTGATGATCCGGCTCGGCCCGAAACCGGTCAGTTCGTTGTGGAACGAATACCCGATGCCGACACCGTTTCCGCGGCGCTCCGCCCAGCCCGCGTCTTCGACCGCCTTCAGACAGAGATCCAGGCAGTCTTCGTAGCGGCCGCTGTCGTAGACGAACACCGGACTCTGGTACGGAAAGGCCTCCGGCGCGATGAAGTTCTTTCGCCGCACCGCGTGCGCGTCCATGTCGAGGCGTTTCGCCAGTTGTTCCACCAGATGTTCGTGCACGAAGTTCGCCTTCGGCAGCCCGTACCCGCGGAACGACCCGTACGGCGAACGGTTCGTCATCACGGCGACGAGGCTCAGTTCCACGTTCGGGATGGCGTACGGCCCGGTCAGCAGTGCGGTCGTCGTCCAGCATGGGCTGGGGCCGACCGTTCCGAGCACGCCACCGAGGACGCCGTACACCGTGGCGCGCAGACCGGTGATCGTGCCGTCGTCCTTGGCCGCGAGTTCGACGTCGATCTTCTGCTCGCGCGAGTGCGCGTTGGCGACGAAGCTTTCCGCCCGGTCCTCGATGAGCTTGACCGGTTTCCCGGTGCGGCGCGAGAGAATCGCCGCGAGGACCTCTTCGGCGTAGAAGTCGAACTTGTTCCCGAAGCCGCCGCCGACGTCGGGAGTGCGCACGCGGATCCGGTCCATCGAGAGCCCGAAGACCTCGCCGAACAGTTCCCGCGCCAGATTGGGTGCCTGCGTCGCGAGCCAGACGTCGAGCCGGTCGGTGAACGGGTCCCAAGTCGCCACCACGCCGCGTGTTTCGATCGGCGTGCCCATCTGGCGTGCGAAGCGGAACGATTCGGTGAGCACGACGTCGGCCTCGGCGAACGCGGTGTTCACGTCACCCATCGGGATGGTGCCGGTGCCGACGATGTTGTCCGGCCAGTCTTCGTAGAGCTTCGGCGCGCCGTCCGCCAGCGCCTGTTCGAGCGTGCTGACGGCCGGGAGTTCCTCGTACTCGACCTCGATCAACTCCAGCGCGTCTTCGGCGGTAGCCCGGTCCTTCGCCGCGACAGCCGCGACGCCTTGCCCGGGATACCGGACCTTGCCGACGGCCAGCGCGTGGGTCTCGGACACCCGCATGTCCGGCAGGCTCGCCCAGATCACCGGTTGCGGTGTCTTCGTACTCGCCAGCACGTCCTCGCCGGTGACCACGGCGAACACGCCGGGATGGGCGTTCGCGGCCGTGACGTCGACGCGCACGATCCGTGCGTGCGGCAGGGGACTGCGGAGGATCGCCGCCTCGAGCATCCCCGGCAGCCGGACGTCGTCGATGTACTGCGCCCGGCCGGTGAGCAGCCGGACGTCCTCCTGCCGGGTCACCCTCGCGCCGATCAGCCCCTCGCCCATGCGTTCACTTTTCCTTACCGGCAGGCCTTCGCGCATCGTGCACATGGGTCACCGGCGCGGAAAGTCAGAGGATCCTGGCGACTCGGTAGGCGATCCCGCCCTCGACCAGGTAGCCCGAGCCGGCGCAGACGACGTCGTTCAGCCAGGAGTAGTGCTCAGAGCCGGTCTCGAACAGCGGATTCGTCCGGAAGTAGTACCGGGCCGGATCGGCCAGATGCCGGGTCGCGGGGTCGGCGACTTCGGCGCGGAGTTCGGCCGGGATCCGCCAGCGGCCGCCGTAGGTCATGTGCAGCAGCGCGTCGTCGTGGGTGCGCAGGGTCAGGCGGACGTCGAGCGTCATCGTCCCGTCGGGGCGGAACACCGCCCAGTCGCCGCCGGTCGGCAGCACCTCGCCGCGCAGGTCCGGGCCCTCGAACGCGCCACCCGCGGCGCCGAAGAACACCCGGCCGCCGCCGATGTCCAGCCGCGGGTGCAGGTCGACGACGATGTCGAAGAGCAGTTCCGTGCGGAGTTCGCCGACGTCCTTCACGCGCGTGATCATGAGCCGAAAACCTTTCGTCGGACGGCGTCGGTCGAGACACCGCTCTGGGCGCAGAGCGCCGAGAGGTCGAAGAAGAACCGTTCGGACGCGATGAGGCCGTCCGCGAAGGTGAACTGGATGAAGACGGGGAGTTCGGCGCGCTCGCCGTTGGGCACGACGCCGAACCGGTCGCCGGTCATGGTCATCCGCGCGGTGCCCCAGCAGACGAGCGTGGTGCCGTCGCTCGCGTGGCCGTCGAGGGTGACGTCGTAGTCGGGGAAGGTGGCGAAGAAGCGCTTGAGCGCCTTTTCGTTCTCGGCTCGGCCTTTCGCTGTCGTGCCGAAGGCGGGGGTTTCGAGGGTCATGTCCGGATGGAGCAGGTCCAGTGCGGCGGGGATGTCCTGCCTGCTCTTGGCGACGGCCAAGGCTTGGGCGAGTGCGAAGGTCACGAACTAAACGTACGACCGTTCGTATAGCTAAGCAAGCCCGCTGGTGTTCCCAATGCCACATTTGGGACGCTCAGCGTCCCTGATGCGACATTCGCTACCCGCAGGACACGGCCACTTGCGGCGCTCGCGCGGAATGGTGGCGTTGATGAGTCCTAGGCGGTTGATTCCGGAAAATCACGTGAAGCTCAGTGAGGCGTTGTGACTGTCTACAGGGGACGCTTTCGAGTCGAATCATCCGGTTAGATGCTGTATGTCCGTATCATCAAGGTCGTGAAGGCCTCCTTGCCTACCCTCAAGGTAGGCAAGGAGGCCTTCACGACCTTGGTTCGCACCGAAGGGGGCGACCGCGGCCGAGACGGCCACGGTCAAGGGAAGGATTCCGTCGCGGGGTTGCACTTCACGCGATCTTCACGGAATCACTCATCTAGGTACATGAAGGACCCCTTCCTGTACCTAGGCGCCAGGGCCCCAGCAAAGTCGAGATCTTGCAGGTCAAGTGGGTCGTGAGTGGCGTTTCGTGTTCTCTTGAGGGGTAAGGCGAAGGTGGCGTCTTACGTGCTCGCCCGGGTACTGACCTGGGTGTCCCGAAAGTGGCTTTCGCGACATGTCCAGTGCGTGTGGTGTGGCCACGAAGTCCCCCTTCATGTACTTCCGCTTCAGCCCTGGGTGCTCATCGCCTCCCGGTCCGCCACCGGCAACCACTGCCGCTCGGCGTCGAACGGCCGGTACCCGGCCCGCACGTGTTCGATCAGCAGCGGCAGCGTGGGGTGCCGGTTCTCATGCCGCCACAGCAGGGAGAACGGGTACACCGGCGTCGGGTCGACGAGCGGGATCTGGACGACGTCCGGATGCCAGGGCACGTGCATCTTCGCGCCGACGAAGCCGAGGCGGTCCTTCGACTCGCTGAGTACCTCGATGTGGTGTTCGAGCCCGAAGTTCGGGCCGTCGGTGTCGACGAGGATGCCGAACGCCGGGCACAGTTCCTGCCAGAACTCCGCCCATTCGCTGGCCCGCGCGTTGTACGGCATCCAGGCGGTGAGGCCGTCGAGTTCCGCCATCTCGACCCGCCGTCGCCGCGCGAGCGGGTGCCGCCGCCCGATCAGCAGGTGCGCCGGCTCCAGATAGGCGGGTGTGCGGCCGATTCCTGGGTCCGTCACGGTGCTGACGCGGGCGAAGGCGGCATCGACCGAATCGGGCAGCATCGGACGGCGCACCGCGCCCAGTCCGGGCGTGACGAGTTCCAGTTCGTCGTCGTGATCGGCGTGGAAGGCCCGGATCACTTCCATGGTCGCCAAGCGCGTGCCGAGGACGTCGACACGTAGTGGACGGCGCCTGCCGTGAAGGCGCTCGACGGCCTGGTCCGCGAGGCTGATCAGCGCGCGAGCGTGCTTGAGGAACTCCTCGCCGTCCTCGGTCGGCTCGGCCCCGCCGCGCGTTCGCGACAGCAGTCGCACGCCGAGGTCCGCTTCGAGTTTCGCGACCCGTTTGGAGATCGCCTGCTGGCTCACCTCCAGTCGGATCGCCGCCTCGCCGAAGTACCGGTCGTCGGCCACCGCGACGAAAGCGCGCACCGCGCCGAGGTCGAGTTCCACCGTGTCCTCCTCTTACAACCCGTGGTTGTCACCTGCCGCGTGTCGCTTGTTGGACAACGCCTGTGCGCCTTGGGTCCAATCGCCGCGACAGGCCGGAATCGTACAACCGTGAGGAGTGGCCGTGGACTCCTTCGTGCACCTGCACGTTCATACCGAGTATTCGATGCTCGACGGCGCCGCCAAGATCGCGCCGCTCTTCACCGAGGCCCAGCGGCTTGGCATGCCCGCGGTGGGCATGACCGACCACGGGAACATGTACGGCGCCGACGAGTTCTACCGGCAGTCCACCCTGGCGGGGCTCAAACCGGTGATCGGCATCGAGGCCTACCTCGCACCCGAGTCGCGTTTCCACAAGAAACCGGTGTTCTGGGGTCGGCGCGGTGATGGCGGTGACGTCTCCGGCGGCGGCGCCTACACGCATATGACCATGCTCGCGGAGAACGCGACCGGTCTGCGGAATCTGTTCCGTCTGTCCTCTTTGGCCAGTCTGGAGGGCTACTACCGCAAACCCCGGATGGACCGGGAACTCCTTGCCCGCCATCACGAAGGCGTCATCGCGACCACGGGGTGCCCGTCCGGTGAGGTGCAGACCAGGCTCCGGCTCGGCCAGCCGGACGAGGCCATCCAGGCCGCCTCGGACTATCGCGACATCTTCGGTGGGGACGGTTTCTTCCTCGAGCTGATGGACCACGGCCTCCCGATCGAGCGATCCGTGCGGGACGGGCTGCTGGACATCGGGCGCCGCCTCGGGCTGAAACCGTTGGCCACCAATGACTCACATTACGTCACCCAGGATCAGGCCGGCGCGCATTCTGCGCTGCTGTGCGTCCAATCCGGCAAGACCCTCGACGACCCCGGCCGGTTCAAGTTCGACGGCGACGGCTACTACCTCAAGTCCGCGGAGGAGATGCGCCGGTACTGGGACGCCGAAGTCCCGGGCGCGGCGGACTCGACGCTGCTCATCGCCGAACGGGTCGAGTCCTACGACGACGTCTACCGGCACCTCGACCGCATGCCGGTGTTCGAGGTCCCCGAAGGGCACGACGAGGAATCCTGGCTGCGCAAGGAGGTCGCGGACGGGCTTCGCCGTCGTCTGCCGGACGGCGTCCCCGAAGAATACGTCGCCCGCGCCGACTTCGAGATCGGCGTGATCGCCGAAAAGGGCTTCCCGGCGTACTTCCTGATCACCGCCGACCTGATGAACCACGCTCGCCGCGTCGGCATCCGGGTCGGGCCCGGTCGTGGCTCGGCGGCGGGCTCGCTCGTCGCGTACGCGCTCGGCATCACCAACCTGGATCCGATCGATCTCGGCCTCCTCTTCGAGCGGTTCCTCAATCCCGAGCGGGTCTCCATGCCGGATATCGACATGGACTTCGACGACCGGCGTCGCGGCGAGATGATCCGCTACGCCACCGACAAGTACGGCGCCGAGCACGTCGCGCAGGTCATCACCTTCGGCACGATCAAGACCAAGGCGGCCATCAAGGATTCCGCCAGAGTCCACTATGGACAGAGTGGATACGCGATCGCGGACCGGATCTCCAAGGCGCTTCCGCCGCCTGTCGCGGCGAAGGACATTCCGCTCGCTGGAATCGTCGAGCCAGATCATGAGCGTTACGCCGAAGCGGCGGAGGTCCGCGCGCTGCTGGAAGGCGACGGCGAGGCGGCCAAGATCTTCGAGACGGCCCGCGGCCTCGAAGGACTGATCCGCAACGCGGGCGTGCACGCCTGTGCCGTCATCATGTCGAGTGAGCCGCTGCTCGACGCGATCCCGTTGTGGCGCAGGGACGACGGCGCTGTCATCACCGGCTGGGACTACCCGTCGTGCGAGGCCATCGGCCTGCTGAAGATGGACTTCCTCGGCCTGCGCAACCTCACCGTCATCGGCGACGCGCTGGACAACATCAAGGACAACCGCGGCGAGGAGATCGACCTCGACACGCTCGGCGTCGAGGATCCGGCGACCTACGAACTGCTGGCCCGCGGCGACAGTCTCGGCGTCTTCCAGCTCGACGGCGGTGCGATGCGGGATCTGCTGCGCCGCCTGAAACCGACCGGGTTCGACGACATCATCGCGGTGAACGCGCTGTACCGGCCCGGACCCATCGCGATGAACACGCACAACAACTACGCGGACCGCAAGAACCACCGGCAGCCGATCGAGTCGATCCATCCCGAACTGGCCGGGCCACTGCGCGAGATCCTGGCCGAGACGCACGGCTTGATCGTGTACCAGGAACAGATCATGCAGATCGCCCGTGACGTCGCCGGCTACTCCATGGGCCGCGCCGACGTGCTGCGCAAGGCGATGGGCAAGAAGAAGAAAGAGGTGCTGGAAAAGGAGTTCGAGGGGTTCCGCGACGGCATGCTCGCCAACGGGTTCTCGCGCGAGGCCGTGCAGGCGCTCTGGGACGCGATCCTGCCGTTCGCCGGGTACGCGTTCAACAAGTCCCATGCCGCCGGTTACGGCCTGGTCGGTTACTGGACGGCGTACCTGAAGGCGAACTACCCGGCCGAGTACATGGCGGGTCTGCTGACTTCGGTGGGGGACAACAAGGACAAGTCGGCGGTCTACCTCTCGGAGTGCCGACGGCTGGGGATCAAGGTGCTGCCGCCGGACGTCAACGAATCGGGCCTCCGGTTCTCGGCGGTGGGTGACGCGATCCGGTTCGGGCTGGGCGCGGTGCGCAACGTCGGCGGATGCGTCGTCGACTCGATCATCGCGACGCGCCGGGAGAAGGGGAAGTACGCGTCGTTCACCGACTTCCTCGGCAAGTCGGAACTGGTGGCCTGCAACAAACGCGTCATCGAATCCTTGGCGAAGGCGGGCGCGTTCGATTCGCTCGGGCATACCCGGCTCTCGATCCTGAAAGTGCACGAGGACGCGGTGGACGCCGTGGTGCCGCTGAAACGCAAGCAGGCGATGGGCCAGTTCGATCTCTTCGGTTCGGGTGAGGAGAGCCGGGACGACACCTCGCCGCTCGCCCACATCGGCTTCGACGTCCACGAGTGGCCGCGCAAGGAACTCCTCGCCCACGAAAGGGAAATGCTCGGGCTGTACGTGTCCGCGCATCCGCTCGACGGGGCGGAACACCTCCTGCGCAAGCACGCGCCCCGCCCGATCGCGGCGATCCTCGACAACCCGCCGAGGGAAGGGGGACTGGTCGTCGCCGGACTCATCACGTCCCTGGAGCGGCGGGTCAACAAGAAGGGCGAGCCGTGGGCCATCTGCACGATCGAGGATCTGGACGCCGCGCTCGAAGTGCTGTTCTTTCCCAAGGCCTACGCGCTGTTCGTGGCGGATCTGGCCGAGGACAACGCCGTCCGTGTCAGCGGCCGGGTGAACTGGCGGGAGGACAAGATGTCCGTGTTCGGCGGCGGGCTGATGCCGCTCGATCTTTCCACGGCGGGCGACGGGGAACCGCCCCTGGTGCTGCACGCGATCGCCGAGAGACTGACCGAGGACGCGGTCCTCGAACTGAAACAGGCTTTGCTGGCGCACAAAGGGGAAACCCCGGTCCAGGTGAAGCTCGCAGGGTCGTCCTACGCGCTCGACGATTATCCGGTCGCCGTCAGTTCGACGCTCTTGGGAGAGCTGAAGTCCATTCCCGGCATCACGACCGCCCGTGCGTGACCGCGGCCTTCGCTTCCAGGACGGGAAAATCCCGAGCCAGTCCGGAGAGCAGGCTGGTGACAGCTTGTTCGACCTCGGTGATCGGCGCGTGCCCGAACAGTGTCTCCATGAACGTGTTCCGCAGGTCCGGGTCGGCCGAGCAGTCCGCGAGCAGCGGGCTGAAGAGGCCGCGCGGGAGGCGTTCGGAACCGCCTTCTCGGCGGTGGGTTACGTCTGCGCTGTCGTCACCGTCGGGCTGGGGGCCGTGGCTGTTCTGCGGCTCCGGCGACGCGTAGCAACCTGAGCTGGCCGATCTCGGAAGCGTTCTTCATCAGCTCGGAGTTCACCCAGGCGACCGTGTGCGCGAAGGTGAGTCCGGCGTCTTCGCCCCACGGATAACCGGACGGAGCGTCGAGGTCGGCGTCGGTCAAGCGATCCAGGACGGCGAGCCATTCCTCGCGAAGGCCGCGCAGCCACTCGATGGCGGAGTCTTCGCCCGGCCAGGTGATTTCCTCGCGCTCGCGCGGGGTCCGCCGGTTCGCGTGATCGAGGGCGACGCTCCACCACCAGCCGATATGCCAGGAGAGCCAGGCGATCGTGGGGACGGGAATCGGGTCGGGTTCGGTGTCGGCCCAATCGGGGCGCCAGGCACCGTCGCCGTCCTGGCGCACCGTCCAGCAGAGGTCCCCGGGTTCCCAACGGAAATCCTCGTGTTTCAGCCGGGCAAGGTGGTACTCGAACAACGACCAGGTCAGGTCGAACTGCCAGCGCGACAGTGCGGAACGTGATGCGGACACCCGGCGAATCCTCCCGGTGCGGCCGTCGCCGTCGCAACCGGATTACGGTGGGTGGCATGAGTGCTTTCGTCGCCCAGCTGAATGGGCGGACGGCGACCGCGGAAGACCTGGCGCCACTGGCGTTCGCGGGGTTCGCCCACTTCACGGCCATGCAGGTGCGCGACGGCCGGATCCGTGGCCTCGACCTGCATCTGGACCGGTTGCGGACCGCGTCCCTGGAGCTGTTCGGTCAGGCGCTGCCCGACGACCGGATCCGCTCGTATCTGCGGACGGCACTGGAGGCCGGTCCGGCCGACGTCTCCCTGACCGTGACGATCCACCTGCCGGGCGAACTCGAAGCCCTCGTCCGTACCCGGCCTCCGGCGTCCGGTCCGGACGGCCCGCTGACGCTGGCGGCCGTCGAGCACGAACGCGTCCTGCCGTCGATCAAGCACACCGGCGAGATGGCGAAGACATACTTCCGGCGCCAGGCCGTGGCCGACGGCTTCGACGACGCGGCGTTCGTCGACCGCCAGTGCAGGCTCAGTGAGGCGACGATCTGGAATCTGGCGTTCTGGGACGGCGATACGGTGGTGTGGCCCGACGCCGGTCTGTTGCGGGGCACCACGATGGACATCCTGTGCCGGCGGCTGGAAGTGCCGCAGCGCGTCCAGGAGGTCACCATCGCCGATCTGCCGGAACTCGCGGGCGCGGTGGTCATGAACTCATGGACGCCGGGGATCGCGGTGCACCGGATCGGCGCCACGCCGATGTCGGCCGCTCCGTCCTTTGTGGCCTCGTTGCACCAGGCGTATCAGGCAGAACCCCTTACCAGGCCTTGAAAGGAAGGAGTTCGGGAGATCGCGGCCTGATTTTCGCTTGACGGGGCTGCCACCGTGGATCTTCGTGGCGAACCATGACAACGACAGAAACGAACTGCTTCGACTGGCCGGGCTGGCGACGCCGATGGCGCTGCGGGTCGCGGTCACTCTCGGCCTGCCGGACCGGTTGTCCGGCGACGGCGCGGCCGCCGGTGAACTGGCGGCGGAACTCGGCCAATCCCCGCTCGCACTCGATCTGCTGCTGGGTCACCTCGTCACCCTCGGCGTCCTCGAACGGACGTCGAGCGGCTACCGCACCACCGAATACGGCGCGAATCTCCGCGCCGACGCGGGAAACGGCCTGGCCGGTCTGCTGGACATGGCGGCCGCCGGAGGGCGAGGCGAACTGGCGTTCGTCGAACTCGCGCACAGCGTCGCCACCGGTCAGGCGGGCTACATCCGCCGCTACGGCCAGGACTTCTGGGCCGATCTCGCCGAGCATCCGCGCCTCCGGGAGACGTTCGACCGGCAGATGACCCAGCGGTTCAGCGCACAGATCCCGGGGCTCGTCGCCGGTTTCGACTGGGCCCGCTTCGGCACGATCGTCGACATCGGCGGTGGTCATGGCAGCCTGCTCGCCGCGATCCTGACGGCCAATCCCTCGGTGCGCGGCCACCTCGTCGACCTCGCGCCCACCGCGGCCGGCGCCGAGAAAGCCTTCCTTGAGCAGGGGCTCGAAGACCGGACCGAGGTGACCGCGGGCAGTTTCTTCGACCCGCTCCCGACCGGCGCGGACGCCTATCTGCTGTCCGACATCCTCCACGACTGGGACGACGACCACGCCCACCGCATCCTGGCCCGCTGTGCCGAAGCGGCCCGTCCCGGCGGCCGGGTCCTCGTCATCGAAGCGGTCGGTGGACTGGGGCCCAAACCGAGTGGGACCTGGTGATGCTCGTGCTGTACGGCGGCCGCGAGCGACGTCTCGACGAGCTTCGTGACCTCGCCGCCGCCCACGACCTGGTCTTCGAGTCCGTCACCACGCTGACCGGCGAGCGGAGCCTCCTGGAGTTTTCCCTTGAGTGAACGCTTCTGGGTATGGAGGAGACCGTCGAGGCCGTCCCCTTCATCGCCGGGATCGAAACCGGCTGGGGTCAGGTGCTCGACAAGCTCACAGCTCGACCCACCCAGGAAGAGGACTGAACGACATGACGAACTCGACCGGCCGCCGTGTCACCGCGAACATCAGTCTCACCACCGACGTTGCCCGAGGACACCTCGCCCGCATCCACGAGAACGCGACGACCGCGCTGCTCGGCAGACTGAACGCGGAGGGTTTCCTGGCTTCTGGCCGATGGTCGCCGCCGACGAGAACGCCCCCGCCTACGCGAAGTGGTTGGTGGACGCGGAAAAGGTCAACAGCAGCGCGAGCGTCATCAAGGCCGATCGGCCTGCCGGCTTCGCAGTGGAAGCTGACTTACCAGGACGTCGGCGAACTGGGGGAGATGGCGCTGGTCTACGACCGAACTAGGTAATTGTCACCGACGCGACGCCGGGCGTTCCCGCGCGATCGTGGTGGCATGACACGCGAAACGAAGCCCCCGGTATCAGGTCCGCTGACCAGGCGGACGATTCTGCGTTCGAGCGCCCTCGCGGCGGGGATGGCCACGGTCGGAGCCTTGTCCCCGGGCGTGGCCGCAGCGGCGGAACCGCGCACCACGCCGACCGACGGGACCGAGCTCGTCCTGCTGGGGACCGGGGCGGGCCCCACGCCTTCACTCGGACGGTTCGGCATTTCGAGCGCGCTCGTCGTCCGCGGCGACGTCTACCTGATCGACTGCGGGCTCGGCGCGGTGTCGCAGTACGTGCGTTCGGGCCTCGACCCCGCGCGCTTGAAGGGCATCTTCATCACTCACCTCCACGCGGATCACATCGCCGACTACTTCACCTTCGCGACGTTCATGGCACCTCTGATCATGTCCAAGACCGGCCGCGTGCCGACCGTCGACGTGTACGGGCCGCCCAGCGCAGGGGCGCTACCCGCCCGCCCCGGCGCGAAATGGGTCGCGCCTCAGCACCCGACCCCCGGCCTCGCCGATCTGACGAGGCTCTCCAACGAGGCCTTCGCCTACTCCAGCAACACGTTCATCGCGGAAGGGATCGGCTTCGACCCGGCTACCACCCTCCGCGTGCACGAGATCAAGGTGCCGGACGTGGGCGCGTCGCCGATCGGCGACACGGCGCCCGCCATGAAGCCCTTCCCCGTGATGCGCGACAAAAACATCGAGGTGACGGCGATCCTGGTGTCGCACGGCGCCGTCTTCCCCAGCTTGGCGTACCGGTTCGAGACCGACCACGGTTCCGTGGTCTTCTCCGGGGACACCACCCTGACACCGAACATCCCCACGCTGGCCGCCGACGCGGACCTGCTCGTGCACGAAGCCAACGATCCGCAGTGGTGGCACGACAACGGTGCCTCGGAAGAGTTCGTCGAGCACATGCGGAAGACCCATACGGATGTGCTGGACCTGGGCAAGGTGGCCCGTCAGTCGGGCGTCGGCTCCCTCGTACTCAGCCATATCGGCGACTTCCAGTCGACGGCGGACTGGCGGCGGCGTGCCCACCTCGGCGCCCGCAAGGCCGGCTATCGCGGGAAGGTGACGGTGGGGGAAGACCTCATGCGCCTGACCACGCCCGTTCGCCGCTGAGCAAGGGGCCTCGTGAGCGGCGTTTCGGGTTGGGGCTGATCATGTCTTAGGTATCTACCGTCGGCGGCGATTGATCGCAGGTCGGTTCGTGATGCCCAGCGGCCGTGTCGCGAAAGCCACTTTGGGGACATCAGACGTCGCGAAAGTGGCTTTCGCGACACCCGGAAGGGCTGGTGTGGCCCTCACGGCCTATGCCCGGCTGCGCGTTCGCCGATCTCCCGGATCACTCCTTGCGCGTCTTTCGCCCGGTTCACGTCGATCTGACCTGCGTACCTTCGCGGCTTGATCGTGAGCGTGATGTCGGCCCGCGTCTGCGTGAGCCAGGCTGTCACCGCTCGCTAGCCAAACTTAAGTATGATTCAATCTAAGTAAGATTCGATCATACTTAGATGAGGTCAGAGTTTTGGTGAGATTCCAGGGGCGCACCAACGATCTCGCACTGCTGGACAGGCAGCTGCGGCTAGTCCGCGACGGGATCGCGACCACCCCAGGGCAGGCTGTGATCGTCACTGGTCGCCGTCGGGTCGGGAAGTCGCGACTGGTCCAGGAGTTCTGTGACCGCTCAGGTGCGCCGTACGTGGTGTTCCAGGCCTCTCGTGGTCGCAATCCGGCCGCCGAGCGTGCCGACTTCACCACTTCACTCGCCCAGTCCGCTTTGCCTGGCGCCGATCTCGTCGCTGGTGCGGCAGGCACCGACTGGAACCAGGCGTTGCGTGCCTTGGCGGTCGCCGTTCCCGAGCGCGAACCCAGCGTCGTCGTCCTCGACGAGGTGTCCTGGCTTGTCGAGCAGGACAGTGAGTTCGAGGGCGCTCTTCAGACCGTTTGGGATCGGTACCTGTCCTCCAAGCCTGTTCTCTTGCTGCTCGTCGGCAGTGACCTGTCGATGATGGAGTCTCTTCAGGAGTACGGCCGTCCGTTTCACGGTCGTGCCGCTCGTATGCTCGTCCGCCCGCTCGATCCTGGGGACGTGCAGGAGATGACCGCGCTCGAGCCGGCCGAAGCGATCGACGCGTTCTTGATCACCGGAGGTTTCCCCGAGATCGTCCAACGCTGGACACCGGGTACCGATCGGGACGCGTTCCTGCGTGACCAGCTCGCGGACCCGCTGTCTCCCTTACTGATGGCCGGTGAGCTGTCGCTGCTCGGCGAATTCCCCGAGGCGTCGCACAGTCGATCGGCTCTGGAGGCGATCGGTACCGGCGAACGGACGTTCGGCACGATCGCCAGCCGGATCGGCGCCGGTGACCCGATTCCGTCGGGCACCCTCGCACCCATCTTGACCACCCTGACGACCAAACGCATCGTCGCCGTCGACACTCCACTGGCCACTCGCCCCGACACCAAGAACAAGCGCTACCGCATAGAGGATCCGTACCTGCGGTTCTGGCTTGCCTTCCTGCAACGCGGTATCGCCGAGGTCGAACGCGGTCGCGGTGATCTGGTGGCGGCGCGGATCGCTCGATCCTGGACATCGTGGCGTGGCCGCGCAGTCGAACCGGTCATCCGAGCCGGTCTCGCGCGACTGATGCCTGACGACAGGCTGCCTGACGCGGAGGTCGTCGGCGGTTGGTGGAACCGGCAGAACAACCCGGAGATCGACTTGGTCGGCGCCGACCGTGAGCAGCCCGCAGCGACCCGTATCGCGTTCACCGGCTCCATCAAGTGGCTGGAAAGCGAACTCTTCGGGAGGCGCGAGCTGGAAGATCTCATCGCCGGATCGATGTCGATCCCGGGACGGGACTACACGACTCCCTTGGTGGCGGTCTCCCGCAGCGGATTCGACGAGGGCCTGCCCCTGGCAGCCACCTTCGGCCCGGATGAGCTCATCGAGGCGTGGCGGCGCTGAACGCTCCGCCAGGTCAATGGGGAGTGGGCCCGGAGAGACTCGAACTCTCACTGGCACGGACCTAAACCGTGTGCCTCTGCCAATTGGGCTACGGGCCCCAGTACCGCTCTCGAATCGTAGCGTGCGACACGTTCGGCGTTTCTCGGCGTGGCCGGTGCCGCCGGAGGGGGTGGCGTCCTCTAACGTGGGCGTCCTGCAAGTCCGTCGCGGCGAGGAGGACACGTGGCTCGCGATCCCGAGACCATCGAGCGTGAGATCGAGCAGGCCAGGAACGCGCTGGTCGCCACGCTCGACCAGCTGGGCACGAAGGCGAACCCCGCGAAGCTGGTGGATTCCGCGAAGACCGGTCTGCGCGCGAAGCTGGACGAGCCCAAGGTGAAGTACCCGCTCATCGGCGGGGCGGTGCTGATCGGCGTGCTGCTGATCCGCAAACTCCTGAAGTAGGTCTCAGGAGGTCTGGGCCGCCTTGGCGGGTGTCTTGGCGGGCTCAGCCTTCTCCTCGGGCGCCTTCGCTTCGTCGACGGCCTTCGGGAGTTCCTTGCCCTGGGGCACCGGCGGCTTGGCGTCGATCTTCTCTTTCGCCTTGCCGTTCGCCGGGGGAGGAACCTCGAGAGGTTCGATCTCCGGGAGCGTCAGTCGCGCCGTCATGTAGGCGGCGGTGAACTCGAGCGCACTGCCGTTGAGCAGGTGCACCACGGTCGACCGCTCCGGCGGGGACAGTTTCTCGACCAGTTGGTCGGCCCTGTCCCGTGCCGCGATGATTCCCGGCGCGCGACCGGACAGTTCCTTGCCGGAGCCGCTGACCGTGACCTTCCAGTCGTCGTCCTCTTGGACGTACGACGCGGTGATCGGTTCGGTCATCCGCCTCACCCCTCTCCTCGCGAGCATGCGTCACTCTGTGGACTGAGACACGCCGCCGCCATGACGCCACTTTTGAGTGGTGGCGCCCCCTCCTGGCGGAGGCCGTGAAGGTCCATCAGAGTTTCTACAGTGTCATCGATACAGTAGGACAACTCTGTGTCACAAGACACTGGCGGCAATGTGCTCTGCGTGACGACCGAATGGCCTAATGCACGCGCATCTTCACGGTCGCTTCAGCGGGCCCTCGCGGACAGGCCTGACCAGAGGACGTCCATCGCGTATTCGGTGGCCATTTCGGGGCTGACGTCCTCGTGTCGCTCGCACCAGATCGCGAGCCGTTCGCACGCGCCGACGACGAACTCCGCGGACGCCTCGGCGCGGAGGTCGTCGCCCGAATCGAAGTAGCCGCTCATCAGCGCGGCGATCAGGTCGGTCTGCTGGCGCCGGGTCTGCTCGATCTCGTCGGCGGCCGGTGTGCCGATGAGGGCCATTTCGTGCCGGAGCAGTGACCAGGCCTGCCGCCGTTCCCGGATGAAGACGAAGAAGGCGAGCAGTCCTCGCCGCAAGGCCTCCTCGGCGGTGGTGGCGCCGACGGTCGCCCGTTCGGTGGCCTCGCGCAGGGCCGCCCGCGACTGCTGGATGCAGGCCAGCAGCAGCCCCTCTTTCGAGTTGAAGTACTCGTAGAGCATCGGCTTCGAGACGCCCACGCGTTCGGCGATCTCGTCCATCGACGCCGCGCCGTAGCCGCGTTCGGAGAAGACCTCCTCGGCGATTTCGATCATCTGCCGCATCCGCTCCGCGCGGGGCACGCGTTTGCGCTTCGCCGTCGTCACCGCAACACTCTACCGAAGGTAACCTACTTCAAGTAAGGTGAACTCCCGGTAACAGGTAATGCGAACGAGAGGCCGGGGTCATGGGCAACCGCACCGAGACCGGTGTCGTCATCGTCGGGACCGGCTTCTCCGGTCTGGGCATGGCCATCCAGCTGCGGAAAGAGGGCCGCGAAGACTTCGTCATCCTGGAGAAGGCCGACGACGTGGGCGGCACCTGGCGGGACAACACCTACCCCGGCTGCGCCTGTGACATCCCCTCGCATATGTACTCGTTCTCGTTCGAGCAGAACCCCGACTGGTCCCGGGCGTACTCGCCGCAGCCGGAGATCTGGCGCTACATGCGCGACGTCGCCGCGAAGTACGACCTCCACCGCTTCATCCGCTTCGGCCAGGAGATGACCGGCGCCCGCTGGGACACCGACGAGAACCGCTGGCACGTGGCTTCGAAGTCGGGCGAGGAGTTCGTCGCGCCCGCGCTGGTCGCCGGGGTCGGCGCGCTGCACCTGCCGCAGATCCCGGAGCTGCGGGGCATCGAGAACTTCAAGGGCCGGGCGTTCCACTCCGCGCAGTGGGAGCATGACTACGACCTCGCCGGCAAGCGGGTCGCCGTGGTCGGCACCGGCGCGAGCGCGATCCAGTTCGTCCCACGGATCGCGGAGGAGGTCGCCGAGCTGACGCTCTTCCAGCGGACGCCGCCGTGGATCATGCCGAAGCCGGACCGCGAGATGCCGCCCGCGCTCAAGAAGGCGTTCGGGTCGGTACCCCTGCTGCAACGCGCCTTCCGCAATATCCTCTACTGGGGTCTCGAAGCCCGCGCGATCGGCTTCAACGGGCAGCCGTGGGTGATGAAGATCGGCCAGCGCATCGCGAAGCGCAACATCTTCAAGAGCGTCAAGGACCCGGAACTGCGCCGGAAGCTGACGCCGGACTACACCATGGGCTGCAAGCGGGTCCTGGTCTCCAACGACTACTACCCGGCACTCGCGCGGGACAACGTCGACGTCGTCACCACCGGGGTCACCGAGGTGCGCGAGCACAGCGTCGTCGACGGCGCCGGGGTGGAGCACGAGGTCGACGCGATCATCTACGGCACCGGGTTCCACGTCACCGACGCCTTCGACGACCTGGAGATCATCGGCCGGGACGGGCGCAACCTCGGCAAGGAGTGGTCGGCCGAGGGGATGCGGACCTACCAGGGCATCACCGTGTCCGGCTTCCCGAACCTGTTCTTCCTGCTCGGCCCGAACACCGGGCTGGGGCACAACTCCGTGGTGTTCATGATCGAGGCGCAGATCTCCTACGTCGCGCAGGCATTGCGGCTCGCGCGCGGCAAGGCGCTCGACCCGCGCCCGGAGGCGCAGGACCGGTTCAACGCTGAGATCCAGCGCAAACTCGCCAAGGGCATCTGGACACAGGGCGGCTGCAAGAGCTGGTACCTGGACGCAAAGGGCGTCAACCGGACGATCTGGCCGGGCTTCACCTGGCGGTACTGGCTGGACACGCGCAAGGTCCGCCGCGAGGACTACGAACTCCTCGGCTGAAGAGAAAAGGAGGGTCCGTGAAAGCCAAGATGGGGGGCATGGCCTTCACGGACCCGGGGGATGCCGCGCTCATGAGGGGTTGAGCCGGCGAAGCCTTCCGATGAGATCGACGGTGGGGATGCCGCACAGTTCGGCCATCCGTTCCAGCGCCGCGAAGTCGAGGTTGACCTCGGCGCTCCCCGCGTCGCCCGATCGCGTGAGCCGGTCGTCCGCCCACCGTCGCAGGGGGAACAGTTCTTCCTGGTCGTCCTTGACCACCAGGCGCAGGTCGACCCGGACGCGGCCCGGTTCGTCGACGAACACCCGGCGATGCACCTTGGCCAGCAGATCCTGTGGCAGCTCGTCCATCGCGACGCACAGTTCGACCAGCCGCACCACGGAACAATGCCGGGTGCCCAGCTCGTAGGTGGCCAGCGTCTGGAGCGAGATCTCGCTCTGGAGATGCTGGTTCAGTTCCTTGCGTGTCCAGCCACGTTTGCGGCGGAGCTTGCGGAGCTCGTCTCCGAGAATCCGCTGGTAGCTCTCAGCGTCGATCAGCACTCCCCATCCCCTGCCTTGCCAACCTTCTCCACCGCTCACCCCATGTGACTAAAACCGGGACGAGCGCCCTCACGTGTATGAAAGTCGGCAGGTGGCCCGCTCTTACGCGGTTTCGGGGGTGCTTTTCATACTGATTTTGGCTTGTTGGGCCAAATGGGTGAAGGGATGCTTGTCCCCGCGGTGCGGCGTGGCCGTGTCGCGAAAGCCACTTTCGGGACGTCTGACGTCGCGAAAGTGGCTTTCGCGACACGTGCCGGAGGAGGTGCTGTGCCGAGGTGGCGCGGTGGCAGGGGCGTCAGTTGACGCAGGGCACGCCTTCGGCGGTGATCGGCTTCTCGCCGGACTGCTCGGGCGGCGGGGCCGCGGCCGACGAACCGGCGGCGTTCTGCGAGGAACCGGAGCCCTCGGCGCCGCTCGGCGACTTGAAGTCCGAGCCGAGGAAGACCATCACGCGCCCGGCTTCGACGCTCTTGTCCTCCTGGACGGTCGGATTGCCGCCGAGTTCGTCGGCGACCGCCTGGCCCGCCGCCTTCTGGCCCTTGGCGACCCAGACCACCGTCTTCTTGCGCGCGCTGGCGGTCGCCGTGTCGCCCGCGGTGAAGCCCTTGTCGACGAGCTGCTTCAGCACCGTCGAGGCCAGGCCGTCCCGGGTCGTGGAGTTGCGGACGTCGACCGTGGTCGCCTTGTTGGGCGACTCGGCGGACGACGGCGGCTGCTCGCCAGCCTGCGGACCCGCGAGCCCCTGCACGAAGTTCTTGACCTGCTTCGGGTCGACCTGGATGGCGACGCCGTCGTTCGGGGTCTTGTACTCGATGTTGACGATCGGGATCGTCCGGAACTCGAGCTGGCCGCCGGTCAGGCTCTTCATCTGCTGCGCGAAGCCGAAGATGTCCCAGTTCTGGTTGAGCACGACCGACTTCTTGATGGCCGCGATCAGGTCGTTGAGCTTGCCGGGGTTCGCGAGCGTGCCCGCCGAGAGCACCTTGCGCGCCATCCCGGCCATGAACACCTGCTGGCGGACGACCCGGTCGAGGTCGCCGCGCGGCAGCCCGTGCCGCTGCCGGACGAAGCCGAGCGCCTCGACACCGGAGATGGTGTGCGGGCCCTTGGTGAACTTCGCGCCGGAGAACTGGTCGTTGACGTCGTCGTTGAGGCAGACGTCGACGCCGCCGATGGCCTGGGTGATCTCGCTGAAGCCGAGCAGGTTGATGGCGGCGTAGTTGTCGATGGTCGAGCCGGTCAGCTGCTCGACCGTTTTGATCAGCGTCTTCGCCCCGGCCTCGTTGGCCTTCTGGTCGAGTTCCTTCGGGTCGGAGACGCCGTTCTCCTGCTGCTTCTTGCGCTCTTCGAGCATCGCGCGGGCATAGGCGGAGTTGATCTTGTGCTTGCCGAAGCCGCCGGGAATGTCGACGTAGGAGTCGCGGGGCAGGGAGATCGCGACGGCCTTGGAGCCGTCGTTCGGGATGTGCACGAAGATCAGCGAGTCGGTGTTCAGTTCGCCGTCGGCCTGTCCCGCGCGCAGCTGGGCGAGGACTTCCTTCGACAGCGGGTTGCCCTGCGCGTCCGTGCGGCTGTCGAGGCCGACGAGCAGGATGTCGCGGGCGCCGTCGGCGGGTTTGTCGCCCTCGTCGGCGCCGATGCCGACGTTCGCGAACGTCAGGCCGTCCATCGCCGCCCACGCGTAGCCGGTCAGGCCCATCACCAGGAGCGAGACGAGGCCCAGCGCGACCTTGGCGCCGCGGAACGACCGCCGCGGGGCGCGCCGGGGCGGCGGGCCCGCGGGTGCGCGGGCGGGGGCAGGCCTGGCTCCACGCGGCGGGGCCGGGCGGGAAGGAACGCGTCCGGGCGCGTCCTGCCTAGGCCGGGCGGGACGTCGATCCCCATGCCCATTCCGAGGCGGGTACTCCACGCGGTCTGCTCCTTCTCTTCGTCACCGGTTCGACGGTCTCTTCAAGGGACGCATGGTGCCTGTTGCGGGTTGTCGCAGGATTACACATCCCCCCGAAGATGTGGCACGCACCACCGGTTCTCGCTCGATTGTACGGAGAACGCCTGGTCAGCGCTGTGCGGCTCAGGGCAGGACGCGGCGGGCCGCGCGGGCCGGGACCAGCGTGGCGGCCGCCGCGAGCATCGCGACGACGATCGTCGCGACGGGCAGCGCGACGGAGGCGGCGCTCACCTGCTTGCCGTCGAGAGCGCCCATCAGCGGCGGCGCGCACGCGACCGCACACACCAGCCAGGTGCCGGTCATCCGGCTGGTGCCGTTCCGCACGGTGTGCAGCAGGTACACCCCGAGTAGCAGGTTGACCAGGCTCTGGACCGGCCCGAGCCGGAGCCCGAGGAGGTCCGCGTCGGCCGAGGCGCCGCCGAAGCGGGTCAGCGCGAAGCCGAACACGCCGAGCATCGCGTACGCCATCCCGACCGTCGCCGCGGCACGGCAGAACACCGCGGCACGCAGGCCCGGTTCGTCGACCGCCCGCTGCTGAGGCCCCGAATGACGCTCGAACCACCAGAAGACGAGCGCCGCGGGGACGGCCAGCAGCGCGAGCGCGAGCAGGACCCTCGGCCTGGCCAGCCAGCTGAGCCCGTCCACGAACGGCCCCGGCAGGTAGACGACCGCCACGAGCAGCAGCATCGCCGACAGGAAGCCGAGGTAGAGGCTCATCGGGGCACGGAGGACGACGCGAGCGGTGGCAGTGACCACGGGACGTTCGCCGAGCCTGGCGAGAGGCCGGGCGAGCAGGCCGAGGAGCGCGAGCTGGACCAGGCCGAGCAGGAGCACTCCCCACGGCGGGCCCGACAGCGCGGCCGGGGCGCCGGGACCGCCGAGCAGCATCGGCCCCTCACCGCGGACGGCGACCGCGAGGCCCAGCCCCGCGGCGCCGGTGAACGCCGTCATCAGGAGCGCGGCACGCGGCAGGCGGACACCGTCGGCGTGGGCGAACGCCAGTTGCTGGACGAACAGGGCGAGGAACAACGTCTCCGCGTAGCGCGGGATGGCCGAGCCCGACCACTGCGCCGCCGCCTCGCTCGCCAAGGTCAAGGCCAGCAGTCCGGCGACCGACGCGGTCCGCGTCCGGCGGTACAGCATCAGCAGCGCCGGCGCGAGCACGACGGCGAGCAGGAAGACGCCGAGCAGCCAGAGCGGATGCAGCGCGATCCGCATGACGGTGGCGTTCGTGCCGGTCGGGATGCCCAGCACCTCCAGCGCGAGCGGGACGACCAGCGCGACGACGGCGAAGATCAGCGCCGGGCGCAGGAGCGGGCTCGCGCGGTCGGCGAGGTACTGCGGATAGCGGCCGCCGGTCGCGCGGATCGACCGCCAGCCCGCCTCGTTGATCCGGCCCACCGCGAAGAAGATCAGCGGGCAGAGCTGGGCGAGCCAGGTGAACGGCCACAGTGACCGCTCCGGCGCCCCCGCCCAGTGCGCGAGCGCGACGGCGGATTCGCCGAGCAGCATCAGCACGACACCGGCGACACCGAGCAGCGCCCATCGGCCGACCGGGAGCACCGGCCGCGGCTCGCGGCCGACGGTGACGGCGGTCCGGCGGGTGCGGACCCAGCCGCGGAGGCGGAACACCAGCAGCGCGCCGACCACCAGCACCCCGACGATCATCGGGCCGAGCGGGTCGCCGACCGGCGGACCCCAGCGCTGGTGCCAGGAGTTGAGCACGAGACCGGCGGTGTAGAGGGAGGCGACGACCTCGCAGGTGCCGCGCGAGTCCATCGGATTGATGACGCAGGCGTGGTGCATGTCGGCGGAGAGCCGGTCGTCGAGCGCGGACCTGGCCTCCTGGCCGAGCGGGTGCCCCTTGCGTTCGGCGTAGCGGAGGATGTCGTAACCGAGGTCGTGAGCCTTGCAGGGGACGGCGTAATCCCATTTGGTGTTGTCGTCGCCCCAGGGCGCCGAGCAACCACCGTCGGTGTGGACGGCGCGTACGGTGCCGTCCCGCGCGGTCATCACGCCAGGGGTGATCCCGCTGACCGCGGTGAAGTCGGCGGGCAGTTCCGCGATGACGTTCTCGACCGGGCCCGGCCGCACCAGCGCGTCGACCGCGTTCTGGGCGGCGAGGAGGTCACCCGCCGGTGGTCCCTGGTCCGGCGGCGAGGCGGGCCGCGACGCGATCAGGCCGAACCCGAACACCAGTACCGTGACCAGCAGTAACCAGCCCGAGGTCGACCATGGCCGCCGGATCCGGGGAGGCTTCCGGTCGGCTTCGGCTGTCGCTGGCATGCCGTTCAGGGTGCCATCCGCCGATCGGGACCGACATCCGGATAACCCCCGGGATCACCCACCAGGTGCCCTGATGGGCTCACCGCGTTCAGTCCTCTGGTTGCGTTTGCTTCAGGCTTCGGCAGCGGGTGGCGGAGGGGCGGGCCGGTCCACGTCCTGAGCGAACCGCACCTGGTTCCGGCCGTTCTCCTTCGCCACGTAGACGGCGGCGTCGGCGGCGTGCAGGAGTTCCTCCAGGGATTCACCGTGACGAGGGAACAGAGCCGCCCCGATCGAGGCGGTACGACCCGAGATGGTGACGCGACTGCCCCGTTTGTCGGTAGTCACTATATGCAGTTCCGCGATAGCGCTGCGCACTCGATCGGCGGCGAGTTTCGCCGAAGTTTCGTCGATATCCGGCAGAAGTACGAGGAATTCCTCGCCACCGAACCGGCCGATGACGTCGGCGGGCCGGGTGACCTCGTCCAATTTCTGTGCCACATCGCGCAGGACGTCGTCGCCCGCGGGGTGTCCATATGTGTCGTTAATCCACTTGAAGTGGTCGAGATCAATCATCAGAAGTGCCAGGTTGTCGTCCGATCGGGCAGTCCTTCCGAGTGCCCGATCGGCCGACTCCGACCATCCGCGCATGTTGAGAACACCGGTTTTCGGGTCCGTCCGCGCGTCGTTTTGCAGTTGGTCGATCTCGGCGAGACGATTGAACACCACCGTCACCACGGCCATCACGATCACCATCGGTGGCATGATCAACAGCAGCACCGCGGTGACCGCGCCGAGGCCGATCGTGATGGCCTCCAGCAGGTTGTCCGCGGTATTGCCGAGTACGGTCGACATCGACGGCCGCTTCGGTGAGCCGATCGCCAGGATGCCGCCGATGTAGGCGATCTGTACCGCCTCGAAGACAAGTCCGGTGATGATCAGGACGCCGAATTCGCCGAGCGTGCCCCAACCCGAAATCCGTCCCCATTCATGCGGGCCGAACGCGGCGAAGGTGAGCGACGCCAAAGTCACCGAAACGCCGTGGGTGACCGACGAGAACACGAAGTTGTGCGCGGGACGCCGGGCGATGAACCAATGCTGGATCCGGACGAGCGCGATGATGGAAAGCGTCAGCGAAAGCGGCAGGATGACCGCGGCCGGAAATGTCCAGACAGCGGTAAGGTCGATGAGAACGGTGCGGCTGCGATCACGTCGTCTTTCTTCTTGCCGCTGGGTGAACTGAATATGCGCCGTGGCGCCGACGGCGAGAATCGCGAAACGAACCCAGTCGATTCTTTCGGGGGTCGTGGAATTCATTGTCGCGACGACCATGATCGCGATTCCGATCGCCTCCATGGCGAACAGGAACGCGATGAAACGCTTCGGCCGCTGCCACAGCGCCCACGCCCTGGGATCGTAGGGATGGCGTTGCGGCGGTTCGGCCTGGTCACCTTCCGGGCTTGATCGCCCGCGTTCGGTCACCGGTACGCCGCTCTCGGCGGCGGCCGCCGCCGCTCGCTCGTCAAGGTCGCCGGTGCCGTCGCCGTGCTGGCGGCGGTCGCCGGACTCGGCTGGCAATTGCTACCTCTTTTCCGCGCGGACGGCACGGCTGAGTAATCTCACCGGTACCGACTGAGACACCGTTCGTATTCCACGGCCGGTATCATCCCATCGCATCAGTTGTTCGACACCGGCGAGGGTGCCCCCGAACATGGACCGGAGGTGGCAATCGTGTCCCGTGATTTCTGATCTTGGCAGCTGAATGTTTTTCGAGACGCGACGAGGAAGGGGTGACGGATAGTGTCCAGCCGTGACTTCTGAGCCCGGGCAAGGTATTAGTTCGCAGCAACGAGGTGGCCGGGAGGTGTGTGACCGTGTCGAGCCGTGACTTCTGATCGAGAGTCGTTTCTTTTTACTCCGGCGTTGAAGGTCGGGTTGAAGGTCGGAGCGTCGAAGCAGTGTCCCGTCGTCGAGATTTCCGAGTACGAACCCGCCGGGCGGCCGTGCCGCCCCAGGGGTCGTCCAGTGTGGATTCGTCATGACAGCAGCGGTTCCGGACTGGATCCGTTGATTTGTCTCCAGCTGAGCGCGACCAGAACGGCCAGCAGCAGGCCGACCACGCCTGCCAGCGCGATGGCCGAGGTCGCGGCCCCGAGCCGATCGGCGGCGAGTCCGCCGAGTCCCGCCCCTATTCCTTGAGCGACCCGCAACCCCGTGCGATACACCCCACCCGCACCACCACGTAGCTCGTTCGGGACCCAGGTGATGAACGTGGCGCTCACCGTGATCAGGTACGCCCCCGCGGCACCCGCCGCCGCCAGCAGGAGCAACGCCGGAATCAGCCCCGGCTTGAGCACGAAGGCGATCAGGGCGACCATCGGCAGTGCCGCCAGCACACCCAGCAGTTTCCGCCGTTGTTCCGCGGAGACGAACCGGGACAGCAGGAACGCGCCGATGACGAACCCCAGCGGATCGGCGGCCAGCAGCCAGCCGACGGCCTGTTTCCCGACACCCATTTCCGCGGCGAGCGGCGCGGCGAGCGCCTCGGGGATCACGGCGAGGCCGACCAGCCACGAGAGCCAGACCAGCACCCGCAGATGACGGTTGCCGAACACCTGCTTCACCGCGCCGAACCAGCTTCCGCTGCCGTCGGACGCCGCCGCCCGCCGGGAGACGGCGAAGCGGACCACGGCCGCGCTCAGCAGGAACGTCGCCGCGTCCAGCGCCAGCGCCCAGCTCGCCCCGACCTGTGACACCAGCAGACCCCCGCCTGCCAAGCCGAGCAGCATGGCGGTGTTGGTCGAGATACCGCGGATGTCCTGGCTCTTGAGATAGAGGTCGTCGTCGGTGAACACCTCGCGCGTCAGCGCGTTCTGTGCCGCGTTGCCGGGTGCGTTCGCGAGCCGCGCCAGCACCACCAGCCCGCACAGCAGGGCGAGCGGGGTGCCGGGGATCGCCATGATCGCGATCAGCACCGCCTGGATCAGCGACGCGATGACGAGGACGGTGCGCCTCGGGTAGCGGTCGGCCAGCTGGGAGAGGCCGAGACCGCCGGCCAGGGCGGGCAGGAAGGTCAGGGAGTAGACCACCGCCGAGAGCAGCGCGGAGCCGGTGCGTTCGTAGACGAGGATCGCCAGCGCGACGATGGTGAGCTGGTCCCCGATCAGGGACTGCACCTCGGCGAGCCAGAGCGCGCGGAACTCGCGGTTCGCCAGGGCGGCGGTCATCCGCGGCGCCTCGTTCGTCTTCACTGCGTGACCACCTCCCCCCGATCGGGTGAACTTAGCTCTCCCGCATTCTTGCCTGCCCTGTTACGAGGCCGTCGAGGGAGTCACAGTTCATGACCCGCCGTTCAACGTTCAGTATGCCTCTGGCTACAGGGAGACGAACAGAAGACGGGCCGATCCTTCGCCTGTTAGGCCGATCGAGCTACACCGTCTGACCGGTGGGTGACGCCGGTCTGACTCGTCCGCGGGTATCTGCGCGCCTATCGCCCCGCATTCGCTCGGCGCAGCCCGCCCGCCGTTCGCCGCCGGTGCCGTTTCGACTGGGCCGAATGGGCCAACACTTAAGGGAGACCGGTCTGGAGGTGGAGGCCGGCCGGGCAAAAGGGGTGAAGGCGATGAACGGTTTGCTCGACGACAAAGCCGTCGTCGTGACCGGGGCGGGGCGGGGGCTCGGCGAGGCGTTCGCGGTGCATGTGGCGAGGGCGGGTGGGGCCGTCGTGGTCAACGACATCGACGCCGCGCTGGCCGAGCGGGTGGCGGAGAACATCCGCCGGTTCGGCGGACGGGCGGTCGCCAGCGGGCACAGTGTCGCGGATCCGAAGCAGGCGCAGGAGATCGTCGACCTCTGCCTCGCCGAGTTCGGCGCGATCGACGGGCTGGTCAACAACGCGGGACTGAACTACGAGGCGCTGCCGTGGGAGGACGACGTCGAGCAGGCCAGGGAACTGGTCGAGGTGAACGTCCTCGGCGTCATGTACACCGGGCTCGCCGCGATCAAGGCGATGATCGCGCGCGGCACACCGGGCTCGATCGTCAACATCTCGTCCGGTGCGTCGCTCGGGCAACGCAAACTCGGGGTGTACGCCGCCAGCAAGGGCGCCGTCGCTTCGCTGACCTACTCCTGGGCGCTCGACCTGGAGGAGAGCGGGATCCGGGTGAACGCGGTCTGCCCGCTCGCGCATACCCGGATGGTATGGAAGTCCGAACGGTCTCTGCGAGCCTGCCCGCCGGACCGGACGCCGTCGCGGATCGCGCCCGTCGTGCTCTTCCTGCTCGGTGCCGGATCCGACGGGATCACCGGGCAGATGATCCGCTGCAACGGGCCGCAACTGCACATCATGGGGCAGCCGTACCTGAAACAGCCCATCCTCGAGCGGCCGGTGTGGGACACGGAGACCGTGCAGCGCGCCTTCGACGAGGTCTTCAGCGCGCACCTGGAGAACTACGGTCTCGAAAAGCGTGTCCCGCCGCGGCTGCGCAAGTGGACGGAGTCGACCCGGACCGCTTAGCCGAGCTGAAGGGGACTTTCGCCGCATGCCATGCGACGAAAGCGCCCTTCACCGCGTGAGACGCGGGGAAAGTCCCCTTCAGCCTCAGCCGACGACGAACGGCAGCTTCGCGGCCAGGTCGCCCAATTCGGCCTTCTCCTCGTCGGTCGGCTCGCGGCGGCCGGTGCCGACCAGCAGCGCGTCCGCGTCGGAGAACGACGCCGGGAACTTCTCCCCGGTGCGCTGCTCCAGGATCTGCCGCGTCTTCGCGAGGCTGTCCGCCGCCGGGCCCTTGAGGTGCGGCAGGTGCGCGACGAGGTCGAGGTGGTGCAGCGTCCACTCCAGGACGTACGCGGACAGGAAATCGCCCGCGCTGAGCACGACGTCGCGGGTGGCGACCCGCATCCCCGGGTCGGCGAGGTCGGCGGCCCGGCCCGCGGCGGAACCGACGTCGTCGAGATGGAACTTGAGGAGCCGGGGTTCCTGGTACGCGGCGGCGAGACGCACGATCAGTGCGTCGAGGTCGTCTTCACCGGTGGGTGGCTTGTCGGAGAGCTCCCAGTAGGTGACCGCGTTGCGCGTCGGCTCCGTTTCGGCGGGGGTGGCGAGGGTGATCAGGACGTCCTGGGCGTCGATCACCAGATGGCAGACCAGGTCCTGTACCAGCCAGCCGGCGCAGCCGGACGGTTTGGCGAAGTCTTCGTCGGGGGTTTCGGCGACGGCGGCGAGGAGCGCCGCCCAAGAGCGGGAGAAGAGATCCACGGCGGCAAGTTAGCAGCGGCGGCGCCCTGGTGGCGACCCTTTTCCGGAACCGGTTCAGTGAGTGGTCCGGTGTCGGCGCCCTGGTCGCCGGAAGTACATGAAGGCCCCCTTGCTTGCGGCTAGGTACAGGAAGGGGGCCTTCATGTACTTCCGGAGGGGAGCAAGGGACCTTTAGTGTCGGCAGCTTTCCTGGCAGCGCTAGTGATCTCGTCTGGTGGGGAGGTCCGTGAAGGACTCCTTGAGGGACGCTGGGTCCTCAAGGAGTCCTTCACGGACCTCCGGCTGTCCCACTACCAACCAGCGCGACCTCGGTCAGGAACCAGCGGCGGGAGCGGGAGCGGCCGCCACGTAGAGATCCGCGATCGCGGGCGCGTACCGGTCGTTGATGATCCGCCGCTTCAGTTTCAGCGTCGGGGTCACCTCGCCGCTTTCCGGCGTCCACGCCTTCGGGATCACGTGGTACCGCTTGATCTGCTCGATCCGCGCCAGCCGCGCGTTCGCGGCCTCGACGGCCTTCTCGATCTCCGCGCGCACCTGCGCGTTGTCGGCGAGCGATTCGCCTTCGGTGAGCTGGATGCCGTTCGCGGTGGCCCAGCCGGGGGCGATCTCGTCGTCGACGACGATCAGCGCGGTGACGTAGGGCCGCTTCTCGCCGATCGCGACGGCCTGGCCGATCAGCGGATGCTCCTTGAGCAGGCCCTCGATCTTCGTCGGGGCGATGTTCTTGCCGCTCGAGGTGATGATCAGTTCCTTCTTGCGGTCGGTGATCGTGACGAAGCCGCGTTCGTCGATCGTCCCGATGTCGCCGGTGGCGAGCCAGCCGTCGGCGTCGACGTCCGGTTTGATCGAGCCGTCTTCCTGGAGGTAGCCGAGGAAGACGATCGCGCCGCGGACGAGGAGCTCGCCGTCCTCGGCGACCTTCACCTCGATGCCTTCCAGCGGCTTCCCGACCGAGCCCGCCTTGAACGCCGACGGCGTGTTGGACGTGACGGCGCCGGTGGTTTCGGACAGGCCCCAGACCTCCTGGATTTCGACGCCGAGCCCGGCGATGAAGTACAGGATCTCCACCGGCAGCGCGGCGGCACCGCTGGAGGCGACCTCGACCTGGTCCAGGCCCAGCATGGCCCGCACCGGCGCGAGCGCGGCCGCGTCGGTCTGCGCGATCTTCTCCGCCAGTTCCGGCGGGACCTCCTTGCCGTCGCTGCGCAGTTTGTAGCCCTGTTGCAGCAGTTCGTTAGCGCCGATCAGCCCGTTCCGCTTCTCCTCCGGCAGCGAACCGAGCAGGTTCTTCAGGCCAGCGACCATCTTTTCCCATACCCGCGGGACACCGAAGAAGCTCTTCGGGTGCACCTGGCCCAGCGCGCCGACGACGCCGGTCGGGTCGCCGACGGTGTGCACGTGCCCGGCCCACACGATCGGCATGTAGATCGACAGTTCGCGTTCGGCGATGTGCGCGAGCGGCAGGTACGCGATGTTCGTGGCGTGCATCGGCGACTCGTGCAGCTTCTGGACGGCGGCGGCCTGGTAGATCGCGTTGCGGTGGGACAGCACGACGCCCTTGGGGTCGCCCGTGGTGCCGGAGGTGTAGATCATCGACAGCGGGTCGTCCTGGCCGATCGCGGACCACGCCGTCTCGAACGCCTCCGGATCGGCGGCGTGTGCTTCCGCGCCCGCCGCTCGCAGGTCGGCGAACGACAGGAAACGCTTGTCGTCCGGGGGAATCACGGACGCGTCGAGCAGGACGATGTGCCGCAGCGCGGGCAGGTCGTCGAGAACCTGGGACCAGCGGCCGAGTTCGTCGGAACCGGCGAGCACGACGACGCCGGCGGCGCTGTGCCGGGCGACGAACCCGATCTGCTCCGGGCTGAGCGTCGCGTACGCGGTGCACGGGATCGCGCCGAGATGGGCCGCGGCGAGGTCGGCGATCAGGTGTTCGGGACTGCTCGGCGCCATGATCAGCATCCGGTCGCGGGAACCGAGCCCGAGTCCGGCGAGCCCGCGCGACACCTCCGCGATGGCGGTGCGGAATTCACGCCAGTTCAGGGTCGGCTTGCCCTCGATGTCGAGTGACGTCACCGCGGGCAGTTCACCGAACTCCTGGGCGTTGCGGTGAAGCAGGGCGGGGATGGTCTGGCCTTCGATCTGCTCGGCGACGGTCGGCTGGGTGGTCAACGCTGGCCTCCTCGATGCTGCCTGATCACGCACACTGTAAGTGCAATAGTCAGCGGTGGATAGAGAATCGCGGCCACGGTTGCGCTACGCGAAATGTCCACCTTTTCCGTTTTCATCGCGTCAGTCGTGGACTTCCGGGGCACTCTCACCGACGATGACCACTGTGACTGACCTGGTAGCCGAAGCCGCCGCGCTGGACGCGGCCGATCCGTTGGCGCACAAGCGAAACGAGTTCGATCTCGACCCCGGGATCGCCTATTTCGACGGCAACTCGCTGGGCGCGCCGCCGAAGCACGTGGCCGACAGGGTCGCCGCGGTCGTCCGCGAGGAATGGGGCGGGCGGCTCATCCGGTCCTGGTCGGAGGGCTGGTGGGAGGCGCCGGTGCGGGTCGGCGAGCGGATCGCGCCGCTCGTGGGGGCGGCGCCGGGACAGGTCGTCGTCGCGGATTCGACCAGCGTGAACCTGTTCAAGGCGCTGGTCGCCGCGACCAGGCTCAACCCCGGCCGCGACGAGATCCTCGTCGACGCGGACACGTTCCCGACCGACGGCTACCTCGCCGACGAGGCCGCCCGGCTGACCGGGCGCACGGTCCGCCGGGTCGTCGCCGAGGACATGCCGGACGAGGTGAGTGAACGGACGGCCGTCGCGCTGATCAACCACGTCGACTACGTCACCGGACGCGTCCACGACCTGGCCGCGCTGACGGAGGCGTTGCACCGCAAGGGGACACTGGCGCTGTGGGACCTCTGCCACAGTGTCGGCGCGCTCCCGGTCGAACTGGACGCGACGGGGGTGGACCTCGCCGTCGGCTGCACCTACAAATTCCTGAACGGCGGCCCTGGTGCGCCCGCTTTCCTTTACGTGGCAACGAAATGGCTGGACCGGTTCGAGCAGCCGCTGGCGGGCTGGGCAGGTGATCGCGACCCGTTCGCGATGCGTGGCGCGTACGAGGCGCACGCCGGGATCGCGCGTGGCCGCGCGGGCACTCCCGACATCCTTTCGCTGCTCGCGCTGGACGCGGCTCTCGACGTCTGGGACGGCGTGGATCGCGGGCTGCTGCGGGAAAAGGGCCTCGCGCTCGGCGAGTTCTTCTTCCGGTGCGCGGACGAACTCCTCGACGGCGCGAGGATCCCGACCCCGCGCGGCGACGACCGCGGGCACCAGATCTCGATCGCCGACGACGACGCGGCCAAGACGATGGCGGCCTTGATCGAACGCGGGGTGATCGGGGACTACCGGCCGCCCAACATGCTGCGGTTCGGCTTGGCGCCGCTCTACACCACCTGCGGCGAGGTGCTTCGCGCTGTCACAACGCTTCAGGAACTCCGGAGCTGAGTATGGAGCGGGCGGCGTGGGCGAGGCTCTCGCGCACCTCATCGGCGTCTTCGAGATAGCCGCCGACCATGGCGCCGTCGCGCAGCAGGGTCAACTCCCGCGCAGCGGCCCCGGGGTCGGGGTGCCCCGTCGCGCCGACGATCTCCGCGATCGAGTCGCGGAACCACGTCCGGTGTTCGCGGACGACCTTCCGCACGGGGTGTTCCGGATCCGGGTACTCGGCGGCCGCGTTGGATCTCCTCGCCGATGCCGAGGACGAGAGTTTCGAGTATTTTCGAAGGCTCGGGTTTCTTTTCCGCCGTCGCGGCGACGAGCCCGCGGATCCGGTCGTGCTCGGCTTCGAGGTACGCGTGGACGAGGGCCTCCTTGCCGGGGAAGTGCCGGTAGAAGGTCGCCCGGCTGACCTCGGCCGCGACGATGACGTCGTCCACCGGCACGGAGTGGATCCCCTGCGTGGAGAAGATCTTCGCCGCCGTCTCCAGGAGGCGGTCCCTTGCCGCGGAGCGGCGGGTGGTCGGTCGTAAAGCCCTTTCATGACACGCACGCGAATGGTGAAGCTCATTCGGGAATCGGTGGCAAAAAGGTGATCACCTCGCCCCGGCGGGGGAGACGAGGCGATCTTCGGCGAATCCGCTGTTAGTCTCGATATTCGCTCTCGCCGCGACTGTGACGTAGATCCTTCCCCTGTGGCGTAAGGAAAACCCGCGTCGCTCGTCTCAGCGGCGAGGCGCGGGCCACGGCGCCTGGAGAAGGAGGGATCATGTCGCTCACCTATGCCGCCGTCGCCGTGTTCGGTGCCGCTTCCGGTTTCCTGCTCAACGAATTCGGCTCGCGTTATCCGGTCGAGACGGCGCTCGTCGTGATTCTGGCCTGCGGGGTGGCGACCTTGTGCTGGGCGGGCGTCCGGATGCTCCGCGACGCGTCCAGCAGGGTCGACGCGCTCCTCGAGGACGAGCTCGGCCGTACCGGCGAAGATCATTTCGCCGATTCGCGGGCAATGGGCGCCGGTAATTCTCGATTCCGTGGCTCGAACGGCCTTACTGCCGCCTTCCTTCGAGGTGAAGTCGTTCGCAAACCGAACGGTATGTGAGGCCCTCCTCCGAAAGCGTGAGCGAGGTCACGGCGCGTAGTTTTCGTGGACTTTTTCGCCGGGACACGAGTGTCGCCGGCTGTTACTTGATCGAGTCCGATGAGCGTCGATCAAGCCGCTGCCTGCGGTAAACCGCCAGGTGATCTACTGGCGGGTCACTTGGCGGGGCGTCCCTGTCCACGTGGTGGACTTTCGAGGTCCGGTGGCCCTTCGTCAGCTGGTCACAGCTATATGTGACTACCCTTCGCGTCCGGACTTGACTCACCCGTTTGGGTCTCCTAGCGTCTTCGCGGGCGGAGCGGACCACGCTGTGTTGATCCGGCTATCGGATCCCGCGGGTATGAGATCCCCGGCGACCCGACACCAATAACTGCCGGAAGGAAAACGGACCACGGTGAAGCAGAATTCCCTTCGACGAGGCCGCGGATCTTCGATTCGTTCGCGCGTTCTGACGATCGCGCTCATTCCCAGCATCGCGCTGATGCTCGTCGGTCTCGCGATCGGCGGGTACCTGATCTCCGACGCGGTCAACGGCCGCGACTACGCGCAACGGATCCGGGGCTCGGAAGCGCCAACGGTCCCGTTCTTCGGGCAGATCCAGGAGGAGCGCCGGCTGACGCTGCGCGAGCTCGCGGGCGACCGTTCGCAGCACGCCGCGCTCGTGGAGCAGCGCGCCAAGACCGACGCCGCCACCCAGGGCGTCGTCAGCTATCTCCAGACCTTGGTCGGCAACTCGCCCGACAGCGTGCAGCGCAACATCGCCACGGTGAGCGGGCTCTTCCAGAAGATGCCGCAGATCCGGCAGTCGGCCGACTCCGGTCAGTTGCCGCTACTCGACGCCTTCACCTACTACAACCAGATCGTCGACCAGTTCGTCGAAGGTCTCACCGGTTTCGCCCAGGACGCGCCGAACGCGGAGAACGCCTACCAGCGCATCACCGCGGTGCCGCTGTTCACCGCGATCGACCAGTTGCAGCGGTCGAACTCCCTCGCCGCCGCGGCCGTGGCGGGCGGCGGCTTCACCGACGAGACCTACCGCGCGTACGTCACCCAGGTCGGTTCGTACCGGTCACTGCTCGAGTCGTCCGTGACGCGGATGTCCCCGGGCGTCAAGGCGAAGTTCGACCAGCTCGTCGCGAGCGATCCGTGGAAGGCCGTCAACACGGTCGAGAACACCTTCCTGCAGAACAGCAAGGCCACGCTCCCGGTGCCCGAGCAGCTCTGGCTCCAGTCGGCCCGAGGGGTCGGAGACGCGATGATGCGCGGCTTCGTCGAGCAGAGTGGTGCCGCCACGACACAGGCCATCGACGACGCCGACCGGACGCTGATCACCTCGGCCATCGCGGCGGCCATCGCGCTGCTCGTGGCCATCGGCGTGTTCGTCATCGCCCTCCGGCTGTCCAACCGGCTCATCGGCAGGCTGGCCCGGCTGCGCGAGGACACCCTCGACGTCGCCGAGATCCGGCTGCCCGAACTGGTGGACCGGGTCCGTGCCGGCGAGCCCGTCGACCTCGACGACAAGGGGCACTTCCTCGACCACGGCGACGACGAGATCGGCCAGGTCGCCGAGGCCTTCAACAAGGCGCAGCAGACCGCCATCGCGGCCGCCGTCGAAGAGGCGAGGACCCGTGAGGGCACCAAGACGGTGTTCCTCAACATCGCGCACCGCAGCCAGGTCATCGTGCATCGCCAGCTCAAGGTGCTCGAGCAGGCCGAGCGCAAGCAGGAGGACCCGGAGCAGCTGGAGACGCTGTTCCAGCTGGACCACCTCTCCACCCGCGCCCGCCGCAACGCGGAGAACCTGATCATCCTCGGTGGCGGCCAGCCAGGCCGTCAGTGGCGCAAGCCGGTCACGCTGGCCGAGCTGACCCGTGGTGCCTCGGCCGAGACCGAGGACTTCGCCAGGGTGAAGACGGCGAAGATGCCCGCGATCGCGGTGCAGGGCCCGGTCGTCGGCGACCTGGTGCACCTGCTCGCGGAGCTGATCGACAACGCGACCTCGTTCTCCCCGCCGCAGTCGCGCGTCGAGCTGCGCGGCAACGTGGTCGGCAAGGGCGTCGTGATCGAGGTCGAGGACCAGGGCCTCGGGATCGAGCCGGAGCAGGCAGCCGAGCTGAACGCGATGTTGGCCGATCCGCCGGACTTCGGCATCATGGCGTTGTCAGCCGAGCCACGGCTGGGCCTGTTCGTGGTCGCCCGGCTCGCCGCGCGGCACGGGATCTCCGTGCACCTGCGCGAGTCCGCGTACGGCGGCACCAGGGCCATCGTGCTCGTCCGCACCGACCTGCTCGCGCCGGTCCCGTCTGATCAGCCGGAGGACGAGGTGGACCCCGAGAGCACCGAGGTGCCGGACGCCGCACCGCTGCTCCCGGGCCGTCGCGCCCGCCACCGCACCGAGTTCCCCGCGGAGCGGCCGGAACTCCCGGTGCCGATGCCGGTGGCGCCCCAGGAACAGCCGCAGCAGAGCGCGGAACAGTCCGGCGCCGCGTTGCCGCCGCTGCCCCCGCGCCGTCCGCGAGTGCCCCGGCCCGAGACGCCCCGGCCCGAGCCGATCCGCCCGGAGCCCGCGCGTGCCGAGGCCCGGCCGCAGCCCGCGCAGCCGCCGGCGTGGCCACCGGCCGCCGATTCCCGACCGCAGGACAGCCGTCCGCCGCAGACCCGGCGACCCGGCCCCGAGGCGCCCGGCAGGCCACCGCTGCCGCAGCGCCGCCGTCAGACGAACCTGGTCCCCCAGCTGATGGAGGACAAGCCCGCCGCCCAGCGCGAGGAGGTCCGCGAGGACACCCCCGAGCTGGCAAGGAACCGCCTCGCGGCGTTCCAGCAGGGCACGCGTCGCGGCCGGGACACCGAACCCACCGACGACTACACCGACCTCGACATGTACGGAGATCGTGACTAGATGGCCAACGCGGGAGTCAGTGAACTCGACTGGTTGCTGGACGACCTGGTCAAGCGGGTCAGCGGTGCCGACCGGGCGGTAGTCCTGTCGGCCGACGGTCTGCTCATCGGAAAGTCCGGCAACCTGTCCGAGCAGGACGGCGAACACCTGTCCGCGGTGGCGTCGGCGTTCCAGAGCCTCGCGCGGGGCACGGGACGGCACTTCGGCGGCGGCAACGTCCGCCAGACCATGGTGGAGATGGACCACGCCTTCCTGTTCGTCACCGCGGCGGGCCGCGGCGCGTGCCTCGCGCTGCTGGCCAAGGAAGACGCGGACATGGGTCTCGTGGCCTACGAGATGAACCTGATGGTCAAGCGGGTCGGCGCGGTGCTCACTTCGGCGCCCCGCGCCGCGACTCCCCTGTCGCCATGAGCGGGCGGCACGAGTCGTGGTTCGAGGACGAGGCCGGTCCGCTGGTCCGGTCGTACGCGGTCACGGGCGGGCGCACCCGCTCGGACACGATCGGCCTTGACCTGATCACCCTGGTGGTCGCCATGCGCACCGCGCACGAGGTCGCCGGCTTCGAGCCGGAGTACGGGCGGATCCTCAACCTGTGCCAGAGACCGACCTCCGTCGCGGAGGTCGCCGCGCGTATCGATCTGCCGCTGCCGGTGGTGAAGGTGCTGTTGAGCGACCTCATCGAACAGAACCTCGTGCTGTTCCGCACCGCGACACCGGTCACCGACACCCCCAACAAACACGTACTCCAGGCGGTTCTTGATGGCATCCGGAAACTCTGAGCCCCGGCGATCCTTGACCGCGAACGCGGTCAAGGTCCTCATCGCCGGCGGGTTCGGGGTCGGTAAGACCACGATGGTCGGTTCGGTCAGCGAGGTTCCCCCGCTGCGCACCGAGGAGGTCATCACCGCGGCGTCCGAGGGCGTCGACGACCTCACCGGTGTCGAGAAGAAGACGACCACCACGGTCGCCCTCGACTTCGGCCGGATCACCATCAACCCCGAGCTGATCCTGTACCTGTTCGGTACACCGGGACAGGACCGGTTCTGGTTCATGTGGGACGAACTGGCCGAAGGCGCGCTCGGCGCCGTCGTGCTGGCCGACACCCGACGGCTCGACAGCTGTTTCGCGGCCGTCGACTTCTTCGAGCGCCGCGGACTGCCGTTCGTCGTCGCCGTGAACTGCTTCGACAACGCGTACCGCTATGGCACCGAGGAGGTCCGGCAGGCGCTCGACGTCAGCATGGACGTCCCGCTGCTGCTGTGCGACGCGCGGGAACGCGATTCGACGAAGCAGGTGCTGACCGTGCTGATGGAGCACGTGCTCGCGCTGTCCGACCTGGCGGCAGGGCTGCCGCAGGGCCGCTGACGCCTCGCCTCCCAAGCGCTATGAAGGACGCTTTCATTGCAAAATTTGCAATGAAAGCGTCCTTCATAGCATCGGGAGAGGCTCAGGACTTGCGCCGCCGCCGCAGGGTGTCGAGCGCGTAGGTGCCCGGACCCACCACCGCGAACAGCAGGAAGATCCACGAGTACAGAGCGGCCATCTCGCCCTTGTTCTGTAGTGGCAGCAGCGCGTCCGGTTGATGGACGACGAAGTACGCGTAGGCCATCGTGCCCGAAAGCAGGACCGCGACCGGGCGGGTGAACAGGCCCACCAGGACCAGCAGCGAACCGACCACCTCGATCACTCCGGCGTACCAGCTCGGCCAGGTGCCGACGGGGACGGCCGGCTTGTCGAAGAGGCCCATCTTCTGCAGGCCGTGGCAGAGGAACAGGAACGAGACCACTACACGGACGACGGAGAGGGCCAGGCCTTGCCACTTGGCGGGGGTCTGGCCGAGCTCCGCACTCGTGGCGGCGGCTGTCTGGGTCATGACGCATCCTTCCGGCTCAAGGTGGTCTAAACCATTGATGTGAATGAGGATGCCGGATACCCCCATCGGTAGGGAACTTTCTTTCGGGGGGTAATTCCGTGGTATGCCCTGATTTAACAACGCCGCAATGAGTGAGAACGCGATAGAGGCCTCTTTCCTGGAATCATTCCAGGAAAGAGGCCTTGACGATTCTTGATCAGCGACGGCGGCGCAGGGTGTCGAGGGCGAAGGTGCCGGGCCCGATCGCGGCGATCAGCAGGAAGATCCAGCAGTAGAGGGTGGACAGCTCACCCATGTTCAGCAGCGGCAGCAGGCCTTCCGGCGCGTGGACGGTGAAGTAGGCGAAGGCCATGACGCCGGAGAGGATCACCGCGACCGGCCGAGTGAACAGGCCCACCAGCACCAACGCGGCGCCGACCACCTCGATGACGCTGCCATACCAGCCGGGCCAGGAGCCGAGTTCGACAGCGCCACCGGCACCGTCGACACCGCCGAAGAATCCGAATCCCTGCAAACCGTGGCAGAGGAAGAGGAACGAGACGACGATCCGGACGGCCGACTGGATCGCGCCCTGGAGCTTCGCGGTACGCGGGGTGGCGGCGGTCGTGGTGGCGGGGGTGATGGTCTGCGTCATGGTTCCGGTCCTTCCGGGAGGGTCTGTGGAGCGGCTTCTGACAACGCGTCGGACGGGTTCGACGCGAATCGACAACCCGCCGGAAAGTTTTTTCGCGGGCCGGTCACATCACCCGATCGGAGCAGCGTCAGACTGGACGCCATGGCGGGTAAGACGAGTGCCGGGATCCTGCTCTTCCGCAGGTCGGGCGAGGTGACCGAGGTGCTGCTCGGGCATATGGGCGGGCCGTTCTGGGCGAAGAAGGACGCGGGCGGCTGGTCGGTGCCCAAGGGCGAGTACGAGCCGGACGAGACGCCGGAGGCGGCCGCGCGGCGCGAGTTCACCGAGGAACTGGGGCTGCCGGCGCCGGAGGGGGAGTACCTCCCGCTGGGCGAGGTCAAGCAGTCCGGCGGAAAGGTCGTCACCGTCTGGGCGGTGGAAGGCGACCTCGACCCGGCTCAGGTCGTGCCGGGCACCTTCGAGATGGAGTGGCCGCCGCGCTCGGGCCGCACGCAGGAATTCCCGGAGGTCGACAGGGTCGCCTGGTTCGGGCTCGCCGAAGCGGAGGAGAAGCTACTCAAGGGTCAGCGCCCATTCCTCGCCCGGCTGGGTGAGCTGCTCAACGGCTAAGTAACTCGCTCAGCGGCTTGTCGGCCAGCGATCCCAGTACGAGATCGGCGTGGTCGAAGTTCAGCACCGCGGTGATCGGGTTCGGCACCGCGACGCACGTGAGTCCCGCGGCCTTCGCCGCGGTGACGCCGTGCGGTGAGTCCTCGAACGCGATCGCCTCGGACGCCGGCAGGTCCAGCGCCGCAAGTGCGGCCAGGTAGAGGTCCGGGCTCGGCTTCGCCTCGTGGAGGTCGCCGGTGAGGACGGCCTCGAACGAATCGGCAAGGCCGAGCCGGTTCAGATGCGTGGTGACCCACTCGCCGGTCGAACTCGACGCGATGGCCAGCCGGAGGCCCCGTTCCTTCGCGTCGTCGAGGTAGTCCTGGACGCCGGGACGCGGTCCCTCGGATTCCAGCAGTTCGGTGACCCTGGCGCGGACGCCGGTGCGGATCGCGAGCGTGTCGAGTTCCTCGCCGTCCTTCGCGAGCAGCTCGAACATCGCGGTGGCGGTGTTCTGCGTGCCGATCACGGTGTGCCAGACGTCCAGCGGGAGTTCGCCGCCGCGCTGCCGGAAGGTCTCTTGCCAGGCCACGAGGACGGCGGCTTCCGTGTCGACCAGCGTTCCGTCGAAGTCGAAGATCAAGGCGCCGGTCATGGGACGAGTCTATGTCTTGACTCGCTGAGTGGCACGGATTACCGTACGCATTCGTTAGGAAACTTACCAAACGAACAACGCCGCGCACCCGTCCCTCTCAACCCGCCGCCACGGATTCCCGGGGAGATCGATGTGAAGGCTCGAACCCGACTACTACCACTCGGCGCGGCGATCATCCTGTTGCCGACGCTGCTCAGCGGTAACGCGCAAGCCGCCGACGTCCTTTTGTCCCAAGGTAAACCCGTCCTCGTCTCGTCGATCGAGTCCGCCGAATACGGTGGCCCGCTGGCCGTCGACGGGAAGACCAGCACCCGCTGGGCGAGTGCTGAAGGCGCGGACCCGCAGTTCATCCGCGTCGACCTCGGCGGCCCCTCGGCCGTCAACCGGGTCAAGCTGAACTGGGAAGCGGCGTACGCCACCGCGTACAAGCTGGAGGTCTCCAACGACGGCTCGGCGTGGACTCCGGTCAAGTCCGTCACCAACGGCAACGGCGGCACCGACGACCTCACCGGTCTGTCCGCCCGCGGCCGTTACCTGCGCCTCGTCGCGACGAAGCGCGCCACCAGTTACGGCTACTCCCTTTGGGAGATGCAGGTTTACGGGACGTCGGACTCGTCCGGCGACACGCAGGCGCCTACCGCGCCCACGAACCTGAAGGCCGGTTCTGTCACCGCGTCCACTGTGGACCTGACGTGGACGGCGTCGACGGACAACGTCGGTGTCAGCGCGTACGAAATCCTCCGGAACGGTCAGGTCGTCGGCACTTCGGAAAGCGCTTCCTACACCGACTCCGGGCTGAGCGCGGCGACCGCGTACACCTACACCGTCCGGGCCAAGGACGCCGCGGGCAACACTTCGGGTGCCAGCAACCAGATCCAGGCGACCACGCAAGCGGGCGGCGGCTCGTCGTTCGTGCTGGCCGCGTCGGGCGACATCGCCGAACAGTGCACCGCGTCCTCGTCGTCGTGCATCCACCCGAAGACCGCCAACCTGGTCGGGCAGATGAACCCGGCCGCGGTGATCACCATGGGCGACAACCAGTACGACGACGCCCACATCGAGGACTTCACGAACTACTTCGACAAGACCTGGGGCAAGTACAAGAACATCATGCACCCGGTCCCCGGCAACCACGAGACCTACGACCACACCCCGCTGGGCGCTTACAAGAAGTACTTCGGCAAGATCGCGACGCCGAACGGGAAGACCTACTACAGCTGGGAAATGGGCAACTGGCATTTCGTGGCCATCGACAGCACGGAGTTCTCTCCCGGGCTGGCCGCGAACGCCGTCAGCGACGAGCAGCTGAACTGGATCAAGCAGGACCTGGCGAAGAACACCAAGCCCTGCGTCGCCACGTACTACCACCACCCGCGCTACACCTCGGGTGACCACGGCGACAACCCGAAGATGGCCACGCTCTGGCAGACCCTGGTCCAGAACAAGGTCGACCTGGTGCTCAACGGGCACGACCACCACTACGAGCGGTTCTTCCCGCAGAACGCCAGCGGGGCCAAGGATCCGAACGGGCCGGTGCAGATCATCGGCGGTGGCGGCGGGGCGTCCCTGTACCCCGTCAAGACGGAGCACCCGGCGACGGCGAAGGCGATCTCGACCTACGGCGTGCTCAAGCTGAACATGTCGGACAACGCGTTCTCGACGCAGTTGATCGGCCTCGACGGCAAGACCATCGACTCCTCGCCCACCTACACCTGCCACTGATCCACGCGATTCGGCACCTGGTTGCGGTGGTTCGTAACGCGAACCACCGCGACCAGGCACCTACTTGCGGCATCCGGCGCGCGTGAAGGAGGTTTCGGATGTACATCGCCACCGCCAGAGGAGCGGACACCGCGGCGGAGGTCCCGAAGAGCGGCATCAAACGGGCCGTCACCGGGAACGTCGTCGCGCTGGGCCTGGTCAGCCTGGTCACCGACATCTCGTCGGAGATGGTGACCGCGGTACTCCCGCTCTATCTCGTCCTCGGCCTCGGCCTGAGCCCGTTGCAGTTCGGCGTGCTCGACGGCCTCTATTCCGGCGTCACCGCCGTCGTCCGCCTCCTCGGCGGGCACCTCGCCGACCGATGGCAGCGGCTGAAGGCGGTCGCCTGTTTCGGGTACGGGCTTTCCGCGCTGGGCAAGATCGGCCTGATGCTGGCCGGTTCGTCCACCGTCGCGATCGGGGCGGTACTCGCGGCCGACCGCACCGGCAAGGGCGTCCGGACCGCGCCCCGGGACGCGCTGATCACCTTGAGCAGCGATCCCGAGCACCTCGGGCGCGCGTTCGGTGTGCACCGGGCGATGGACACCTTCGGCGCGTTTCTCGGCCCGCTGGTCGCGATGGCCGTGCTGTGGCTCAGCCTCGGCAGCTACGACTCGGTGTTCTTCACCAGCTTCTGCATCGCCGCGATCGGCGTGATCATCCTGGTGGTATTGGTCAAGGACCATCAGCCGACACCGAGAGTCGAGCGGCGGAAGGTCTCCTTGCGGGAGACCGCGGGGTTGATCCGGCAGGCGCCGTTCCGCCGTATCTGTGTCTGGGCCGCGTTGCTGGGCCTGGTCACCCTCAGTGACTCGTTCCTGTACCTCGTCCTGCAACGCCGATGGGAACTCGGCGCCGTCTTCTTCCCCTTGCTGCCCTTGGGAACCGCCGGTGTGTACCTGCTGCTCGCCGTTCCGCTGGGCAGGCTCTCGGATCGCGTCGGCCGCTGGAAGGTCTTCCTCGGCGGGCATATCGCGCTGGTCGCCGCCCTGCTGGCGTTGCTCGGACCGGTGGACGGCGGCGTGCTCGCGGTACTGGCGCTGGTACTGCACGGTGTCTTCTACGCCGCGACCGACGGTGTCCTGATGGCCGCCGCCGGGCCGCTGCTGCCCGAACACCAGCGGGCGGGCGGGCTGGCGCTGGTGCAGACCGGGCAAGCCACGACACGGATGTTCGCGTCCGTCCTTTTCGGACTCGCGTGGACGGCATGGGATCTGCACGCGGCGGTCTTGGTCGCCGCCGGAACACTGGCGGTCGTGGTCGTCGCGGCGGCCGTCGTCCGTCCACTGAGGACATACGCATGAAGACACGGATCCTGGGTGTGGTGGCGGCGGTCGTCGTCCTGATCGCGGCGGCCGTCGGGTACGGGATCCTTTCGCGGGAGCGCGGGCCGAGTGTCAACGCCGTGGCCGTGGTGTCCGGGCAACCGGTCACCGTGGAGTCTCCGGGGCAGTTGTTGTTCCGCAACACCGCTGAAGGCCCCGACTTCGGTCACCTGGCCACAGTGCCCGCGGACCGGCCCGGAGAGGTCCGGAAGGTGGCCGGACTCAGCTGCGACCGGTTCGCCGCCTCGGCGGGGACGGCGCTGTGCCTGGCCGCGCAGCCTGGCGTGCTGCCGCCGATGACCGACGTCATCGTGCTGGACAAGGACCTGCACGAGATCCGCCGCGTCGAACTGCCGGGCACGCCCAGCCGGGGCCGGGTCTCGCCCGATGGCAAGCTCGTCTACTGGACGCTGTTCGTCAACGGTGATTCCTATGCGGAGACAGGGTTTTCGACCAGGGCCGGGATCCTCGACCTGTCAAGCGGGCAGCTGCTGAAGAGTATCGAGGAGATGGCGCTGTTCCTCGACGGCAAGCAGTACTACTCGTCCGATGTGAACTACTGGGGCATCACCTTCGCCCCCGACGGCAAGCGGTTCTACGCGACCGTGGGGACCAAGGGGAAGACCTACCTCGTCGAGGCGGACTACGAGAAGTACAGCGCGAACATGATCCGGGAGAACGTCGAGTGCCCGTCACTCTCGCCGGACGGGAAGCGGATCGCTTTCAAGAAGCGGGTTTCCGCCGACCTCGCGGCGCCGTGGCGGCTGGCCGTGCTCGATCTGGCGTCCGGCAAGGAGACCTTGCTGGCCGAGACGCGCAGCGTGGACGACCAGGCCGCCTGGCTCGATGACCGGACCGTGGCTTACGGGCTGGAGTCGGGGATCTGGGCGGTTCCGGCGGACGGGAGCGGGGTGGCACGGGAGTTGGTCGCGCGGGGTGCTTCGCCGGCGGGAGTGTAGGGGGCTTGTGACGTCCAGTGGCGGTGTCGCGAAAGCCACTTTCGGGACATCAGACGTCGCGAAAGTGGCTTTCGCGACACCCGGGACGGCAGTACGTGAGTCGCGTTCAAAGGCCCAGCGCGTCCGCCTGCTCCCGGAACACGTCGTACGCCGCCGTCCCGAACAGCACGAACCGCACCAGCTCGACCGAACTGGCCCCGGCCGACAGCGTGTTCACCACCGTTTCGAGGGCGATCTCCGCGGCCGACTCGATCGGCCACCGGTAGATCCCGGTCGAGATAGCGGGGAACGCCACGGTGTGCGCGCCGAGATCGGCCGCCACGTGCAGCGAGTTCCGGTGGCAGGCCGCCAGAAGCGGGGAGCGATCTTCGGAGCCGGACCACACCGGCCCGACGGTGTGCACCACCCAGCGCGCCGGAAGGCGGCCCGCCGTGGTGGCGACCGCCTCTCCGGTCTTCAGTCCCTTGCCGTAATGCCCCGCGCGCAGCGCCCGGCATTCGGTGAGGATCTCCGGTCCGCCGCGGCGGTGGATCGCGCCGTCCACCCCGCCGCCGCCGAGCAGGGACGAGTTCGCGGCGTTGACCACGACGTCGACCTGCTGTTCGGTGATGTCGCCTTCGACCAGTTCGATCCTCATGATCGCTCCGTCAGCCGTTGAAGTACTCGATCAGTACCGGGGCCACTGCTTTCGGCTTGAGCATATGCGTCTGGCCCTCGATCGTGCGGTGCTCGGCGCCGGGGACCGCCTTCGCCAGCGCGGCGACACCGTTGCGGATCCACGCGGGACTCTTGCCGCCGTCCATGACCAGCGTCGGCACGGAAACACTCGCCCAGCGGCCCTCGGGCAACGGGGTGCCGTCGTGCAGGCCGTCGAACAACGCGGCGTCGTAACGCAGTGTCGGCGCGACCGTCTTCATTTTCGGCCAGGTGGGCATGAGCCGCATCATGAACACGACCGGAGCCGGGACACGGACGCCTTCGCGCATGAAGGTCTTGATCGCGGTGCCGGGCCGACCGGTGGCGATGGCCTTCTCCAGCCGTTCGGCGTAATCGGCCGGGACCGGCGGGCGGGTCGCGTCGACGACCAGCGGGAATTCGTAGACCGCCAGTTTCGTGATCGGCAGCCCGGCCTTCGCGGCTTCGAGGGCGAGCGCGGCGCCGGACGAGATCCCATACACGTGGGCGGTCCCGCCCGCTTCCTTGATCAGCGCCGCGATGTCCTCGACTTCACGGGCGATGGAGAACGGCTCGGTGTCGCCGCTCTCGCCGCGGCCGCGGCGGTCGTAGGTGTAGACGGTGAAATGCGGGGCGAGTTCGGCGGCCAGCGCCTTGGCCGGGCCGAATTCGCGGTGGCACAGGGCGCCGTCGACGAGGATGACGGCGGGGCCGGAGCCGGTGCGGGTGTAGGCGATGGTGGTGCCGTCTTGCGAGGTCACGGTGCTCATGGCGGGGATTCTCCTTGATGGCTTCAGCGAGTGAAACGGATGACGACGGCGGTGACCCAGCCCCAGGCCAGCAGCACGGCGGCCCAGAAGGCGAGCATCACGACGGCGTTCGCGTTGCCGGAACTGATCCCGGCGAACGAGGCGAAGAACGCGATGCCGGTGGCGCGGGAGTAGACGGCCCAGCCGCGGTGCCCCTCGCGGGAGAACCGGCTCGCGAACACGAACGTCGCGACGATCAGCGAGAGGAAACCGACCGAACCGGCGGCCATGTGCAGGACGCCCGCGGTGCTGATGGTGGCCGGGCCGGTGCCCGCCGGGAAGCCGTTGCCGGGGTCGGCCTTGAAGACCGCCGCGAACAGCAGGCTGACGCCGAAGACGCCCAGCAGTCGTGGACCCCAGACGCTGCCTCTGCCGGGCTCCAGCGTCCGGCTCAGCCCGATCGCTCCCGCGATCAGCAGGAGGCCGGACACCAGGAAGTTCGTGACCTGGATCCAGCCGGCGTCGCCGTTGCTCAGCATGCTCGCGGGGTGCTTCGTCATGTCGAAGCCGTCGCGGAGGGCGGCCTGGGTGAACGAAGTCAGGAAGTACAGCGGGCCCGAGGCGGCGCCGCAGGCGAGCAGGGCGCGGGTCGGGATCGCGACGGGGGTTCGGGTGGCGGCGATGGTCATCGTCTCGGCCTTTCGGAGCGGGGTGCGTTGGGCACAACTCTCGCTCCGAACTCTCAAGTTGTCAAGACAAAAAAAGTTGTCGGTGATGGACGTCGCGGCGCCCGGAGGCGTCGCAACTAGGGGACTACTTGCTGTTTCGCAAGGTCAGGAGGGTGATTTCGCTCGGCGCGAAGACGCGCAGCGGCGGTCCCCAGAAGCCGGTGCCGCGGCTCGTGTACAGCTGCGTGCGCTCGCCGTGGCGTGAAAGTCCGGCCAGTACGGGCTGATCGAGCCGCACCAGGAAGTGGAACGGCCAGATCTGGCCGCCGTGGGTGTGCCCTGAGATCTGGAGGTCGATGCCCGCCTCGGCGGCCTGCTTGACCTGCTTCGGCTGGTGGGCGAGCAGGACGACCGGGGTGCTCGCGGCGACGCCTTCGAGTGCGGCCGGGAGGTCGGGGCCGTGACCCGGGAGTCCCGACGCGGCGCCTGTCGGGTCGTCGATCCCGGCGAAGACGAGCGTGTCCCCGTTCTGCCGTACCGGTGCGTGCCGGTTGTGCAGCGGTTCCCAGCCGAGGTCGCGCATATGGTCGAGCCAGGCCTGCGCCTCGCCGAAGTACTCGTGGTTGCCGGTGATGTAGAACTTGCCGAGCTTCGCGCGCACCTTCCCGAGCGGCGCGACCTGACCCTCGCGTTTGGCGACCGAACCGTCGGCGAGGTCGCCCGCGTGGGCCACGACGTCGGCGTTGAGTTCGTTCACCACCTCGACGACCTTCTCCGACCACTTCGTCCGGTCCAGCGGGCCGAAGTGCGTGTCGGTGATGATCGCGAAGCGGAGCCCGTCGAGTCCGGCGCCGAGCCGGGGGAGGACGACGTCGAGCTCCTTGAGCCGCGGGACGCGCCGGGCTTCGACCATCCCGTACGCCGCCAGCGCCGCGAAGGCCGCCACGACGACGCCGGACACGATCCTCGCCGCACTGTCCACTCTGGACACTGAGAGGACGAGTCGCAGCACGTTTCCGAGTACCGACAAGGAGAACAGCAGCCAGATCAGCCCGAGGGAGAGGTCGCCGATCTTCGCCGCGAGGTCGCGCTGCCACGGCCCGTGGCCGAGGACCATGCACGCGGGCACGGCGAGCGCCGCGGCGGCGAACACGATCGTGCCGAGGACTTCGAGCGCGGCCGGGAGTTCGGGGGAGCCGACGATCGTCCACCACGGCACGCCGAACAGGAGGGCGAGAACGGCGATCAGGGCGGCGACGCGGACAAGGATGCGAGACATGATGCCGCCCAGGCTAACAGACCATTGGTCTCTACCGCGGTCTTCGCTGAGGGCGTCTCAGCTACGTCACCGGACGTACGCGAGGTGCCGCTTCACGGGCGATGCTTTGGGGGCGCCGCCGCAAGACACTCTTCGGTATGAACGAGATACGGAGGATCGAGCGCGTCGCCTACGTGACCGGTGCGCTCCTGTTCCTCAGCGGTGTGGTGCACACGATCGTGCTGATCGCGTCCGGCGATTCGTGGACCGGGCCGCTGTCGATGCGCAAGGCGGTGACGTTCGGCCTGTCGTTCGGGCTGACGCTGATCACCGTCGCCTGGGCGACGTCGTACGTCACGGTGCGGCCGCGTGTGCGGAACGTGCTGCTCGGCGTCTTCACCGGGGCGAGCGTCGTCGAGACGGCGCTGGTGAGCATGCAGGCCTGGCGCGGGGTGCCGTCGCATTTCAACTTCGAGACCGGTTTCGACAACGCGGTGTCGACGACGCTCGCGGCGGGCGGCGGCTTCATCATCCTGACGGCGGTCTCGTTCACGGCCGCGGCGATGCGCGGCGACGGGGAGACCACGCCGAGCATGCGGCTCGCGGTGCGGTTCGGGCTGATCGCGCTGCTGGTGGCGCTCGGCGCGGGCGCGGCGATGATCGCGAGCGGCGTCGTCGAGGCGCGGAGCGGGAACCCGCAGGCCGCGTACACCACCGCCGGCGCGCTGAAGCCGCTGCACGCGGTGGCGATGCACGCGATCCTCATCGTGCCGGGGCTCGCCTGGCTGCTGCGGTTCGCGGACTGGACCGAGCGGCGGCGCGTGCGGCTGGTGTGGGTGGCGATCGGCGCGTACGCCGTGCTGACCGCGGTGGTGGGGGTCGAGTCGGTGACCGGGGTTTCGCCGCTGGCGGCCTCGCCGATCGAGATGGTGACCGCGGGGGTCGCTTTGGTCGTGCTGGGCCTAAGCGGTGCGGCGGCCTTCCGTGAAGCGGTTCGTGCCCGGTCCCGGACGTTATGAACGGACCGTTCATAACAGAATTTGTTATAAACGGTCCGTTCATAACACGTCCTACTGGCCCACGTAAGCGCGCAGGTGCTGTGCCGTCAGGGTGTCACCGGAGGCGACCAGATCCGAAGGCGTCCCGGTGAACACCACCTCGCCGCCGTCCACTCCCGCGCCCGGCCCGAGGTCGACGATCCAGTCGGCGTGCGCCATCACGGCCTGGTGATGCTCGATGACCACCACCGTGTTCCCGTCGTCGACGAGCCGGTCGAGCAGGCCCAGCAACTGGTCGACGTCGGCGAGGTGCAGTCCGGTGGTCGGTTCGTCGAGGACGTAGGTCGCCGACTTCTCCGCCATCCGGATGGCCAGTTTGATCCGCTGCCGTTCCCCGCCGGACAGTGTCGTGAGCGGCTGCCCGAGCCCGAGGTAGCCGAGGCCGACGTCGGAAAGCCGGTCCAGGATCGTCCGCGCCTGCCCCGAGGTGAAGAACTCGCGCGCTTCGGCGACCGGCATCGCGAGGACTTCGCTGATGTTCTTGCCCCGCAGCTGGTAGGTCAGGACTTCGGCGGTGAAGCGTTTGCCCTCGCATTCCTCGCAGACCGTCGCCACCCCGGCCATCATCGCCAGGTCGGTGTAGATCAGCCCGATGCCCTTGCACTTCGGGCACGCGCCCTCGGAGTTCGCGCTGAACAGGGCGGCCTTGACGCCGTTGGCCTTGGCGAACGCGGCGCGGATCGGGTCGAGCAGGCCGGTGTAGGTCGCCGGGTTGCTCCGCCGCGAGCCGCGGATGGCCGACTGGTCGAGCACCACCACGTCGTCCCTTGTGGACAGTGAGCCGTGGATGAGCGAACTCTTGCCCGAACCGGCGACGCCGGTGACCACGGTCAGCACGCCGAGCGGGATGTCGACGCTGACGTCCTTCAGGTTGTGCCGCGTCGCGTTCCGGATCTGGATCTGCCCGGCGGGCGTGCGGACGTCGGACCGCAGCCGCGCGCGGTGGTCGAGGTGCCGCCCGGTCAACGTGCCGGACGCGCGCAGTCCGGCGACGTCGCCGGTGAAGCAGATCTGCCCGCCGTTCGGCCCGGCGCCGGGGCCGAGGTCGACGACGTGGTCGGCGATCTCGATCGTCTCCGGTTTGTGCTCGACCACGAGCACCGTGTTCCCCTTGTCCTTCAACAGGAGCAGCAGGCCGTTCATGCGCTGGATGTCGTGCGGGTGCAGGCCGACGGTCGGTTCGTCGAAGACGTAGGTGACGTCGGTGAGGCTGGAACCCAGGTGCCGCACCATTTTCACGCGCTGCGCCTCACCGCCCGACAGCGTCCCGGATTCGCGGTCGAGGCTCAGGTAACCCAGGCCGATCTCGACCAGCGAGTCGAGGGTGCCGCGCAGGGTCTCCATCAGCGGGCCGACCGACGGGTCGTCGAGTTTGCGGACGAAGTCGGCCAGATCGCTGATCTGCATCGCCGAACAGTCCGCGATGTTCACCCCGTCGATCTTCGAGGACAGCGCCGCCTGGTTGAGCCGGGCGCCTTCGCACGCCGGGCACTGCTTGAAGGTGACGGCCCGGTCCACGAACGTCCGGATGTGCGCCTGCATCGCCTCCTTGTCCTTCGACATGAACAGGCGCTGCACCTTCACCAGCAGACCCTCGTACGTGGTGTTCATCCCGCCGATCTTCATCTTGGTGGCGGGCTTGTGCATGAAGTCTTCCCACTGCTGCGGGGTGTAGTCCTTCAGCTTCACCGCGGGATCGACGAATCCGGCCTCCGCCAGCCCTTTCCAGTACCAGGTCTCCGGTGCGAAGTTCGGGACGGTGATCGCCCCTTCGTTGAGTGAAAGCTCCTTGTCGACAAGCTGGTCGACGTCGATCGTGGACATCCACCCGAGCCCCTCGCAATCGGGGCACATCCCCTCGGGAAGGTTGAAGCTGAACGCGCCCGACGTCCCGACGTGCGGCTGTCCCAGCCTGCTGAAGACGATCCGCAGCATCGTGTGCGCGTCGGTCGCGGTGCCGACCGTGGAGCGGGAGTTGGCCCCCATCCGCTCCTGGTCGACGACGATCGCGGCGCTCAGGTTCCGCAGCGCGTCCACGTCCGGCCGCCCGACCGGGGCCATGAACGACTGGATGAACGCGGTGTAGGTCTCGTTGATCAGCCGCTGCGATTCGGCGGCGATGGTGCCGAACACCAAGGACGACTTCCCTGAACCCGAGACACCGGTGAAGACGGTGAGACGGCGCTTGGGGATGTCGACCGAGACGTCGGCGAGGTTGTTCTCTCTTGCTCCGCGCACCTGGATCATGTCGTGGCTGTCGGCGGCCGAAGGCATGGCTCTCCCCTGGTTGGAACTCTTTAGCCTGTAAAGTGAGGGTAGCAGAGGTTAGTTTATGCTGTAAGGAGTTGGCAAGTGGTCGTCTACGCGGCTCAGGGAGACCCTCGTCGATCGATGGCCCTGCTCTGGCGCACGGAGTCGCCGGACGTCGAGCGCCCCGGCCCCAAGCCGGGCCTTTCGGTGGAGCTGATCGTCGAAACCGCCGTCGAGATCGCGGACGCCGACGGCATGGCGGGTCTCTCGATGCGGGCCGTCGGCGACCGGCTCGGCCGCACCGCCATGGCGCTCTACACCTATGTCCCGAGCAAGAGTGAATTGCTCGACCTCATGTACGACAAGGCCCTCGCCGAACTGTCGGCCTCCTACGACGGGGACGACTGGCGGGCCGACGCCGCGCGGTGGGCCGAGGATCTCTGGGCCTTCTACCTGCGGCATCCCTGGGTGTTGCAGGTCTCGCAGGCGCGGCCGGTGCTGGGGCCGAACGAGTACGTCGTCCTCGAGGCGCTGGTGAAGATCCTGCGCCGGACCGGATTGCGGCCGGCGGTGCTGCGACGGCTGGTCAGCGCGCTGTACTCGTGCGTGCGCGAGCCCGCCAGGACGGCCTCGGAGTCGAGGCAGGCGGAGAAGGTGACAGGGCAGTCCGACGACGAGTGGTGGTACGAGCGCTCCGCCTATCTGCGGGAGGTGTCGCCGGATTTCGCCGAGCGGTTCCCGACGCTGACCTGGATGGAGGGCGAGCACGCGTTCCGGATGGAGGACGAGACGGTGTCCTATCTGGAGCAGGAGGCGAGGGAGGCCTTCGAGCTCTCGCTGTCCGTACTCCTGGACGGGATCGAAGTCACGATGAAAGCGGAGTAGCCTTCTCCGCATGCCCAGTGATTTCGCCTTGAAGACCATGAACGCCGTCCACCGCGTCATCCAGAAGGTCAGCGGCGGCCGTGCCGGCTGGCAGGTCGCCGGGATGACCGTCCTGGAGCTGACCACCATCGGCCGCAAATCCGGCCAGCCGCGCACCGTGCTGCTGACCTCGCCGCTGCGCGAGGGCGACGCGTACGTCATCGTGGCCTCCCGCGGTGGCGACGACCAGCACCCGGCGTGGTTCCTCAACCTGCGCGACAACCCCGACGTCCAGGTCACGCTGAAGGGTGAGGCTGCCCGGCCGATGGTCGCGAGCGTCGCCGACGCCGAGCAGCGCGCCCGGCTGTGGCCCAAGATCACGGCGGACTTCAAGAACTACGCGCAGTACCAGACCAAGACCGAGCGGGAGATCCCCGTGGTGCTGCTGTCGCCCAAGGCGTAAGTACGGGTAGGGCTTCAGCCTCCGCGTGACGCCCCGGCATCCCCCGCACGGGCCGGGTCCATCGGCCCTACCGGCGAGTCGGTAAGCCAGGGACCGTTGTTCTCGACGAAGTACACGAAGAGAACGCGGGGATGCCGATGTCCGACACCTTGGGTCTCGAGACGCTCGACCGCGAGCAGTGCCTGTCACTGCTCGCGGGTGCCGGGCTCGGCCGGGTGGTGTTCACCTCCCGCGCCCTGCCGGCGATCCAGCCCGCCCGGTTCGCGCTCCACCACGGTGCGATCGTGGTCCGGACCCCGTCACAGAGCGCGTTGTTCGCCGGGATACTCGACAGTGTGGTGGCGTTCGCCGTCGACGAGTTCGCCGCGGACCTGGGGACCGGCTGGTTCGTCACCGTCCTCGGCCGCGTCTCCGAGGTGCGTGACCCGATCGTGATCGCCGAGCTCGCGACCTACCCGCTCGGCTGCTGGACTGGGCAAACGGACGCCCGCTATCTCCGGATCCCGATCGAGTCGGTCACCGGTCGGAGGATCCTCTGCGTGTGCGGTAACGAAGCACTGTCCGTGATCGACGCACCAGATGAGCGATCCGGGCGCGTTTGTCACTCCTGACTCCATTGCCCGGGGAGTTACTCCGGGACGGTGACGCCAGTGCGGCGGGTGAGTGCGGCGAGTGACGCCAAGGCGCCGAGGATTCTGGACGCGGTGGCGGGGATCGCCCATGATCTCAGCCTCTCCGACGTCCTGCGGCGCATGGTCGAATCCGCCTGCGAGCTGACCGGTGCGCCGTTCGGCGCGCTGAGCGTGCTGGATTCGGAAGAGTTCATCCGGTTCGGCGACGCGTGGAAGACCCCGCCGTCCGAGGACGAGTCCCGCGTGATGCCCATCCGGATGCGCGGCCGCATCTTCGGGATGCTGTACCTCGCCCGCAAGCCGGACGGCGAGGAGTTCACCGAATCCGAAGAAGACCTGCTCGTCGCGCTCACCGCGGCGGCCGGTGTGGTGATCGAGAACGCGACGCTGTTCGACCAGGTACAGCGGCGCGAACGCTGGCTCGAGGCGTCTTATCACGTCACCGGCGCGCTTCTGACCGACCAGGACCTGACAGCGACCCTGCACCTGATCGCCGAACGCGCCCGCGTCGTCGCCGGTGGCACCGCCGGCGCGGTGGCCCGTCCGCGTGGCGACGGGCAGCTGGTCTTCGAGATCGTCGAGCCGCCGGGGCCCGACGCGGACCGGCTCGCCGGGATCACCGTGCCGACCGAGGGCACCGCGACCGGGATGGCGTTCACCACCGGAAAACCCGTCGTGGTCCGGGACTACGGCGAGAAGGTGGTCGAGTTCCAGGGTGAACACGGCGCAGTGATGCCCGCGGTGATCAAGGATCTCGACTCCACGGTCGCCGTCCCGCTGATCGTCGGCGAGGAGAAACTCGGTGTCCTGCTGGTGGCGAAGTTCCGCGACAAGACCCCGTTCTCCGCCTACGACGTCCAGCTCGCCGAGACCTTCGCCGCGCACGCCGCGCTCGCGGTCGAATTCGCCCGCGCGCAACAGGACCGGCAGCGGCTGGCCGTCTTCGAGGATCGCGACCGGATCGCCCGCGACCTGCACGACCTGGTGATCCAGCGGCTGTTCGCGATCGGGCTCGGCCTGGAGGGACTCAGCAGGCTCACGGCCGAAACCGCCGTCGCCGATCGCGTGAGCAATTTCGCGCACGAGATCGACCGCACGATCCGCGAGATCCGCAACAGTATCTTTTCGTTGCAGGAACCGGCCGAGGCGCAGGGCAGTCTCCGGTCGGAGTTGCTGCGCGTGGCGCTCGACGCGGGCTGCGCGTCCGAACCCCGGGTCGGGTTCGACGGGCCGCTCGATTCAGCGGTGCCGGACACGGTCCGTTCGGACCTCATCGCGACCCTGCGCGAAGCACTGTCCAATGTGGTCAGACATGCCGAGGCGACGTCGGTCTCGGTCGACGTCTCGGTCGACCGCGACGGGCGGTGGCTGGAGCTTTCGGTGGTGGACGACGGGATCGGCATGCCCGCCGAACCCGGCCATCGCAGCGGGGTGGCGAACCTCGCCGAACGCGCGGCCCGCTGGAACGGGTCGTTCAGCGTCGAGGCGAGGCCGGACGGCGGGACGAGGCTCGACTGGTCGGTGGAACTGCCGGCCCGACAGGGGAGTGTGGGATGACGATTTCGGTGTTCCTGCTGGACGATCACGAACTCGTCCGCACCGGGCTGAAGACCGTCTTCGAGGCCGAGGACGATCTCACGGTGGTCGGCGAGGCGTCCACGGCAGCCGAGGCGCTCGTCCGGATCCCCGCCGTCAAACCGCAGGTCGCGGTGCTCGACGTCCGGCTGCCGGACGGCGGGGGGATCAGTGTCTGCCGCGAGATCAGGGCGGCCGTCGATCCGCCGCCCGCCTGCCTGATGCTGACGTCGTACTCGGACGACGACGCGTTGTTCGGCGCGATCATGGCCGGTGCGGCCGGATACATGCTCAAGCAGGTCTCCGGTGGCGCGCTCGTGAAGGCCGTCCGCACGGTCGCCGCGGGCGGATCACTGCTGGACAGCACGCTGACGGCGTCGGTGATGAACCGCCTGCGCGGCGACAACGACGATCACCCGGACCCGCGATACGAACAGCTGAGCCCGCAGGAGCGGCGGGTGCTCGACCACATCGCCGACGGGCTGACCAACCGCCAGATCGCGGAAAAGCTGTTCCTGGCGGAGAAAACGGTCAAGAACTACGTGTCGTCCCTGCTGCACAAGCTCGGCTTCGAACGCCGCACCGCCGCTGCCGTCTACGCCTCTCAACGCCGCAAGCCGTCCTCTTAGAAGAGCGTGATCCCGTCGGCGAAACCGGGATCCTCACGCAGCACCCGGCGAAGTTCGTTGAGCGCCCGGTGCTGAGTGACGCGCACCGCGCCCGCACTCGCCATGCCCAGCGTGCAGGCGGTCTCTTCGGCACTGAACCCGAGGACCACGCGGAGCACCAGTACATCCCGCTGCTTCGCCGAAAGCACCTTGAACAACCGTGACAGTTCGCGGCCGCGCTCGGCCTTCTCGACCTCATCGAACGTCGGGTTCCACGCCCCGTCCTGCTCAGGTTCCGGATCCGACACCGGTGCGGAGGGATCGCGGGCGAGGTTCCGGCGGACGTCGGCGACCTTGTGTGAGGCGATCCCGAAGACGTACGGCAGGAAGCTGTTGTCCCGGTAGTTGTAGCGCGGCAACGCGACAAGGACGGCCATCAGGACCTCCTGTGCGCAATCCTCGGCGTTGGAGATGCCGCGCGTCGGTCCGCCCAGTTTGCCGAGGCAGTACCGGAACACGATCGGCCGGAGAAGCGTCAGCAGGCTCCCGATGGCCCGCCGGTCACCACTGATCGCCGCGCGGATCATCTCGCCGTCCGGCTCTCCCGGCCGGGGCACGTACGTCGGACGCACGGCTTCGGACACGGTCATCACGCCGGATGGGCCGTTCTCGGTGCGTACCTGTGTGTTCCCATCGTCCCCACCTCCCGAAAGCCCCCAGCTCTGTTTGGCCCTGCCGACGTTACGGAGCGCGTTCGCGGGTCACACCGGTACAGCAGCCCGGAGTAGTCGGGTCTTTAGGCCCTGGTGTGCCCTTGCTATGGACTTTCGCCAGATTGGTCTAGACAATTAACCCAGCGCGGCGGCAGGCCGCCCATGATCGGAGAGGAATCGCGATGAGGCGTTCCAGATCCCTGGCTCTTCTGGCCGTTATGGTGCTCACCTTCGCCGGTTTGATCACCGGTGGCGGCACCGCGAGCGCGGCCAACCTGCTCCTCAATCCCGGCTTCGAGGCAGGCTCGACGTCCGGCTGGTCCTGTGCGGCGGGCGCGGCCGTGACCACGCCGGTCCGTTCGGGCGGTTACGCCGTTTCGGTCACGCCCGGCTCGACGACCGGGAAATGCGCACAGACGGTGTCCGTCAAGCCGAACACGACCTACGCGGTTTCCGCATGGGTGAACGGGAACCCGGTGTACCTCGGGGTCACGGGCGGGCCGTCGACCTGGACCGCCGCGACCTCGTACACGCAGCTTTCGCTGTCGTTCACGACGTCGGCCACGCAGACGACGGCGGAGGTGTACGTCCACGGCTGGTACGGGTCCGGCACCTTCTACGCGGACGACATAACCCTCGACGGGCCGGGCGGCGGGGCCCCGGGAGCGCCTCCGGCGCCGGGAAATCCGGCTGTGGGCACGGTGACGAACTCGTCGATCGCGCTCTCGTGGGGAGCCTCGGCGGGCACGGTGACCGGGTACCGCGTGTACGAAGGTGGGAAGGTGGTCGCGACGGTGACCGGGACGTCGGCCACCGTGTCCGGGCTGACGGCCTGTTCGTCGCACAGTTTCTCGGTGGCCGCGTACAACACCGCGGGTGAATCGCCGAAGACCACGGAGGCGGGCGCCACCACCAGCGGCTGCGTCGACACCGGGCTGCCGAAGCACGCGCTGATCGGTTACCTGCACGCGAGTTTCGCCAACGGCTCTGGCTACACGCGGATGGCGGACGTCCCGGCGGCGTGGGACATCGTCAACCTCGCCTTCGGTGAACCGACTTCGGTGACCTCCGGCGACATCCGCTTCACCCGCTGCCCCGTGGCGGAATGCCCGACCGTGGAAAGCGACGCGGACTTCATCGCCGCGATCCGGGCGAAGCAGGCGCAGGGCAAGAAGGTCCTGATCTCCATCGGCGGGCAGAACGGTCAGGTCCAGCTGACCACGACCGCGGCGCGTGACGCTTTCGTCAGCTCGGTCTCCGCGATCATCGACCGCTACGGGTTGAACGGGCTCGACATCGACTTCGAGGGACACTCGCTGTACCTCAACTCCGGTGACAACGATTTCCGCAACCCGACCACACCGGTGATCGTCAACCTCATTTCGGCACTGAAGACGCTGAAAGCCAAGTATGGCGCGGGATTCGTCCTCACGATGGCACCCGAGACGTTCTTCGTGCAGACCGGATACCAGTACTACGGCGGACTCGGCGGCGCCGACAACCGGACGGGTTCGTACCTGCCGGTGATCCACGCGATGCGGGACGCGCTGACCGTGCTGCACGTCCAGGACTACAACTCCGGGCCGGTGATGGGCCTGGACAACCAGTACCACTTCATGGGCGGCGCGGACTTCCACATCGCGATGACGGATATGGTGAAGGCCGGGTTCACCGTGGCTTCGACCGGGTTCCGCTTCCCGGGGCTGCGTGAGGACCAGATCGCGTTCGGCCTGCCAGCCGCGGTGAGCGCGGGCAACGGGCACACCGCGCCGGCGGCGGTGCATTCGGCGTTGAACTGCCTGGTGAAGAACTCCGGTTGCGGGTCGTACACCTTGCGCGGCGGTGCTTCGCCGGCGTTGCGCGGGCTGATGACGTGGTCGATCAACTGGGACCGGTACTACGGCTGGGAATTCCAGAACAGCCACGAACCGTTCCTGAACGCCCTTCCCTGATCCCGCAATTCGTCCTCTAGTGTCGCGCGTCTGATGTTCGTTGACGGGTGGCGTGGGGCAGGATTTCGTCGGCGGTCTTGGTCCAGGTGAACGGGTGGCAGCGGTTGTTCCAGCCGTCGATGAAGGCGCGGATCGCGGTGACG
>NZ_JADNQM010000018.1:0-180237 GCF_046269425.1 Amycolatopsis sp. cmx-11-12 | reverse complement strand
TCCCGGTCCAGAGCATCGAAAAACCTCGCCTTCAACCCCTCAGAAACCACGATCCCCACAACTCCCTGAAATCCAGGGTGTTGCGGGGATCGCTAGAACCCGCCCCGAGGGAAGGGGGCCTTCACGCGCGAAAGGAGCCCTAGCCCAGACGCTCGACGACGTACTCGATGCTCTGCGTCAGCTTCGTGATGTCGTCCGGGTCGATGGCCGGGAACAGGCCGACGCGCAGCTGGTTGCGGCCCAGCTTCCGGTACGGCTCGGTGTCGACGATCCCGTTGGCGCGCAGCACCTTCGCCACCGCGGCGGCGTCCACCTCGTCGGCGAAGTCGATGGTGCCGACGACCTGCGAGCGCAGCGACGGGTCGCTGACGAACGGCGTCGTGTAGCTGGTCTTCTCCGCCCACTCGTACAGCCGCGTCGACGAGTCGCGGGTGCGCGCGGTGGTCCACTCGAGACCGCCGTTCGAGTTCATCCACTCGATCTGGTCGGCCAGCAGGAACAGCGTCGACACCGCCGGGGTGTTGTACGTCTGGTCCTTGCGCGAGTTGTCGAGCGCGGTGGTCAGCGACAGGAACTCGGGGATCCAGCGGTCGCTCGCGCCGATCTCGCCGATGCGCTCGACCGCGGCGGGCGAGGCCAGCGCGATCCAGAGGCCACCGTCGGAGGCGAAGGACTTCTGGGGCGCGAAGTAGTAGACGTCGAAGTCCTCGGCCTTGACCGGCAGGCCGCCCGCGCCGGAGGTGGCGTCGATGGCGACGAGCGCGCCTTCACTGCCTTCGGGGCGGCGGACCGGCACCGCGACACCCGTCGAGGTCTCGTTGTGCGCCCAGCCGACCAGGTCGGCCCCGGCCTCGTAGGCGATCTCGGGCGCGCTGCCCGGGTCGGACTTGACGACGATCGGGTCGGCGAGGAACGGGGCGCCCTTGGTCACCGTGGCGAACTTCGAGGAGAACTCGCCGTAGGTGAAGTGCTGCGAACGTTCCCGCACGAGCCCGAACGCGGCGGCGTCCCAGAATGCGGTCGTCCCGCCGTTGCCGAGGACCACTTCGTAGCCTTCGGGCAGGGAGAACAATTCGGACAGACCCGCACGCACGCGGCCGACGAGGGACTTCACCGGCTTCTGACGGTGCGAGGTGCCGAGGTAGGTGGCACCGGATTTCGCCAGGTTGGCGAGCTGCTCGTCACGGACCTTGGACGGTCCGCAGCCGAAGCGGCCATCGGCAGGCTTCAGGTCCGCGGGGAGGGTCAACTCAGGTGCGTCGGTCATGGGCCCAGTCTCTCAGGTCGGGATGGGCCTGCTGACAGTTGGTGCCGCGTGTCCGGCATGTGAGATCGGCGATCTCCCTCCCGCCACTGCCGACCGCCGGGTAGCTTCTCGCCTCATGGCGACAGTGCACGAGCGATTCCCCCTGGCCCCCGATGCGTTGTGGCAGGCCCTCCCGAACGGGGTCACCGCGGTCAAGGGCCAGAACCCGTACTACGACGCGGCCGCCGGCTACGTCACCTTCTCGACCAAGCTCGGCTTGTTCAGCTACGGGCAGACGGTCACCGTGAAGGTCGAGCGGACTTCGGAGGGCTCCGGGCTGGCGATCCAGACGAGCCTGAAGTTCGGTTTCGCGGACTGGGGTGAGGGCAAGCGCATCGCCCGCAAGTTCATCGCCGCGGTCGGCGCGGCCGTCGGGCACACGCCGGCCGCTTGACCACCGGGACGCGCTAGCGCCAGCCGCCGGGGTCGACGCCGCCCGGGATGGGCGCGGCCGGGTCGAACGGCGTGCGCGAGAAGATGAACGTCGCGAGGTCGAGGTGGTTCGGCTTCCCGGCCGAGTCCCGCCCGACCCGCAGCGTTTCACCCGCGTAGTAGGCGTCGAGGCCGACCCAGGTGTCTTCGCCGACCGGTGCGAATCGCGACGCGCGGCCGGGGCCGTCGGTCGGCGCGAGGGAGAACAGGCCGTCCGGGAGCAGCCGCAGGTGGTACGGCGTCGGGCCCCAGTGCCACAGCCCGGTCAGCTCCAGCAGCTTCGGGTCCACAGTGGACGGTTGCCATTCCTCGGGCAGCCGTGGCTCGTGCTCTTCGGTCAGCGTCATCAGGTCGAGGCACAGCTGCGTGATGCCGACGCCCGCCGTCGAGTTCGTCAGCACCAGTGCGCCGATGCCGGCGTTCGCGTCGATCAGTGAGCAGGCGAGGAAACCCGGCATCGACCCGGTGTGCCCGGCCAGCCGCCTGCCCTGCGTGCGGACCAGCATGACGCCGAGGCCGAACCCGGTTGTCCAGGTGTCGCCGTCGTCCACGGTGACCATTTCGCGCATCTCCGCGACGGTCCCCTCGCTCAGCACGCCACCGGTGTGGCCGCCGAGGAACGCCGTCCAGCGGCCGAGGTCCTTGACCGTCGACCACAGCTGTCCGGCGGGCGCCATCGCTCCCGCGTCCGGCGACGGCTCCGGCAAGAGGACGTCGGCGAAGGGGTGGACGGCGAACCCGTTCGCGTGCGCGCCTTCCGGATGCGGCGAGGTCCGGGTCATGCCGAGCGGGCCGAGGATCTCGGCGCGGACGACGTCCAGCCACGACTGCCCGCGGTGCCGGGCGACCAGCTCGCCGAGTACGCCGTAACCGACGTTGCTGTAGTGGAACCGGCTGCCCGGCCGGAGTCGCGTCGCGCCGTCCTTGAGGCTCTCGACGAGCGCGGCCCAGTCGGCGCCCACCGTGCGCTCCCACCAGGAACCGGGTGATTCCGCGGTCAGGCCCGAGGTGTGCGAAAGCAGCTGCGCGATGGTGGCCGCGCCGAACGCGGTGCCCGGCAGATGCTTTTCGAGCGGGTCGTTGAGGTCGAGCTTGCCTTCGTCGCGCAGGCGCATGACGGCCGTCGCGACGAGTGTCTTCGTGATCGACCCGAGCCGGTACTGCGTGTCATCGCCCGGTGTCTCGCCGTCGACGCGGCCGCGCCCTCCGGACCAGGCGATTTCACCGTCGCGGACGACAGCGGCGACGAGGGACGGGGCGCGGCACGAGGATTGCTCGTGCGCGAGGCGGCGAAGCAGCGCCGATTCGGTCGTGGCAAGCATGGGATGCATTGTGCCTACCCGAGCAGGCCCAGCCGCATAGCGGTGGTCACGGCGGCCGTCCGGTCCGAAACGTCCAGTTTTCCGAACACGCGCAGCAGGTGGGTCTTGACCGTCGCCTCGCTGATGTGGAGCGCTCGCCCGATGTCGGCGTTCGTGCTTCCCTGTGCCACCAGTCGCAGCACCTCGATCTCGCGCGCCGACAACGGTGACGCCGTCGGGTTGCGTACCCGGTTCACCAGCTTCCCGGCGACCGAAGGCGCCAAGACCGTCTCGCCGCGTGAGGCCGCCCGGATCGCTCCGGCCAGCTCCGTGCGCGAAGCGTCCTTCAGCAGGTACCCGGAGGCTCCCGCTTCGACGGCACGCAGGATGTCCGCGTCCGTCTCGTACGTGGTGAGCACGACGACTCGCTGCCCCGGGCGGTCGGCGAGGATCTTCCGGGTCGCGCCGACACCGTCGAGACCCGGCATCCGCAGGTCCATCAGGATCACGTCCGGCTGCTTGACCCGGCTCAGCGCGACGGCCTCGTCACCGGAGCCGGCTTCCCCGATGACACTCAGATCCGGTTCGGCCTCCAGCATGCCGCGCAGGCCTTCCCGCACCACGGGGTGATCGTCGACCAGCATGATCGTGATCACGCGGGCACCTCCAGTTCCAGCGTCGTCCCCGCACCGGGTTCGCTCTTCAGTGTCACGATGCCACCGACCTGACCCGCGCGTGTCCGCATCCCCGCCAGGCCGAAGCCGCCGGTGGGCTCGGCGGGGTCGAATCCCGCGCCGTCGTCGGTCACGCCGAGCCGGACTTTTCCGTCCACAACGGACAGACGGAGTGAAACCCTGGTGGCGCGGGAATGTTTGCGGATGTTGCTCAGTGCCTCCTGCGCCCCTCGCAGCAGGACGACCTCGGTGGCCATCGGCAGCGCGGGCAGCGGGTCGTCGATCTCGATCGCCGCCTCGATCCCGGCCTCCTCGGTTAGCCGTTCGACCTGCCGCCGCAAGGCTTCCTCCAGCGAAGCGGAGGCGAGCGCCGACGGCCCCTGCGCCGCGACCATCGCCCGCGCCTCGGTCAGGTTCTCCCGCGCCGTCCGCGCCGCGAGTTCCAGGTGGCGCCGGGCCGCCTTCGGATCGGTGTCCATTTCGGACTCGATGGCCTGGGTGAGCGTGACGATGCTGGTGAAGCCCTGTGCGAGCGTGTCGTGGATCTCGCGGGCCATGCGCTCGCGTTCGGCGGCCGTACCCGCCTCGCGGGAAAGCCGGGCGACCTCCGCCTGACTGGCTTCGAGCTGTTCGATCAGCGCGGCCCTGGCTTTGCTCTGCTCGATGATCCCGGTGGTGTAGCGCCCGGCCAGGAGGCTGAAGATGATCAGGCTCGCCGTCATCGGCAGCAGGATGCGCAACGCGGGCTGGTCGAGGCCGCCCCGGACGATCGATGCCACCGGGCCCAGCAGGACCGCGATCGTGGTGAGGATCGACGCCGGCTTCGTGGCCAGCGTCATGTAGAGCACCGGGCAGACCAGGAACAGGATGAAACTCGACGTGGTGGAGGCGAAGATGGCGCCCGTCACCAGGAGCATCATGACCCCGGCGAACAGCCACGGCGTGTCCTCGTAGTCCGGGCCTTTGATGAGGCGGCGTCCTTGGAAGAGGTACGCCAGCCCGAGGCTGGCAAGGCACAGAACAGCGACCGTTTTGTCTGCGGTCGTCCCGTCTTCGGAGAGCACCAGGGCCACCGTCGCGATGAAGGTGATCCCGAAGAGGACCTCCCAGAGCCAGAAGAACCGTTCCCAGGCGTTCACTTGCCTTCGTTCGACCAGCGGAACGTCAGTTTCGCCAGCAGCAGCCCCGCGACGCACCACGCCGTCAGCACCAGTGCCACCATCGGAAGTTCCCATGTCCCCGCCATTTCCTGTGTCGCGGCCTCGGCCGGCAGGAACACCGAGCGGAAGCCCTGGCAGATCCACTTCACCGGGAAGAACGAAGCGATGTCGACCATAACCTTCGGCAAGTTGGTGATCGGTGTGACGAACACCCCGGAGATGAACTGCAGCGCGATGTAGAGCAGGTTGGCCACCGCGACCGCGCCGCTGACCGATTTGGTCACCGAGCCCAGTGCGATGCCCAAGAGCGTGCAACAGGTGATGGCGAGCAGGAAGACCCACAGCGCGGTCAGCAGTTTCATCGGGTCGGTGGGCAGTTCGAGGTCGAACAGCAGGCTGCCGACGATCGACATCAGCACGACCTGGGCGACGCTCGAAACGCCGACCAGGATGATCTTGCCGATGAAGTAGGACGCGGCGGGCATCGGCGTGCCGCGCAGCCGTTTCAGCGCCCCGGCCTCACGGTCGGACGCGAGCCCGATGCCGATGCTGGTGAACGACGTCGACACGATGCCCGAGCCGATCATGCCCGCCGCCAGCACCTGGCCGGTGGTGATCGCCATGCCGGGCATCGACGAGTTCAGCATCGAGCCGAGCAGGATCATGAGCAGGGACGGGAAGGCGAACGTGAAGATCACCTGTTCCCGGATGCGGAAGAACTGACGGAGTTCCGCGGCGCCCCGGATGAGGCCGAGTGACAGGGTGCCGGGGAGTTTGCCCGGGTGGGTCAGCGTCGTCATCGGGCTTCTCCGATCAGGTCGAGGTAGGTCTCTTCGAGGGTGGGCCGGTGGACGGTCAGCCCCGACGGTTCGCGGCCGTCGGCGGAAAGCTCGCGGACGAGCTTGGCCGGGAAGTGGGTCCGTTCCTGGTGAACGCCGTTCTTGTCGGCCCAGCGGACGGTGGCCTCCGCGGTCGCGCGGCCGCCCAGCGTCTGCGGCGTCCCCTCGGCGACGATCTCGCCGCGCGTGATGACCGCGACGCGGTCGGCCAGCGCCTCGGCCTCGTCGAGATAGTGGGTGGTGAGCAGGATCGTGGTGCCCTCGTGGGTGAGACTCCTGATCAACTCCCAGAACTGGCGCCGGGCCGCCGGGTCGAACCCGGTCGTGGGCTCGTCGAGGAACACCAGCTCCGGCCGCCCGATGATGCCGAGCGCGACGTCCACCCGACGACGCTGTCCGCCGGAAAGGCTTTTGACGCGGGCGCCCGCCTTCTCGGTCAGGCCGACCTTCTCGATCACTTCGCCGATGTCACGGGGATCCGGGTAGTAGCGGGCGTAGTGCCGGACGGTCTCGGCGACGGTGAGTTCGGCGGCGTCATTGGCCGTCTGCAGCACGATCCCGAGCCTCGCTCGCCAAGCCCGGCCCGCGGTGCCGGGGTCCTCGCCGAGAACGTCGACCTCGCCGGACGTCCGCTCGCGGTGCCCTTCCAGGATCTCGACCGTCGTCGTCTTGCCCGCCCCGTTGGGACCGAGCAGCGCGAACACCTCACCCTGTTCGATGTCGAGATCGATGCCCCCGACGGCCAGGTGGCCCGGATACTCCTTGCGCAACCCGCGCACCTTCACTGCGGTTTTCATACGTTGATCGTGCTGCCGCGGACACCGCTTCCGGGACGTCCGCAGGACTGAACCCGGCTGTCAACCGATCGATGGACACCGGTGTCACCGCCAGGTTCGTTCCTCGGGGTGCCATCGTCCTGCCGGGGGCTCGGCTTGCAGTAGCGGAGTGATGAAGGCGTCCGCGAGGGCACGCACACCTTCGAGCGTCCGACACTCGTCGGGCAGTTCACGGACACCTTGAGCGGCCTTGCGAAAGCCCCCGGTCCAGGAACGAGGATCCGGCGCCTCGAACCTGCCGGGCAGTTCCAGCACCATCCCGCGTTTCCGGCGGCGGGCGATCTCGTCGTGCAGGATCTCGTGCGTCTTCTCGCCCGACATCGGTGTCTTCAACGCGAACAAGGCGAGGTCTACGAGGTCCTTGTAGCGCGTGGACGGATTTCGCCGGGCTGTGTGGCGTTCGTACGTCGCGCAGATCTTTTCCGCGACGTGGTCTTCGATCGGAAACATCCGCACGTCCGGCCAAGGGGCGCAATCACTCGCGAACGGCGGTTTCAGCTTCTCGGTGGTTATGGTTCCGCGTGGCGCGTGCCCGGAGGTGACGACGTCGACGGGGACCCGGTAGTTGAGGCTCGCGTTCTCGAACATCGCCATGAACACCACTTTGCGGGTCGGGCGCTCGATATGGGTCTGTTCGGAGGTGCTGAGGTGGGAGAACCAGATGGCGTCGTCGAGGCGCCGCGCGGCAGCCGTCTTGAGCGCTTCGACCGCGGCGGCGGTGGTGTCCTCTGTGGACAAGAGATCGACGTCGACGGAGTAGCGTGCGGCAGGCCAGCGCACGAGCAGGGCTTGTCCGCCCTTGAGTACCCAGTTCGAGGCGTCGTCGCCATGGAATACCCGGGCGATAAGCCGCCGATGAAAGTGCAGCTGCAGCAGTTCTCCGGTCGAAATACTGGTCTTCGAGGCGCTGTTTTTGGCTTGGCTCTTCTGGGAGTCGAGATAACCGCGCGGTGTACTCGGACGCTGGGATGGCATACCCGCCATCGTCGCGTGGCATGGCGAACCCGTTGGAGTAGGTGCTCTGGGCTAGATTTCCTACTCCGCAAGTCCGAGTGCGCGCTCAGTGATCGCCGCGGAACGAGGCGGAGCCGGGCGGTGGGCGAGTCTCGTGACCGTGGTGCCGATCTTGGCGAGTAACTGCTCGAGCAACGCTTCGCCGTCACTGGGGCGGCGGACGCCATAACGCAGAGCGTAGGGACCGATGTGCTCCGCCAGCACGTCCAGGCGAACCAAGTTCGCTTCCACGGCTTCAAAGATGATCGTGGCGACATGGCTGCCGTCGATGCGCTGTTCCAGCAGGTCGCAGATAGTGCGCAGCGCGGTGGTGACGGGAATTCCATCGATCGACGTGACGTCGTCGCCGGTCAGCATCGCGGTCTTGAGTCGTACGTCCGGGTCTCGGCTGGTGCGACGGCGTGGTGTCGTCAGGACTATCCGGTCGTTGACGAGTTCGCCGAGCCCGTGCAACCGGGCGGCGGACTCGTGAGAGACAACCCCTCCGTCCGGATCGAGAGGCGGTCGCTTCCAAGCGGGCTCGGCGGCGTTGAGCATCAGCCAGGCCGCCTGTTCTTCCCGGGCTTCGGTCATGACGGCGATAGTGGCGGCGTAGATGCCGTGACGGATCCGGTCGAGGTGACCGGTCTTCTCCAAACGATGCAGCGTGACGCCGTCGACGCCGACCTGTTTGGCCTGCCGGGAGGTGACCATGCCCCACTGGGAGCTGGTGAACGCGCTGAGCAGCTCAAGCGCGTCACTCATCTTCATGCGGCAAAGTTTACACCCTGAAGCAGCAATAGTTGCACCTGTATGTAACTATTGCTGCTTTGGCTTCAATAGAGTCCGGACTGAGGTTTCCAGGGATGGAACCAGGGTCGCCGGGTCGGCGGACGTGAGCATCCGGTTCGCGAAGCCGTCCGTCAGGGCGAGGACGGCGTCCGCCAGGTCGGAGGCCGCGAGGTCGTCACGGACGTGTCCCTCCGATTGGGCCTTCTCGAGGTACTGCGTCGTGAGTTCCTGTAGTTCGTCGTAGCCGGTGCGGATGAACTCGGCCCACGACGGCAGGACGGCGGCGCGTGCGGTGAAGGCGTTGACCACGATCACCTCCGCGCGGCGCTGCTCGTCGAGGGGCATCGCCTCGATCAGCAACCGCAACAGCAGGTCCAGCAGATTCCCGGACTGATCGAGGGTGTTCCAGCGCTGCTCCAGGAACTCGCTCGTCAGGTCGAGCGCGAAGCGGAACAGCTCTTCTTTGGTGGAGAAGTACTTCTGCACCGCGCCCGCGGACACGCCGGCCTCGACGGCGACAGAGCGCACGCTGACCGCCTCGACGCCGTCGCGCGCGACGATGCGCAGGAGGGCGCCGGCGATCTCCCGGCGGCGTTCGGCCCGATCCACGATCTTCGGCACGGCCGCATCCTACTTTTCGGTGGACTCCTTGCCCGGCTGGAGCCTTTAGAATACATTCGTATCCGAAAAGGGGGTACTGGGGTGGACGAAGTCGCACAGAAACGGCGCGCGGAGGCGAACCGGCTCGCCGCCGCGCTGGCAAGGGGTCCGGCGGAAGTACTCGACTTCCTGCTGCCGTTGTGGGTGGGGAGCCAGCTCGGCGCTTCCGCGGCCGAGGTCGGAGCGCTCGCCGCGTTGGAGACGCTGGTGTCGTTCGTGGTCCGGCCGATCGCGGGCTCGCTCGCGGACCGGTTCGACCGAGGACGGCTGGCGGCCGCCGGTGCGGTCCTCTATGGACTGTCCTTTGTGGCCTACGCGATGGCGCCCGGAATCGGTGTCGTTTATGGCGCGGCGGTTCTCGGGGGCACCGGAGGGGCGCTGTTCTGGGTCGCGTTGCGGGCCCGTGTGGGGGAGGGGCTCGGCCGGGACGACGGTGCCTTCAGCAAGCTGTTCGCGGCCGAGGGCGGCGGCACGTGGATCGCGTTCGTGGTCGCGCTGACCGCGATCGCCTGGATCGACTACCGGGGCGTGTTCTGGCTGGGTGCGGCGGCCTGCGCGGTTGCCGCGGTGGTGCTGCTGAACGCCAAACCCGCGCCGGTGCGGGAAGAAAGCGCGCCAAAGCTTCGGCAACTGGGCAGGCGGCTGCGACCGATGCTCGTCCTCGTCGCGCTCACCGCGATGGCCGAGGCCGGGGTCGCGCTCCTGCTCCTGATGCATCTGCAACGCGGGTACCAGCTGAAACTCGGCGAGATCGCCGCCGTGTTCATCCCCGGGTTCATCGTGTACAGCTTCCTGCCGGACTACCTCCACGGCTTCGTCCGCAAGGTCGGCCGGACGAGGGTGCTCGCCCTGGCGATGGTGGCGAGCGCGGCCTTCGCCGCCGGGTTGTCCTTCGCGCCGAACCCGGTCGTGCTCGCGGTCATGTGGATCCTGTCCGCGGTGGCGTTCGCGGCGGCCATCCCGGTGGAGCAGGCGGTGGTCGCCGAAGCGGCCGGGCTCAGCCTCGGCCGGGCGATGGGGATCTACGAGAGCGCGGCGCTACTCGGAGCGACGATCGGGATGTTCGCGGCGGGCCTGCTCTACGGTTCGGACACCGGCTGGCGCATCGCGTGCTTCGGCGCGGCGGCGCTTTTGCTCTCCGGATCGTTCGTGGTCCGTGGCACCCTACGGCGCGTCGGAGTCGCGGAGTTTCCCGTGGAACCAGCGAAAACGGTGTCACAGAAGGAAGAACCGGCTCTCCGCATGATCGAGGAGGCATCGCAAGAGGCCGAACCGGTGAAGGCCGATACGAACAAGCGCGCGAATCCGATCCGGAACTGGGTGATCCACGCCGCCATCTATGTCCTCGCGCAGGCGGCGCTGGCGTTCGCCGGATACAGCTGGCCCGTCGAAGCGTTGTTCGGCGGCCCTCACTCGGCCGACTGGTTCTGGAACTCGAGTGGTCACTGGCTGCTGAACTTCGGCCGGATCTGGACCTTCGTCTTCGTACTCGACACCGTCTGGACGGCGGGTCGCGCGATGCTGAAAAAGCGACCTTATTGACATGTTGTCTAACATGACATTATGTCTCATACGTGGGTGACGGCCAGCGACGGTGTCCGCCTCTCGGTCCGGGTGACCGGTGTCGACGACGCGCCCACGGTGGTGCTCGTCCACGGATACCCGGACAACGGGTCCATGTGGGACGGCGTCGCCGCCCTGCTCGAAACCCGCTACCGGGTCGTCGTCTACGACGTCCGCGGCGCGGGCCGCTCGGACAAGCCTTCGGGACGCAAGTCCTACAAACTGGACCAGCTGTCCGACGACCTCGCCGCGGTCGTCGACGAGGTCCAGCCGCAGGGCAAGGTCCACCTGCTCGCGCACGACTGGGGCTCCATCCAGACCTGGCATTCCGTCACCGGCGACAGGCTGCGCGGGCGGCTCGCGTCGTTCACGTCGATCTCCGGGCCGAGCCTCGACCACGCGGGAGCGTGGTTCCGCGCACAGGTGCGTCCGAGCCCGAAGCGACTCAAGAACGCGTTCGCCCAAGGAACACACTCGACGTACATCCTCGGCTTCCAGATTCCCTTGATACCGCAGCTGTTGTGGCGCACCGGAGCGATGGGCGCGCTCATCGGCCGGATGGACCCCGCCGCCGCAGCACCGTCTACTTCGGACGGTTTGTACGGTCTCAACCTGTACCGGGCCAACATGTTTACGCGCCTCTCCCGGCCACAGCCGCGTAAGGCCGAGATCCCGGTGCAGGTGCTCGCGCCCACCGGCGACAAGTTCGTCACCACGCCGTTGCAGACCGAGATCGAGCGCTGGGCGCCGGACCTCCGAGTCCGCCGGATCGTCGGCACGCACTGGGTGGTCCGGGAAAAGCCGCGGGTGATCGCCGAGGCCGCCGCCGAGTTGATCGACCACGTCGAAGGCGGCGAGGAAAGCCGCGCGCTCAAACAAGCCAAGACAAAAGGCTTCGCGCACAGGCTCGTCGTGGTCACCGGCGCCGGCAGCGGGATCGGCCGCGCGACCGCGCTCGCGTTCGCGGACAAGGGCGCCGACCTCGTCATCACCGATATCAACGGTTCCGCCGCCGCGGACACCGCGAAACTCCTGCGGGACAAGGGTGCCACCGTCGGCGAGTACACAGTGGACTCTTCCGACGCCGAAGCGGTCGAGAAGTTCGCCGTGCGGGTCAAGGAAGAGTTCGGGGTCCCGGACATCGTCGTGAACAACGCGGGCATCGGCCTGTCCGGCCCGTTCCTCGACACGACCGTCAAGGACTGGGAACGCCTCATCGACGTGAACCTGTGGGGCGTCATCCACGGCTGCCGCGTCTTCGCCGAGCAGATGCGGGATCGCGCCGAAGGCGGCCAGATCGTCAACGTCGCCTCGGCCGCCGCCTATCTGCCGTCGAAGATCCTTTCCGCCTACGCCACCACGAAATCCGCCGTGCTGACACTGAGCGTATGCCTGCGCGCGGAGCTCGCCGCCGAGAACATCGGCGTCACCGCGATCTGCCCCGGCATCGTGAACACCAACATCACCAGCACCACGCGGTTCGTGGGTGTCGACGACGTCGAGCAGAAGCGGCGCCAGAAGTCGAGCAGCAAGCTGTACGCGAAACGCGGTTTCGGCCCGGAGAAGGTCGCGCGCGACATCCTGCGCGCGGTCGAGAAGGACAAGGCGATCCAGCCGTCGACACCGGAGGCCAAGGCCGCGCTCGTCCTCTCCCGGCTCACTCCCGGCCTGCTGCGGGCCGCGGCGAAACTGGACGTCACCCCGTGACCTCCGCCAGACGGCCCCGCCGGATGACGGCGGAGGCGCGCCGCGAGGACCTGATCCGTGCCGCGCTGGACCTGTTCGGTTCGCGCGCGCCCGAACTCGTCGCGGTCGACGACATCATCGCCCGCGCCGAGGTCTCGCGACCGCTGTTCTACCGGTACTTCTCCAGCCTGCGGGAGTTGCAGGTCGAGGCGCTGAAAACGGTCACCGAAGGGCTCATCGACGGTCTTGCGGGGCTTGAGGAAGGCCCGCCCGAAACGCGGCTGCGGGCCGCCGTCCGCGGCCTGATCGACGTCGCCGACCACTACCGGGCGGGTTACGTCGCCTTGCTGCGCAGCGGTTCGGTGATCGCGACCTCGGAGACGGACGCGGCGATCGACGAGGTCCGCAACCGCGCCGTCGAGCTGATCCTCGACGCGCTGGGAGTGTCGGAGCCCTCGCCTATGCTCCTGCTGACCTTGCGCTGCTGGACGGCCGTGGTCGAGGGCGCCCTGCTGAGCTGGCTGCAGGAACGCGCCTTGCCCCGGGAGGTGCTCGACGGGTGGCTGGTCGATCAGCTCACGGCCATGCTCGCTACGACCGCTTCGCACGACTCCTCGGTCGCCCAGGTGTTATGAACGGACCTTTCATAACAAAATCTGTTATGAAAGGTCCGTTCATAACAAGCCGCTAGGCCTGCTTCGCGACCAAGTCCCAGCCTTCGACGTCCTCAGGCTTACGCGGCTCGGGACCGACGTACTTCGCCGAGGGACGCACGAGGCGGCCGGTCTTCTTCTGCTCCAGGATGTGCGCGGCCCAGCCGGCGGTGCGCGCCGAGCTGAACATGGCGGGCATCATGTGCGGCGGTACCTGGGCGAAGTCCAGGATCACGGCCGCCCAGAACTCGACGTTGGTCTCGATCGGGTGATCCGGACGCCGCTCGCGCAGCTCCTTCAGCGCGACCTGCTCCAGCTCCGCGGCCGCTTCGTAGCGCGACGCGCCGAGTTCCTGGCAGGTGCGGCGCAGCACGCGCGCCCGCGGGTCCTCCGCGCGGTACACGCGGTGCCCGAAGCCCATCATCCGTTCCTTGCGGTCCAGGATGCCCTTGACCAGGCCGACGGCGTCGCCGGTCTTCTCGACCTCTTCGATCATCGGCAGCACCCGCGCCGGCGCGCCGCCGTGCAGCGGGCCGGACATCGCGCCGATCGCGCCGGACAGCGCGGCGGCGACGTCGGCGCCGGTCGAGGCGATGACGCGGGCGGTGAAGGTCGAGGCGTTGAGGCCGTGCTCGGCGGCCGAGACCCAGTAGGCGTCGATGGCCTTGACGTGGGCCGGGTCGGGCTCGCCGCGCCAGCGGACCATGAACCGCTCGGTGATCGACTTCGCCTCGTCGACCCGGGTCTGCGGGACGGCGGGCTGCCCGATGCCGCGGGCGGACTGGGCGACGTAGGAAAGCGCCATCACCGAAGCGCGGGCCAGCTGGTCGCGGGCTTCCTCGTCGGTGATGTCGAGCAGCGGCCGGTAACCCCAGATCGGGGCGAGCATGGCCAGCGCGGCCTGGACGTCGACCCGGACGTCGCCGGTGTGCACCGGCAGCGGGAACGGCTCCGCGGGCGGTAGCCCATGGCCGAACCGGCTGTCGACGAGAAGGCCCCAGACGTCACCGAAGGTCACCTTGCCGGCGAGATCCTCGATGTCGACACCGCGATAGCGCAGCGCGCCACCGTCACGGTCGGGTTCGGCGATTTCGGTCCGGAAGGCGACAACGCCTTCGAGACCGGGTCGGAAACCGTCGTCGACCTGGTCGGACGGCTGATTGGTGCTGATCGTGGAGGCACTCACTGTGGTGAAACCTTTCGATGCGCATTCCCCGGCTTTGTGTTTCACGCGTGGACGGGATACACGCAGCGAAGGCGCGCCTCATCGCACGGATGGACAAACTTTGCTCCACGTCGGGGCCTGGGGCAATCGAAAGATGTGGTGGTTTCGGTCACGATTACGAGAACGATTCAGTGAAAACGGCCTCCGTACGCGAAGAGTTACGGCGACGTTCACTTTGCGTGTACCGGGTGCCGAGGTAAATCCTGTGTTTCGAGAACCGGCGCAGGACGGTTTCCGGTGATAGACCTTTCTCATGCACTTGAGCCCCCAGGAGCGGGACAAACTGCTCATCCACGTCGCGGCGGACGTAGCTCGCAAACGGCTGGAACGCGGGGTCCGGTTGAACTACCCGGAGGCGGTGGCGTTGATCACCGACCATGTGCTCGAAGGCGCCCGCGACGGCCGGACGGTCAGCGAACTCGTCTCCAGTGGGCGCTCGGTGCTCTCCCGGGCGCAGGTGCTGGGCGGGGTGCCGGAAATGGTCGATTCCGTCCAGGTCGAGGCCACTTTCCCGGACGGCACGAAGCTCGTCACCGTGCACGACCCGATTGTCTAGACGACGGTAGGCGGAGCTGAGATGCCCTCGGAAAAGTGACCAGATGCGTGAACCCGCCCAGGCAGCGCCCTGCCGACGTCGATCGCGGTCGCGGGTTCACCGACAATAAGAAGGGGCCGCGAGTGCGACCAGGTGAGATCATCACCGGTGAGGAACCGGTCGAACTGAATCCCGGCAGGCCGCGGGTCCGGCTGCTCGTGCGGAACCTCGGCGACCGGCCCGTCCAGGTCGGTTCGCACTACCATTTCGCGGCGGTCAATCCGGGACTCGAATTCGATCGCGAAGCCGCGCGAGGGCATCGTCTCGACGTGCCCGCGGGAACTTCGGTGCGCTTCGAACCGGGTGTCGAACGGGAAGTCGACCTCGTCCCGCTGGCCGGGAACCGTCAGGTGCCCGGATTGCGCAAGGAGTCCTGATGCCGTCGATCGATCGCGAGCGGTACGCCGAACTGTTCGGTCCGACGACCGGCGACAGGATCCGCCTCGCGGACACCGACCTGCTCATCGAGGTCACCGAAGACCGCAGCATGGGGCCCTCCGGCAGCGGGGACGAGGTGCTGTTCGGCGGCGGCAAGGTGATCCGCGAATCCATGGGGCAGGGCATGGCGACCAGGGCCGAAGGTGCGCCCGACCTGATCATCACCGGCGCGGTGATCCTGGACCACTGGGGCATCGTCAAGGCCGACGTCGGCGTCCGCGACGGCCGGATCGTCGGCATCGGCAAGGCGGGCAACCCGGACACGATGGACGGCGTGGATCCGGCGCTGGTCGTCGGCCCGTCGACGGAAGTGTTGTCCGGCAACGGGAAGATCCTCACCGCGGGCGGGATCGACTGTCACGTCCACTTCATCTGCCCGCAGCTGACCGACACCGCGCTGGCGTCCGGGCTCACCACTCTCGTCGGCGGCGGGACAGGGCCGGTCGAGGGCAGCAAGGCCACCACGGTCACGCCCGGAGCGTGGAACCTCGGCCGGATGCTGCAGGCGATGGACGGCCAGCCGGTCAACGTCCTGTTGCTGGGCAAGGGGAACACCGTCCGGCACGAGGCGCTGCGCGAACAGCTCGCCGCCGGCGCGGGGGGGTTCAAACTGCACGAGGACTGGGGCAGCACCCCGGCCGCGATCGACGCCTGCCTCACCGTCGCCGACGAATCCGGTGTCCAGGTGGCGATCCACACCGACACGCTGAACGAGGCGGGTTTCCTGGAGTCCACTGTGGACGCCATCGCGGGTCGTTCCATCAACGCGTACCACACCGAGGGTGCGGGCGGCGGGCACGCGCCGGACATCATCCAGGTCGCCGGACTGCCCAACATCCTGCCGTCGTCGACGAACCCGACGCGCCCGCACACCGCGAACACCCTCGACGAACATCTCGACATGCTCGTCGTCTGCCACCATCTGAACCCGTCCGTACCCGAGGATCTGGCGTTCGCCGAGAGCCGCATCCGGCCGACGACCATCGCGGCCGAGGACGTGCTGCACGACCTCGGCGCCATCTCGATGATGAGTTCGGATTCGCAGGCGATGGGCCGTATCGGCGAGGTGATCATCCGGACCTGGCAGACCGCGCACGTGATGAAGCGGCGGCGCGGCGCACTGCCGGGAGACGGCGCGGCCGACAACCTGCGGGCTCGTCGCTATGTCGCCAAATACACGATCAACCCCGCGATCGCACACGGGATGGACCGCGAGATCGGTTCGGTGGAGATCGGGAAACTCGCGGATCTCGTGCTGTGGGAGCCGAAGTTTTTCGGTGTCCGGCCACATGTCGTGCTCAAGGGCGGCTTTCCCGCGTGGGCCGCGATGGGCGACGCGAACGCGTCCATCCCCACACCACAGCCCGTGCTGGCCCGCCCGATGTTCGGCGCGGCACCGGCGATCGCCGCCGCGAGCAGTTTCCATTTCGTGGCACCGGCGGCGATCGACAACAACGTGGCCGAACGGTTCGGCATCTCGCGGACCCTGGTGCCGATCTCGGACACCCGCTCCCGTGGCAAGGCCGACATGGTGCTCAACGACGCCACCCCGGACATCCGGGTGGAGCCGGACAGTTTCGCCGTGCACGTCGACGGCGAGCTGATCGAACCGCGGCCGGTGACGGAACTGCCCATGGCGCAAAGGTACTTCTTGTTTTAATGGAGCCTGTTCTGATGGACCTCGCCGCACTCATCTTGGCCGACTCCCGGTTTCCCGGCGGAGGCCACGTCCACTCCGGCGGGCTCGAAGAGGCCGTCGCCCGGAAGCTGATCACCCACGAACGCGACCTGCCTGGCTTCCTTTCCGGGCGCTTGCGGACCGCGGGTTCGCTGGCCGCCGTGTTCGCCGCGGTGTCGGCGCACGCGGCCGCCAGGGGTGTCCAGAGTGGACACTGGCGGCGGCTCGATCTCGAACTAGACGCCCGGACGCCGTCGCTCGCTCAGCGGGAGGCGTCCCGTGCGCAAGGGCGAGGGACGGCGCGGGCGGGCAAGGCGGCGTGGCCGTCTCCGGTGCTTTCCCAGCTGCTGAAGGAAACTCCGCGACCGCATCATCCGGTGATCGTCGGTGCGCTGATCGGGGTGCCCCTCGACGCGGCGATGGCGGTGGCCTACCTCGCGATCAGCGGCCCGGCGAGCGCGGCCGTCCGGCTGCTCGGGCTCGACCCGTTCGCCGTGAACGCCGTCGTGGCCAGGCTTTCCCGCGAAGTCCGGAACGTCTCCCTGATGGCCGCCGAGGTCGCGGGCGACGATCCGGCCGATCTCCCGGCGCCCGGGTCCCCGGCGCTCGATCTGTTCGCCGAGGCACACGCCCGGCATCACAAGGAAGAGGTGCGTCTCTTTGCCAGCTGAGCACGGGCATGGTCATGGACACGGGCACGTCCACCCGGTCAACTTCGACCCCACCGCCGCCGAACCCGATCACTACGACCAGGCGCCGACCGCCGGGCGCGCGTACCGGATCGGCATCGGCGGCCCGGTGGGCAGCGGGAAGACCGCGCTCACCGCGGCGCTGTGCCGGGCGCTCGGCGACGAGGTGAACCTCGCCGTCGTCACCAACGACATCTACACCACCGAGGACGCCGACTTCCTGCGCAAGGCCGGGGTGCTCGACCCCGAGCGGATCGAGGCCGTGCAGACCGGCGCCTGCCCGCACACCGCGATCCGCGACGACATCACCGCGAACCTCGACGCCGTCGAGCGGCTGGAGGAGCGATTCCCCGGTCTGGACCTGGTGATCATCGAAAGCGGCGGGGACAACCTCACCGCGGTGTTCAGCCGGGGGCTCGCGGACAGTCAGGTTTTCGTGGTCGATGTCGCGGGTGGCGACAAGGTGCCGCGCAAGGGCGGCCCCGGTGTCACCACGGCCGACCTGCTCGTGATCAACAAGATCGACATCGCGCATCTGGTCGGCGCGGACATGGACGTGATGACGTCGGACGCGCACCGGATGCGGGGCGAACTGCCGGTCATCACGCAGTCCCTTGTGGACACTCCGAACGCGCCGGACGTCGCGGCGTGGGTCCGTTCACTGCTGCCGGTCCGAGCGGGGTGAAGGCACACGCGCGACTGACCGCCTGTTTCGAGGGCGGCCGGACCGTACTGCGTGAGCTGCGTTCGATGGCGCCGCTCACGCTCCTTCCCAAGCGGGGCACCGGTGCGACGGCGATCGTGCACCTGGTCAACTCGGCGACGTCGCCGCTGGGTGGCGACGAGCTGAAGCTGACCATCCGCGTCGGACCCGGTGCCTCGCTGCGGCTCTCCGGAGTCGCGGCGACCATCGCCCTTCCTGGCCTGCACGGCGAGGGCAGTATGTCCGAAGTGGACATCGAGGTGGCCGGCGGCGGTTCACTGGAGTACCTGCCGGAACCGACCGTCGTGACCGCGCGGGCCCGGCACTCGGCGGTGTTCAAGGCATCCCTGGCGGCCGCCGCTTACCTGCACACGCGGGAGGTGCTCGTTCTCGGCAGGGCGGGCGAGCGGCCCGGGTCCTTGGTGACCACTCAGCACGTGACGCGTGGTGAAATCCCGGTGCTGCGGCAGACATTGGAGATCGGGGACTCCACTTTGGACTCCAGTCTCGCGCATCTGGCCGGACGCAGGGTGCTGGCGACCGATCTGGTCGTCGGCGGCCCGGAACTGCCCGAGGCGTCCGGTGAGTGGTGGTCCCGTACGTCCTTGGCGGCCGGTGGGATACTTACGACGTCGCTGGCGCCCGATGCCGTGACCGCGCTCAAGGGGGAGCCATGGATCCACTGAGTCTCTCGTTGCCCGGCCAGCCTTGGAGCGTGGTCGCACCTTCGGCGGCGGGTCCGTTGTACGTGCTGTGTACCTACGGGAACCACCGGATACTGCTGGCGATCGACCTGGCGGGGAACGTGCTCTGGCGGCGCGAACTCGAGGGCGATCCGAAAGGGCACTGGTACCAGAAGAGCTATACGAAACATTTGCGTGTCTCCGAGTCGGGCACGGTCTTCCTGATCGACGGCGACGTTCTCCTCGGGTTCGACGCTTCCGGCGAAACCCAGGTGGTGATCCGGCTGGAGCATGACACGGACGAGGCTCCAGGCCCGTTCGCCCTGGTGCGAGAAGGGTTCTGTACCACTTGGACGACCTTGCCGGGCCGTCACCGTGATGTCCGGGTCGACGTGCGGGACGGTTCCGGCGCCTGCACTTGGTCGACCCGGATCCCGACCGAACCACTGGGTTACCGGGGTCCGCCGGGCCTGGAAGATGACTTCGCGCCCTTCAAACCTACGATGCCCCACGAGTTCTCGCCGTCGTACTGGGATCCGTTGCTCGTTTCCGGCGACCGGATTCTCGCCGGATTCGACGACGTGAGCACGGGGTTGTCGTTGTCCTACCTGCTCGACCGGGACTCCGGCGGCCTCGTGGCGACCACGCCGGTTTCGGGCGGCAGGCACAAGGCGATCGCCGGGCCGGGCGAGTTCCTGGCGGGGGACCGGGGTTTCGGTCTGCTCGGGACGGCGAGCTACGACGCGTCAGGGGCCGAGGTCGTCCGCTGGGACAGCGACGGTCCGCTGCTCGTCGGTCCGGACGGCGCCATCCAGAGCGTCGGGAGTGGGAATCCGGAAGGGTCTCGAAGGTTCAGGAAGCTCAACGCGGACGGTTCGACGGATGACGGTCCGGCGCTTTCGAGGAGTCATTTCGGGAGTCCGGCGCTCGACAGCGCGGGGACGGTGGCGTTCACCCAGGACGGCGCATTGCGGGCGATCGACGCGGAGCTGCGTGAGCGTGTGCTGTGCGAGATCCCTGACGAACGCGATCTGTACGGTCGGATCGTCCTGCTGGAGGACGGGCTGGTCGCGTTCACCGTCGGGCACGGACTCTTTCTCGCCGAAACCGACCTCGGTCCCTTGCCCGCTCACGGCTGGGTCTGCGGTGACGGCAACCTGCGCGCCAACCCCGTCCTCGAAAATCCGTGAAGGCCTCCTTCACTACCCTGAAGGTAGTAAAGGAGGCCTTCACGGACCGACTCCCCGTCAGAACTTGGTGCCCAGCCAGGTCATCGCGACCGGCCCGCCCGCCGAGACGCCGCCGATGTGTTCCAGCAGCGGGAACTCCTGCCAGGTGACGTCGGCACCGAGGGCGCGGTAGCGGTCGCGCAGGCCCTTGCCGACCGAAAGCGGGATCAGTTCGTCCAGTGACGCGTGGTACAGGTAGACCGGCGCGCCCGGTTTGGTCTTGCCCGCCAGGTTCTCGCCGAGGCGGGCCTGCCAGCGCGGGTCGGACGAAACGTTCGGCACGGTCGTGAAGTCGTTGAGCCGCGCGAAAGGCGCCGCCGCGCCGAGTTCGACGGTGCACGCTTCCTTGACCTTCGCGACCATCCTCTCGCCCTTCGCGTTGAGGACGTCGTTGAACGGCAGTTCCGGGTACGCCGTCGAGTAGCCGACAGCGGCGCCGAGCACCAGGCCGAACGCGGGACCGCCGTCGTTGAACTTCAGGACCGCGTTCAGATCCGCCGGGACACCGCCTTCCGCGACACCGACCAGGTTGACGTCGGGCGCGTAGGACGGTTGCAGTTCACCGGCGAACGCCGCGGCCTGACCTCCTTGTGAGTAGCCGAAAACGCCGACCGGCCCGGTCTTGGACAAGCCTGCTTCGGGAACCCTGGCGGCCGCGCGGGCGGCGTCGAGGACGGCGCGGCCTTCGGACTGGCCGACGGCGTAGGTGTGCGTGCCCGGCGTGCCGAGGCCTTCGTAGTCGGTCACGACGACCGCCCAGCCGCGCGTAAGCGCTTGGCTCATCAGGAGGACTTCGTTCTCGGACCCGTTCGTCAGCCGGGTCGACGGCGCGCAGCGGTCGCCGAGGCCGTGGGTGCCGACGGCGTAGCTGACCAGCGGGCGCGGGCCCTTCGTCCACGGCGCGTGGGGGACCAGCAGGATGCCCGACACCGTGTTCGGCTGCCCGGTCGCCGAGGTCGAGCGGTAGTTGAGTTTCCAGGCTTTCGCCGGTGCGGTGGCGATGACCGGCTTGTAGTCGACCAGGTCCCCGGGAGCGCTCGGCGCGGCTTGCGCGGCGGGCGCGCCTATCAGGGCGGCTGCGAGGGCTGAGACCAGAACTGTCCGAAGCACCGTTGCCTCCAGTTTGGTAATTGAGATTTTCGCAATGTAGGCCGTGTTGGTAGCATCTGGCAATCCCTATTACCGAATCGGGGGAGGTCGAGTGGCCCGCACGTACGGCGGGGTCGCACCCGAGCAGCGGCGCGCCGAACGGCGTGAACGCCTGCTCGTCGCGGCCCTGGACCTGTTCACCTCGACGGGCTACCGGCAGGCGAAGATCACCGAGTTGTGCACGCGCGCCGGCGTTTCGACGCGGAACTTCTACGAGGAGTTCGAGAGCAAGGAACGGGTGCTGCTGACCCTGCACGAGCGCATCAACGCCCTCGCGCTGGAGCACGTCACGGGCATCCTGGAACGTCTGGAGGACGCCGACGCGGTCACCCGGATCGGGACCCTGCTGGACGTCTTCGTCAGCACGGTGACGTCAGACCCCCGGATGCCGCGGCTGAACTACGTCGAGGCGGTCGGTGTCAGCGCCGCTTTGGAGGCACAGCACCAGGAATGGGTCGACCGATGGGCCGCGTTCATCGAATCCGAAGCCCGGCACGCGGCCCTGCACGGCGTCGCGCCGGACCGCGACTATCGCTTGACCGCGATCGCGCTCGTCGGCGCCGCGACCGGACTGCTGCGGGAATGGCAGGCGCACTCGCCACCGCTGCCGGTCGCCGACGTCGCCGCCGAACTCCGCGCCCTGATGCTGGCCGCCATCACCCGGCCGGCCTGAGCGCGCGACGTCAGTTCTGGGCGCCTTCCTTGTCCGGGTCGAGGTCGATCCGGTCCCGCTTTTCGCCCTCGGGCTTCTTACCCGGCTCTTCCTTGGCCCAATCGCCGAGTGTGCCGATCGCCGTCCGGAGCCGGTCTTGCTGCTCGGCGTCGGTCTGGGCGTACTTCTCGGCTGCCTCTTTGATGCGGTCGCCTGCCGCCAGGTAGCGCGCGGTCGTCTTCTGAAAGAACGACTCGACGTCGTTCCTCAACTGCTTCAAGGCGGTGTCGGCGTCGGTGGGGACGACCCCGCGACCCACCAGTTGGCCGTCGGCGTAAGAGGTCTTCGCGAGTTCCCCGAGTAAGCCCGAGTAGATCTCGGCCGCTCCGTAGCAGGCCTCGGCGAGCTGCAGCACGACCGTGACGTCCACGGCGTAGCGCTGGCCTCCGCCCGAGCCTGCTTTGGCGGCGCCCTTCGCCGGGGGTTGCGTCATGTCGTAGAGCTCGAGATCCCTGCGGTCCACCCCGGCGATCTCGTGCTCGATGGCCTTGATGGCCTCGTGGTACTCCTTCTCGGCCTTGTCCAGGTCGCTGTGGAGATCGCGGACGCCGGTGTCCACGTGGGCGAAGAACGCGTCCAGTTGCGGGAACCTCAGGTTTGAGTTCATCGGCGGCGCCTTCACCTCCATCGCGAACTCGAGCAGGATGAGTGTGTTGCCGACGCCTGCCGGAGCCTTCCGGCCCAAAGCCCCGATGATGGTGGTGGCGTAATCCCAAGCATCGCTGACGGAGTTCAGCAGCAGCTTCTCCTTGGGAGCCTCCGCCGGCGCCGGAGCGGCTTCGTTGAGCGCGGTGGTGGCCTCCGCGATGAGGTGCAGGATGTTGTTCCTGGCGGCGTGGATGATCGCGGCCCGGCACGAGTAGCTGTTGCCGAGCCACTTCACGAGGATGTCCTGGTGGGTGAGGGTGGGTCCCACCGTCGCGAGAAAACCGTCCTGGAGGCTGTTCGCCGCGAGCCCCATCCAGCCGGTCATCCAAGCCCGGGTGCCTGACTGGGTGTTGGTGCCCGCGAGGAGCGCGATCTGGGTGTCCAGGTCGTGGTCGCCCATCGCGTCACCGACCCGCATCTTCTTCTCGACGGACGAGAAGGCGGCGTAAGCCTCTTCAAGCGACGACAGTTCCGGTCCGCCCGCGAGATCCGGGATCGCGGTCGCCAGCTGTTCCCGTTTCCGCCACGCCCAATCCCCGACCTGGGAAAAAACGTCGAGAGCCCGGCATTCGGCGTACTTCGCCTCCGGCACGCTCCAGCCGTCGCAGGCCTCCGCCTGCGGCCGGTTCGCCGGGGTGCCGTCATTGACCGCCCACTCGACGATCGGACAAGTCGTCAAATGGCCCCGCGACTCGACGGGGACCTGCCAGCGAGCGGGCTCCGGCGCCCCGGAGATCAGGCTCGTCCCGCCTCGCAGCATCAGACCGGCGTCGTGCAGCCAGCGCTTTTCCAGTGTCTGCCAGTAACTGTTGAGCGCAGCCGTAAGCGTCGCCGAATACTCGCTTCCGCTCATGTACTTGCCGGTCATCCCACCCACCCCGTTTCGCATTCCCGCGGCCGGACGGGCGGGAATGCGATCGAGGGTAACAGGATGCTGTGACGTCTAGGGTCAGATTGTCACTTCTTTCCCCGGCTGAGCTACGACGCGGCGGAAGCCCGGCGGAAGGTGTTGTGCAGGACGGCCAGCAGCGCGTCACGGACCGACAGCCGCTGCCGCGCGTCGAAGGTGATCAGCGGGACGTCCTCGCTCACCGCGAGCGCCCAGCGCACGTCCTCGAGGTCGTGTTTGAGGGAACCGTCGAAGACGTTCACCCCGACCACGAACGGCAGTCCGGCCTTCTCGAAGTAGTCGACGGCCGGATAGCAGTCGTCGAGCCGCCGGGTGTCGACGATGACGAGCGCGCCCAGCGCGCCCAGCACGAGGTCGTGCCACATGAACCCGAACCGGTCCTGCCCCGGCGTGCCGAAGAGGTACAGCTTCACCTCTTCGTCGATGGTGATGCAGCCGAAGTCCAGCGCCACCGTGGTGGTGGTCTTCGACGGCACCTCCCCGCCCGTACCGTCGACGGCCGCGCCGGTCGAGGTCATGGCCGCCTCGGTGGTCAGCGGTTTGATCTCCGAGATCGCCCCGACGGTCGTCGTCTTGCCGACGCCGAACCCGCCCGCGATGACGATCTTGACCGGTGTCGGCGGCTTGGCCGCCGCCGGTTCAGCGAATTGCTTCGAGTCCACGAATGACCCTTTCGATCATGCCGAGGTCCTGGGTGAGGCTTCCGGCCGGGCGCCGGAGCACCACATAGCCGAGCGCGGCGAGGTCCGCCACGAGCACCCTGGCCACGCCGATGTGCAGGCCGAGCATCGCCGCCACTTCGGCGACGGATTTCGTTTCCCGGCAAAGGGAAACGATCTCCCGTCGTTCGAAGGTCAGCCTCGCCTGCGACGCCGCGCCGAGCCTGCTGGTGAGCACCTGCGCTTCGATTTCGAGCGTGCCGTCCACCGGCTGCGCACGGCCGGCGGTGAGCAGATACGGGCGCAGCGGCGAAATGCCCTGTTCGCCGCCGCGGGGCCGAGGTACCTGATCGTCGCTCATTCCCTTATCCCCTCGTCATTTCAGCTGCCGACGCTCTTCTTGAGTTCCTCGATCAGCGCGGGGGTGAGCACCTCGGTTGCCCGGTTGGCGAACATCGCCATCTCGTAGGCGATCGTGCCGAGGCTGGCCTGCTTCGTGGCGAGCACGCCGAGCGAACAGCCGATGCTGATCGTGCAGACCAGCAGGTAGCCCTGCTCCAGCTCGATGATGATCTTGTCGGGCGAACCGAGCGGGTGGCTCTCGGAGACACCGTGTGCCAGGCCGAGCATCGCCGAGCAGATCGCGGCCAGCCGGTCGGCGTTGGCGCGTTCCAGCTCGGACGACATCGCGATCAGCAGGCCGTCGGCCGACACGGCGATCGCGCCCATCGCGCTCGCCGTGTTCTGTGCGAAGCGCGTCACCAACCAGTTGAAGTTCCGGGCTTCGACGCTGACTCCGGTCGTCATCTCTTGCTCTTCTCTCTCTGTTCCATCTCCGGGTTGACGGCTTTCTCCAACCCGTCACTGAAGGCGTCGAACGCGGCACGTTCGGCCTCTGGGTCACGCATGGCCTTGGGCTTGGCGGTGTTCAGGGCGGCCCGCGCGGTCTGGTGCCGCGCGGCCGGTCCTTTCGACAGGCCCGGCGCCAGCTGCGCACCGGGGACCCGCCTGGTGAGACCGCCGCGGGAGGCGGCGGGCACCGGTGTCGGGGTCGGCATCGGGTTGGCAGCCGGTGGGCTCACCGGCTGCGATGGGGCTTGCGGAGGCACCGAATCCTTGAAAGGTCCGGTGGCCTTCGCGAGTCCTGCCTCGAAACCGTCGAAGGCCGCTTTGGCCGCTTCTGGATCATGCCTTGACTTCTGCCGCGACGGCGCTTCGGGGGCACCGGGGAGCTGCGCGCCCTTGACCCGCCGCCGCAGCCCGCCGCGGGTCTCCCCGGAATCGGCGGTCAGCGTAGGCGCGGGCGCTTCGTAGTACGGCACGGGTTCGGGCAGCGCCGTCGGCACTGGCACGGGCAACGGGGTGGGTTCTGGCATCGGCATCGGCTCCGGAAGTTCCCGGTCGGTCTTGCGGAACCACCGGAAGTCCTTGGGGCGCTGGCCGTCGCGCGGGACCATCCCGGCGATCGCCAGCGTCGGCAGCTCACGCCCGGACACCTTGTCCCTGGGCTGGGACGGGGGCGGGGACTGCCGAGGGGCGGGTTCGTCTCCCGGCTCCACGGTCGGCCACGCCGGCGGCGGAACGGCCTTCCGCACGGGCTGCCGGTAGGTCAGCAGATTCGGCGGGACGGCGATCCGCGCGGTGATGCCGGCGCCCGGCTCGGTCTCGGACAGCTCGACCTTCAGCCCGTGCCGCCGCGCGAGCCGCCCGACCACGAACAGGCCGAGCACACTGGTCGGCGCCAGTTCGAGCCGCTCGCGCTCGACCAGCCGCCGGTTCTCCTCGGCGAGCCGTTCGGCGGTCATGCCGATGCCCTGGTCCACGATCACGATCAGGCAGGAGCCGTCGGGCAGGATCTTCGTGCCGACGTCCACAAAGGACTCCGGCGGGGAGAACGACGTCGCGTTCTCCAGCAGCTCCGCGAAGATCAGTACCAGATCCGAGCCGAACGGCGACGACAGCAGGACGTCGCCCATCGAACCGAGCCGGACCCGCTGGTAGTCCTCGATCTCCGCGAGCGCCGAACGCAACGCCGTCGACAGCTCGATCGGCCCGGAAATCCTTGCCTCGTCGCGGTTTCCCGAAACGACGAGGAGGTTGTCCGCGTTCCGGCGCAGCCGGGTGGAGAGGTGGTCGAGCCGGTAGAGGCTCGCCAGCAGGGCGACGTCCTGTTCGTTGCGCTCCAGTTCGTCGACCAGCGCCAGTTGCCTGCCGACCAGGTTCTGCGTCCGCTTCGCGACGTTGGCGAACATGAGGCCGACGTTGCGCCGCGTGACGGCCTGCCGTTCCACCAGTTCGGCCGCGGTGGCCTGTACCCGGTTGAACGCCTCGGCCAGCTTCCCGAGTTCGTCCTGGGAGGACACGTCGATGGTGGCCAGTCGTGGCGCGAGTTCTTCGGCCTGCTCGGTGTCGCTGACCCGGACCAGTTCGGTGCTCGCGAGGTCCGCGACCGACGTCGCCGCCGTGGTCAGCTTCCGCAGCGGATCCGCGATCGACCGGCTGACCGCGATCGCGAGACCACCGACCAGCAGGAACAGCACACCGGCGCCGACACCGATCGTCCACGCCAGGTTCTGCGCGGCGTCGGCTCGCGCGGTCGCCGCGTCGGTGATGCCGGTGGTGACCGTGTCCTGTGCGAGCCGCCGCTGATTCGACTGGGCCTCGACGGCGCCGAGGATGTCCGGCAGCAGTGCCTGCACGGCCTGCTGGCCCCGGGTATCCGGGAGCTTGGCTTCCAGCGCGTCGACCCGGCGGCCCGCCTCGCCCTGTTCCACCGCGACGACCTGCGTCGCCTGGGTGACGTCGGCCTGCTGCACGAACCGTTCGAGGAACAGCGACGCCTGCTGCTTCGCGTCGTCCAGCACCGGCTCACCGGAGTCGGGGGTGATCGCCACGATGATCAGCGCCATCCCGCGCAGCGAGTTCTCCTCGTTCGCGCGCAGCAGCGCGTCGAGCGCCGTCAGCTGCCGGGTTCCCTCCGCGTCACTGGTCTGCTGCGGGACGAGCCGCAGCGAGTTGACGACCGAGTCGATCACCGCGTGATAGGTCCGTGCCACGCTGTCGAGGGAGGCACCGCGCCGGAGCGCGTTCTCCCGGATCTCGTTGAGGGACCCGATCCGCACCAGCGCGGCCGCGAGTTCTTCCGGCGCGTCGGCGCTCAGCTGCGAACTCACCTGGTTCACCGTGTCCGCGACGACGCCTTGCTGCTTCTGCATCGCCGCGCTGCTCGCCGACGGAGACGCGATGTAGTGCGCCGTCAGCAGCCGCTCCCGTTGCAGTTCCCACGCCAGCGTGCCGAGGGCACGGGCCTGTGACGCGACGTCGGCGGTGGTGCGGGCGGACCGGGCGTCGTCGATCTCCCCGGCGACGTAAGGCACCGACACCAGGACCACGGCGGTCAGCGGCAACATCAGGAGCAGGTTGAGCTTGCCCCGGATGCCGAGTCTGCCGAGCAACCCGGAACGCGGGGTGCGTTCCGGCCGGGTCTTCCCGTGCCTCATGATCACCTTTCTTCTCAGCTCAGCCCGAGGTGCCCGCGGTGCTGCTCCCGGACGAGGTCTTCGATGGACGCGCGCAACGCGAGGAACTCGGGCGCGCGTTTGACCGCGAGGTCACGTTCACCGGGCAGGTCGACCACGATGTCGGCGGCCACCCGGCCGGGGTCCGAGGCCAGCACCACGACACGCCGTCCGAGGAAAACCGCCTCTTCGACGTCGTGGGTCACCATCAGCACCGTGGTGTGGGTGTCGGTCCAGATCCGGCGGATCAGGACCTGCATGTCCTCTTTGGTCTGGACGTCCAGCGCGCCGAAAGGTTCGTCCAGCAGCAGCACCTCGGGTTCGCACACCAGTGCCCGCGCGATCGCGACCCGCTGCTTCTGCCCGCCGGAAAGCTGCTTGGGCAACGACTTCCGCAACCCGTCGAGCCCGGTCTCTTCGAGATACCAGTCGATCCGGCGCGCGCGTTCGGCCTTGTCGATGCCGAGCAGTTCGAGTCCGAACGCGACGTTGCTCTCCACCGTGCGCCACGGGTACAGCGCCCCGTGCTGGAACACCAGCCCGCGATCGGGGCCCGGTCCGGTGACGGCGTCGCCGTCGAGGGTGATCAGGCCTTCGGTCGGTTCGGCCAGCCCGGCGATCAGCGAGAGCAGGGTCGACTTGCCGGATCCGCTCGCGCCGACCACGCAGACGAAGTCGCCGCGCGCGATGTCGAGGTCGATCCCGTCGAGGGCCCGGGTGGTCTCGCCGCGGACCGTGTAGTCCTTGGCGACGGCCTTCAGCTGAAGCGTCACGCCGCCCACTTCCCGACCTTGGACCGCAGGAGCCGCAGCGCGACGTCGATGACCAGGCCGAGGAGGCCGATCACGATCAGCAGCGCGAAGATCCGGTCGGTCTGGGTGAACCGCTGCGCCCGCATGATCCGCAGGCCGAGCCCGGCGGTGGCGTTGATCAGTTCGGCGACCACCACGAAGTTCCACGCGGCCGCGGCGTTGACGCGGGTCGCGTCGATCATGCCGGGCAGCGCGTGCGGCACGATCACCTTGCGCAGGACCTCGCCGCGCCGCGCGCCGAGCGTGTACGACACGTCGATCAGCGAACGCGGTACCCCGCGGACGGCGTCGGCCGTCATCAGCGTGTTGAAGAAGACCGTGCCGAGGAACAGCACCGCGACCTTCGACGGCTCGCCGAGGCCGAGCCAGATCATCAGCAGCGGGATGAACGCGCTCGCCGGCAGGTAGCGCAGCATCGCGATGACCGGTTCGAACAGCGCCAGCCCGGCGTTGAACGTCCCCATCACGATGCCGAGCGGGATCGAGACGAGCACCGCGAGCCCGAAACCGAGCAGCACCCGCTGGGTGGTGGCCCAGAGGTCGCTGAACAGCTCGCCCGACTTGATCATCTCGAGCAACGCGTCGAACACCGCGACCGGGGTCGGCAGGAACGTGGGCTTGATGGTGCCCAGCGCGTTCAGCGTCACCCAGATCAGCAGCGGGATCGCGAACGAGGCCACCGCCAGCGTCCACCGCCAGCGCACGGGGATCGGTGTCCGGAGCGAGAACAGCGGGGAGGCGTTCGGCTTGAGGCCCGCCCGGCGGGGCAGCGGCGACCAGTCCGGTCGCGCGCCGCCCCGGCGACGGTCTTCCTGCGCTTCGGCGAGCCGCTGCTCATCGTCGAGAAGCCGCGCTTCGGCTTCGTCAGCGGCGTCCGTCCGCTGAGCGGCCTTCCCCGCCGCGTCCGTGGTGCTCACTTCACCGCCTTGACGTACTGGTCGTCGAACAGCCCGTCGAAGTTGGGCCGGTTCTGGGCGAGCCCGTTGGCGATGATGAAGTCGGCGATCTTGCCTGCCTGGAAGTTCAGGTGGGCGGGGGTGACGCCGGGGGTGAACGCGTCGAGGTTCTGCTGCTTGGTGAAGATCGTGGTGCCCGCGTCGTAGCTCTTGTACTCCTCGATCGACACGGCGCCGCGCTTAGCCATGATCCGCACGGCCTCGTCCCGGTTCTGCTTGATCCAGTCGATCGTCTGGAACCAGGTGGTCACCAGTGCCTGGACCTCCTTCTTGCGCTCCTTCGACATCTGCTCGGAGACGACCAGGTGGTCGGGGATGGCACCGGGAAACTCGGCGGACGTCGCGATCGCGCGGCTGCCGGGGCGCTCGAGCGCCTTCGAGGTGAAGGGGGCGAAGGCGGCGACGGCGTCGACCTGCTCGCCCACGAACGCGGCCGCGGCGGCGTCGGTCAGCAGCGGGACCAGCTCGATGTCCTTCTCGGTCAGCTTCGCCTCTTGCAGCGCGAGCAGCAGGAGGTAGTGGTCGACGGTGCCCTGCTCGACGGCGACCTTCTTGCCCTTGAGGTCGGCGACGCCGGTGATCCCCTGCCGGGCGATGATCTTGTCGTTGCCGGTCGAGTTGTCGTTGACCAGGACCACCGACAGCTTCGCGCCACCGCTGACCGAGGCGAGCGTGTCGTTGAGGGTCTGGCTGTTCGCGTCGATCGCGCCGGAGGAGAGCGCGTTGATGCTCTCGGTGTAGCTGTCGAACCACTTCAGGTCGACGGTCACGCCGTTCTTCTCGAAGAGGCCTTTCTCCTGGGCCACCGCCCACGGGAACCAGCCCGGCCACGCGCTGTAACCGATGGTGACCTTGGTGCCGGAAGCGGCCGTGCTGTCGGAACAGGCCGAAAGGGCCGTCACACCAGCCAGCGAAAGGGCACACAACAACGCCGTCATGACACGGCGGGAACGGGAAATCACAACGCACTCCTGGGGAAGGGGAGTAACAAGGTCGTAGAAAGTTCCGGCGGCTCGAGCGCAGGAGTGATCGACCGGTGTCGAGCCCCCTCTCGGAAGCCCGGCCGGCAATAGCGGACGGTGCGGCCGCACACCCGGCCGTCCCATCCAAAACCTCTGAACACACTGGATAGAGGTGATCACCCCGTTGCCCTCGGCGGCGATCCTATCGAGTGGCGCAAGGCCTACCTAGTGTGATCGTCAGCTCTTGCATGAATTCCTGTCACATTCTGCTAAACCGGGTGCCGCTCGCCCCTTCGGGCGGCGTCTCGTCAGGTGGGCAACCCTGGGTGCGGCGGCATGCGTCCACCGGGTGGCCGGTGAAATCCTCGCCGGTCTTCGGGAGGGAGCAAGAGGATGAAGATTCGTTCGGCCGCGCTGTGTGCCGTCGCGGCGGCGTTGGTGGCCACAGTGCTCGGAGCGGGACAGGCGAACGCGACCAGACCGTCCAGTTTGGTCCTTGCCCCGACCGCGATCGTCGCAGGTGGGACGGTCACCGCGGATATCTATTGCCTGCGCCCGTCGGGGGCGGGCGAGCTCGCGACGACGCTCACCGCGGCCGGTCTCGCCGCGCCGATTCCCTTGCGGGTAGTGGGAGACGGCGGCACCGGCGGCATCGGTGTCGCGTTGCGGGGCGACGGTCCTGTAGGGACAGTGCCGGGCCGGTACACGGCGTCGTACGACTGCTGGGGCTGGATCGTCCGCGCGGAGTTCGTCGTCACGAACTGACGGCGCGACACCGGAGAAGCGAAGGCCGCTTTCGGGATTTCGACCATCCCGGGAGTGGCCTTCGCCGTGTTCTCACGTTCGAGGTCTTGGCACATCTCGGGGGTATGTGTCGCGAGGGTAATTTCGATCGTTCGACAGAATTAGGATGAGTCGTCAGGTGGCATGGGCGGGCAGTAGGCCGAATGTCGTAATCAATTGTCTGAAACCGTGAAAAAGGACGCCGGGAAAAATGTCGAAAGAGTCGCCGATTTTCGAAGGATAAGTTCGTGTGAATTCGATGTGACGTGGTGGATTGGGGGCGGTTCTCGCGAGTGGTAAGGGACTCGGAGTACCTGCTTCTGCGGCCTCGGCAACCCCGCCAGTCATCACGATGGCGCGTGAAGGCCCCCTATCCCAGTACATGAAGGCCCCCTTCCTTGCGCTAGGCGCAAGGAAGGGGGCCTTCATGTACCTCAGGTGGGCAAGGGCGGCGCCAGACGCTGTGGGCGGCGTGTGCACGCGTTCACCTGGCCGTGAAGGCCTCCTTGCCTACCCTGAAGGTAGTGAAAGAGTCCTTCGCTACCCGCCAGCCGGCCCAACATCGTCGACTTCCGGCCAGCCACTCAAGAGGTCTTGATCGATCAGGTGGCCGGGAGGTAACGGCTTGCGGTCCGGCAGCTACACACCGATGATCGGCAAGGGGTGTCGGGTGTCACCGTTCAGTGGGTTTCGCCGCCGCCTTCTAGGCAATACCGTCGGCGGCAAAGCCGAAGTCACAGATGCCCTGACCGGGTACGGAGGTTTGGCGGATGATGCCGGAGATCAAAGATGGCGCTGTCGGCGGAGACGACGCCGTCGTACGCCTGCCCGGGATGCGGGTCGCCTACGAAGGCGCGGCCTTCGACGAGTCCGCGCTGGCGGAGAACTGGACCGTCCAGCTGCAAGACTGGCTGAACCAGGCCGTCTCCGCGGGGATCGCCGAACCGAACGCGATGGTGCTGGCCACGGCCGACCCGGAGGGCAGGCCGTCCTCCCGCACCGTCCTGTGCAAGGGCCTCGACGAGCGCGGCGTCGTGTTCTACACGAACTACACGTCCACGAAGAGCCACGACCTCACGGCGACGCGCTACGCGTCGATCACCTTCCCGTGGTACGCCCTGCAACGCCAGGTCCACGTACGCGGCGAGGTCGAGAAGGTCAACGTCGCCGAGACCGCCGAGTACTGGGCCTCCCGTCCGCGGGGTTCGCAGCTCGGCGCCTGGGCTTCGCCGCAGTCCCGCGTCGTCGACGGCCGTCGTGCCCTCGAGACCGCGCTTCACGGCATCGAACGCCGCTTCGCCGACGTCGAGAACATCCCGTTCCCGCCGCACTGGGGCGGATGGCGCATCCGGCCCGACTACGTCGAGTTCTGGCAGGGCCGCGAGGACCGCATGCACGACCGGCTCCGCTACGTCCGCACCGACGACGGCTGGCAGATCGAGCGCGTCGCGCCGTGATATCTGTCGCGCGCTGACGAAAAGCGCGCCGAAGGGGCGCCGTTCCGTGTTCACCTCGCGTGAGTGCGGAGGGCGCCCCTTCATCGCGTTTTCGTGGGCCTTCGGCCCAAAAGAGGGCGCGCGACGGTGAAGTCTCCCCGTCGCGCTGGCGCGCTCCCGGGAGACCGTGGGTCACCGAGGCGCAGGCGTGAGCCGGAGCCGTGAGGGGGCCGCCGGGTGACATAAATCGCGCGCGGTTGGTTAGTTAGCGCGGCTAAGCTGTCGGGTTGTGAGTGACGACGTGGGGGTTGAACAGCGTAAGGGTGTCCGCAAGCTGTTCGGCTCGATCGTCGTCGACACCCGGCCGCTCAAGATCCCCGCGTTCCGCCGCCTCTGGCTGTCCACCGCGGTCACCGCCGTCGGCAGCCAGCTCACCGCCGTCGCGGTTCCCAAACAGGTCTTCGACCTCACCGGTTCGTCGGCCTACGTCGGCTTGACCGGCCTGGTCGCCCTGATCCCGCTGCTCGTGTTCGGCCTCTGGGGCGGCGCGATCGCGGACGCCGTCGATCGCCGCAAGCTCCTCCTCGTCACCAACGTCGGGGTCACCGTCACTTCGGCGGTCCTGTGGCTCCAAGCGTTCCTGAACATCGGCTCGGTCTGGCTCGTCCTCGTCCTGCTCGCGGTCAACCAGGCGTTCTTCGCGATCAACATGCCGACCCGCGGTGCCGTCGTCGCCCGGCTGGTGCCGGACAACCTGATCGCGCCCGCGACCGCGCTGAGCAGCACGATGGCCACCTTCGGCGCGGTCTTCGGCCCGCTGCTCGCGGGTTCGCTGATCCCGATCCTCGGCCTCTCGACGCTCTACCTGATCGACGTCATCGCGCTGACCCTGACCCTCGTCGCGGTCTGGAAACTGCCCCCGATCCCGCCGCTCGGCGAGATCGCGCGCCGCGCCGGGATCCGCGACATCATCGACGGTTTCCGCTATTTGGCGACGCAGAAGATCCTGCTGGCCTCCTTCCTCGTCGACATCATCGCGATGGTCGCGGGCATGCCGCGAGCGCTGATCCCGGAGATGGCCGAGCGCACCTTTGGCGACCCGCCCGGCGGCGGCCCGGCGCTGGGCTGGCTCTACGCCGCGCTCCCGGCGGGCGCGATGCTGATCGGCCTCTTCTCCGGCTGGCTGACGAGGATCCAGAAGCAGGGTGTCGGCGTGATCGTCTCGATCTGCGTCTGGGGCGGGGCGATCGTCGGCTTCGGTCTCGCGAATTCGCTGTGGCTCGCGGTCTTCTTCATGGCGCTCGCCGGGGCCGCCGACATGGTCAGCGCGATCTACCGGATGTCGATCCTCCAGGTCGCCACCACCGACGAGATGCGTGGACGGCTCCAGGGTGTGTTCACCGTCGTCGTCGCGGGCGGACCGCGGATCGCCGACCTCACCCACGGCTGGGCCGCCGCCGGGGTCGGCACGGCCGCCGCGGCCTCCGGCGGCGGAGTGCTGGTCATCGTGCTGGTCATCGCGGCGGCGTTCCTGATCCCGACCTTCTGGCGGTACCGGGCCCCGGTGGACTGATTCGCCGGGGCTATCGTCGGGCCCATGCGTATTTCACGGGCGATCATCCTGTTCGCCGCTGTCATCGCGACCGTTACCGCCTGCTCGTCCGGCGACCAGAAGACGGACAACGCGGCCAAGCCGTCGAGCCAGGCTCCTGCTCCCTCCGCCGCGCCGAGTTCCTCGGCCGCTCCCACCGGCGGCGCCGGTTCGAAGGAGCCGTGCGCGCTGCTGCCCGCCGAGGCCGTCGGGAAAGCGATCTCCCTCCAAGGCGTGACGTCGGCGCCGGGCCCGGTGCAGGACAACGCCGCCAACGGGGGCAAGGCCAAGAGCTGTGTCTACTCGGCCGGCGGCAAGCAGATCGGCGCACTCGCGGTGACCCGCTTCGAAGGCAACAAGATCAAGCCCGCCGAGATGGTCGCGGCGCTGAAGAAGGCGAAGCCGGGCGCGAAGGACGTCGCCGGTGTCGGCGAGGGCGCTCTCTACTACGTCGACGAGAACAAGACCGCGACGCTGGCCGCGGCCGAACTCGTGAGCGATGTTCCGGTGCTGGTCAACTACACCGGGCCGACGAAGATGACCCAGGAGATGATGACGCCGCTGGTGAAGACCGCGGTCGACGCCAACTGATCGAATTACCCAGTTTCGCGCTTCGCCAACCCGTGACGAAGAACTGACCAAACCGGACTGTCGGCCACAGACGTGATACGGCACACTCTTGCCGCATGGCGGACACGACGACAACAGAACAGACCGGTCCGGCCGGTCAGCCGAGCCTCAAACGGGTCATGGGTTCCAAGCTCCTGCTGTTCTTCGTGGTGGGGGACATCATCGGGACGGGCGTCTACGCGCTCACCGGACAGGTCGCCGGCCGCGTGGGTGGCGCACTGTGGCTGCCGTTCCTGATCGCGTTCGTGGTCGCGATCATGACCGCGTTCAGCTACCTGGAACTGGTCGGCAAGTACCCGCAGGCGGCGGGTGCGGCGCTCTACACGCACAAGGCGTTCAAGATCCGCTTCCTCACCTTCATGGTGGCGTTCGCGGTGATGTGCTCGGGGATCACGTCGGCCTCGTCGGCGGCGAAGGCCTTTGGGGACACGTATCTCGCCGAGTTCATCACCGCGCCGATGCCGCTGGTGGCGATCCTGTTCGTGATCGGGCTCGCGCTCATCAACTTCCGCGGGGTCTCCGAATCGGTGAAGACCAACGTGGTGCTGACCTGCATCGAGATCGCCGGCCTGCTGATCATCATCGGGGTCGGCGTGTGGGCGGTGCTGAACGGCAACGGGGACGCGTCGCGGCTGGTCGAGTTCGACACCGAGAACCAGACGATGCTGGTGGCGATCACGTCGGCGACGTCGCTGGCGTTCTTCGCGATGGTCGGCTTCGAGGACTCGGTGAACATGGCCGAGGAGTGCAAGGACCCGATCCGGATCTTCCCGAAGGCGATGCTGTGGGGCATGGTCATCGCCGCGACCATCTACATCCTGGTCTCCGTGACCTCTTCGCTGCTGGTGCCCGCCGACGACCTGGAGGCCGCCAAGAGCAGCGCGCTGCTGAAGGTGCTCGACGTCGGGGCTCCCGGGTTCCCGCGCGAGGTCTTCTCCGCGATCGGTCTCTTCGCGGTCATCAACTCGGCGCTGATCAACATGCTGATGGCGAGCCGCTTGCTCTACGGCTTGGCGAACCAGCGGATCATCCCGAAGCAGCTGGGCACGGTGCACCCGTTCCGCCGCAGCCCGTGGGTGGCGATCGTGTTCACCAGCCTGATCGCGATCGCCTTGGTGTCCTTTGTGGACATCAGCGTGCTCGGCGGCACGACGGCGTTGCTGCTGCTGGCGGTGTTCGCCATCGTCAACGTCGCGGTTCTGGTGCTACGCAAGGATAAGTCGGCGCACAAGCATTTCCGCGCGCCGACGGTCATCCCGGTGCTGGCCGCGATCTTCTGTGTCTACCTGGTGACCCCGTTGTCCGGGCGGCCGGCTCGTGACTACAAGGTCGCCGCGATCCTGCTCGGCGTCGGCATCGTGCTGTGGGGGATCAACTGGCTCGTCATGCGGGCGACGCACAGCGAGGAGGACCGGCAGCCCCTCAAGCCGCCGGTCGGCTGACCTCTTCTATCCCCGGCTGAGCGATTGGTACTCGACCGGGCTGTGGGCCGAGAACACGGTGATCTCGTCAGCGTGTTCTCGGCTCAGCTCGCGCAGCCGCCCGACGTTCTCCAGTCGCGGTTTGCGCAGGGTCTGCACCATGTTCTGGAACAGGGTCATCCCCGGCGGGCAGTGCGGCTTCACCGGATCCAGCTGACCGTGGAAGAAATACGCGTCGCCCGCGTGCAGCAGCCAGCCGTCGCCGGTGTCGACCGCGACACCGGTGTGCCCCTTGGTGTGTCCCGCGAGCGGTACCAGCAGGATCTCCGACGGCAGGCCCTTGAGCTCACGGACCGCCTGGAAGCCGAACCATTCGTCGCCTGCCTCGTCGTACTTGCTCCACAGTGGACGGTGAGCGAACTGGTTGGCACGGAAGCGGAGCTTCTCGCTCGCGTTGCGCGGGGCGGTCGCCGCGTCGTGCTCCTCGGCGCGGACGTGCACGACGGCGTTCGGGAAGTCCGCGAGCCCGCCCGCGTGGTCGACGTCGAGGTGGGTGCAGATGATGTGCCGCACGTCCTCCAGTTTGTGGCCGAGCGCTTCGACGTGGTGGGCCGCTGTCTCCGTCTCGACCGGTTTCGCGCCGACCATCTTCGTGAACGGCCCACCGAGCCAAGCACCCGGCCGTGCGACGCCTTGGCGGCCGAAGCCGGTGTCCACCAGCACCAGCCCGTCGCCGGTTTCGATCAGCAGGCAGTGCGCCACCATCAACGCCCGTCGCAGCAGGCCCGGCTGGCCGTCGAGCAGTTTCCCTCCTGGTGCGCGCATGGTGCCGCAGTTCAGGTGGTGGACCTTCATATCCTGCTCCTCTGGCTGAACCGTTCGAAGGCGGTGGCGTCGTGCGCGGCGAAGACCGACACCTCGTCACCGTTGTTACTGACAAGTTCGCGCAGCCGGCGCTGGTTGTCCAGTCGTGCCGTTTTTTCCGTCTGCATGTACGACTCGAAGAAGCCCAGTGCGAAGGGGATATGAGGCTTCTGTTCGAGTTCACCACCGTGGAAGACGGCGTCCCCGGCGTTCAAGATCCAGCCGTCCCCCGTGTCGACCGCGATCCCGGCGTGCCCGCGGGTGTGCCCGGCGAGCGGGATGATCAGCACGTCCGGGACCCCTTCGAGTTCGCGGACAGCGTCGAAACCGAACCACGGCTCGCCGTCGGCGCGGTACGACCGCCAGATCGGACCGTGGTCGAACTGGACCTTCCGGTAGCGGCTCGCCTCCTTGCGGTCGATCGGCTTCTCCAGCGCCTGGAGTTCGCGGGCGTGGACGTGGACCCGCGCCTGCGGGAAATCGACGAGCCCGCCCGCGTGGTCGAGATCGAGATGGGTGAGCACGATGTCGCGCACGTCGGCCGGGTCGAAGCCGAGTTTCCGGATCTGCTTGGTGGCGCTGAGGTCGTCGTCGCGGTCGGGGTGGACCAGCCGGACGAAACCGGCGCCGAGCCATTCGACGGGGCGGGTGACGGTCGGCGTGCCGACGCCGGTTTCGATGAGCACGAGCCCGGTTTCGGTTTCCAGCAGGAGGCAGTGGCAGATCAGTTCCGCGCGGCGGAACAGCCCCGGCCTGCCGTCGACGAGTTTCCCGCCGACCGGCCGCATCGTGCCGCAGTTGAGGTGGTGGACACGCATCAGGACAGCTCCCGTTCGAGTGTGGTGCGAAGGTGCGATGTGATCGCGCGCAGCGGCGCGGTGTCGTGCAACGTCTTGGCCAGCAACAGCCCGCCCTCGACGGCGGCGAGGACGACGGTCGCCAGGTGGTCCGCCTTCTCGGTGTCCAGCGCCCCGGCGATGACGGTGTGCCAGGAGGTGTAGCCGTCGGCGCACGCCTGGCGGATCACCTCACTGTCGCCCGACGCGTCGAGCGCGACCGTCGCGAGTGGACAGCCGCGCTGGAAATCCGACTCCTCCAGCGAGGTCGCCAGCGCGTCGACGACGTTCTCGACGCCGGTGATGACGTCGGGGGAGTTCGCGACGATCGCGCGCAAGGTGTCGCAGAGGCGCTCGGCGGACTGCTGGATGGCCTCGGCGGCCAGCTGTTCCTTGCCGCCGGGGAAGTGGAAGTAGAGGGATCCCTTGGGCGCGCCACCGGCGGCGACGAGCTGATTGAGGCCGGTGGCGTGGTAACCCTGCTGGTGGAAGAGCTCGGCGGCGGAATCGAGCATGCGCTGCCGGGTGTCGGTGCGGCGAACCATGCGGCCGACTGTAGCTGAAACTATGACGACCGGTCTAGTAAGTCAATTTACACAAACCCTCATAACTCAGGGGTATTTGTGTGTAGAATCGACACAAGGGTGCCGGACGGGGAGGGAGTGGTGATGGCCAACTCGGCGGATCTGCTTCCGGTGGCGCGCGTTGCGGTGGTGCTGGACATCTCGCCGGAGCGAGTCCGCGAGCTGGTTCATGGCGGCAGGCTCGACGCGGTCCGGATCGGTCGTGAGCTGCTGGTCGATGCTCGTTCGGTCGAGCATCGGAGGAGCGTGGTGAAGCCGGCGCCGGGACGACCGCTGTCCGCACGGATGGCCTGGGGGCTCCTGTGGCTGCTCAGTGGTCACAAGCCCCCGTGGGTGTCGCCGTCGGAACTGGTCAGGCTCCGTCGTTACGCGCAAGAGCGGCTGCCGGATCAGTGGCCCCGCCTGCTCTCCGGCCGTGCCCGGGTGTATCGAGTGCGAATGCTGGCCGGGCCGCTCGTGAGGCTGCGGGGCGATGAGCACGCCGTCGTCAGTGGCCCTGTCGCGGCCGGGCACTACGGTGCTGATCTTCTCGCGGGCGGCGAAGACGAAGAGTTCTATGTGGACGCTGGACGATTCGAGCAGCTGTCACGGTCACGGCGGCTTCGGCTGGACAGTGCGGAGCCGAACGCGGTGATCCGTGTTCCGGCCCTGTCCGGTGTTCTGCGCCCGCCGGGATCGGATGGTCATGCGCTCCCGGCAGCCGTCGCGGCGGATCTGCTCGATGCCGGAGATGAGCGTTCTGTGCTTGCGGCACAACAACTTCTCACTCGTGAGCGGTAAGGACGGTTCTCTTGAGGGGTAAGTCAAAGGTGTCGTGTTCGGGCGCGGTGCCGGTGACCGGTCCCGCTGCTGGACCGCGTCCCTCACTGTGTGGATTTTGGGACGTTAGATGACCCAAAATCCACACAGTCCCGCACGGCAGTCCCTGTGACCACCAGATCCGGGAGGGGGTGTGTGGATATAGGGACACTCAACGTCCCTATATCCACACACCCCTCACTCGACGTCACCTTTGCCCGACCCCTCAATAACCGTCCGTACCACTCGCGAGGCCCAAGGCGGAAGCCGAGCCGCCGAGCCGCTGCCGCAGCTCGCGTTTGAGCAGCTTCCCCGACGCGTTCTTCGGCAGTTCGTCGACGAAATGCACCGACTTCGGCACCTTGTGCGCCGCCAGCGACTTCTTCGTGAACTCGATCAACGCCCCTGCGTCGACAGGTTCCTTCACCACGACCACCGCGGCGATCGCCTCGATCCAGCGTTCGTGGGGCAGGCCGACGACGGCGACTTCGGCGACGGCGGGATGCGCGTACAGCGCGTCTTCCACCTCGCGTGACGCCACGAGAACACCGCCGGTGTTCACCACGTCCTTGATCCGGTCGACGACGAACAGGTAGCCCTCTTCGTCCTGGCGCACCAGGTCACCGGAATGGAACCAGCCGCCGTCGAACGCCTCCACCGATTCCTCGGGCTTGCCCCAATAGCCGGTGCACAGTTGCGGAGAGCGGTACACGACCTCGCCGAGTTCACCCGGCGGGAGGTCGTTCATCTCGGCGTCCACCACGCGTGTCTCGACGAACAGGACAGGGCGGCCGACGGAATCCGGCCGTGCATCGTGCTCTTCGGGACGCAGGACTGTCGCGAGTGGACCGATCTCCGATTGTCCGAAGCAGTTGTAGAAACCGACTCCCGGCAGTCGGGAGCGCAGCTTGTTCAGCACCGGGACGGGCATGATCGACGCGCCGTAGTAGGCCTTCGTGAGGCTGCCCAGATCCGCGTCCTCGAGGCCGGGATGGTTCGCGAGGCCCACCCAGACGGTCGGCGGGAAGAACAGGGAAGTGACGCCCTGGCGCGGGATCCGTGCGAGGACGTCGCCGAGATCGGGTGTCTCGACCAGGTGGTTCGTCGCACCGACGGCCAGGCCGGGCATGAGGAACACGTGCATCTGCGCCGAGTGGTACAGCGGCAGCGCGTGCAGTGGCACGTCGCGGTCGCTCAGGTCGAGCGCGGCGATGCAGGACGAGTATTCGTGCACCAGCGCTCGATGGGTGAGCATCGCGCCCTTCGGCCGGGAAGTCGTTCCGGACGTGTAGAGCAGCTGAACGAGGTCTTCGTCGACGACGCCGGATTCCTCGTGCGGGACAACGGTTTCGTCCAGCGCCCAAGCGAGAACGTCCAGTGTGGACACATGCTCGGTCTCGACGTACTCGGCCAGCGTGGGGTCGACGAAGGTGGCGGCGGGCTCGGACTGGGTGAGCAGATACTTGAGTTCCTCGCCGCGCGCGTTGAAGTTCACCGGCACGTGCACCAGCCCGGCCCGCGCGCAACCCAGGTACAGCAACAGGTAGGCGTCGGAGTTCTTGCCGAACGCCGCGACGCGGTCACCGTGGACGAGCCCGAGATCGAGCAGTTTCGCCGCGACCCGGCCAGCCGCGCGGTCGAGTTCGGCGTAGGTCCACACGCGATCGGCGAACGTGAGCGCGACCCGGTCCGGGACGCGCCGCGCGCTCCGCTCCAGGACGCGGCCGACGGTGCTGGGGTAGCCGGGAACGGTCATCGCGGCGGTCTCCTTCGTCCGGGCGTGGCGTTCCCACACTACTTCGGACACGGTCGCCGGTAACCTCGTCCGCATGGCCAATCCCACCGGAGAGCAGTTCGAGATCACCCGCGGCAACGCGCGCGCCGTCGTCACCGAGATCGGTGCCGGGTTGCGCGCGTTCGAGGTCGGCGGGGTGCCGTACGTCGAGTCGTTCGCCGAGGACGAGAAGCCGCCGAAGGGTGCCGGGCAGGTGCTGTTGCCTTGGCCGAACCGGACCAAGGGCGGCCAGTGGGTCCATCAGGGGGAAAAGCAGCAGCTCGCGATCACCGAGGAGGCGCGCGGCAACGCGATCCACGGCCTGACCCGGCACGAGGAGTGGGAGCTTCTCGAGCACGCCGAGTCCTCGATCACCCTGGCCATCGACGTCCCGGCGCAGGAGGGCTGGCCGGTGCCGCTGCGCGCGACGATCACCTACGAGATCTCGCCGCGCGAACTGGTCGTGACGCACGAGATCCGCAACGAGGGTGAGAGCCCGATCGGCGTCGGGCTCGGCACGCACCCCTACTTCCGCATCGGCGACGTGCCCACCGACGAGCTGACCCTGACGCTGCCCGCGAGCCGCGTGCGGCCGTACCTCGGCGACGAGCAGATGCCGTACGCCGACGAGCAGGACGTCGAAGGGACCGAGTACGACTTCCGGTCCGGCAAGGTGCTCGAAGGCGTCGACCTGGACACGGCGTTCGGCGGGCTGAGTGTCGCCGAGGACGGCAACCACCACCACGTCCTCTCGCACGGGGAACAGGAACTGGTGGTCTGGGCCGGGCCGGACTTCCACTGGGCACAGGTGTTCACGCCGGACGACCTGGTCGGCCGCGGCCGGGCGGTGGCGATCGAGCCGATGACCTGCCCCGCCGACGCGCTCAACACCGGCACCGACCTGATCGACCTGGAGCCCGCCTCCTCGTGGACCGGCAGCTGGGGAATCCGGGTCCGCTGATGACGTCACCATCGCCGCTCCGGCTGGGGCCCGTGGACGCGGGCGAAGCGCTCACTTTGCAGCTCGCGGCCTACGTCTCGGAGGCGAGGGCACACGGGAACATCGACCTCCCACCGCTGCTGGAGACCCTCGAACAGGCCAAGGAGGCACTGGGCGATCCCGCGTGTTTCGCCTGGGGCATCAGGGAATCCGGACGGCTGGTGGCGAGCGTCCGGATCGTCATGGACGGTGCGGCCGGACTGGTCGGCAGGCTCGTCGTGGCCCCGGACCGGCAGGGACACCGGCTCGGTAGCTCGTTGCTGCTCGCGGCCGAAGCGGCCATGCCGTCGTCGGTGACCGTGTTCCGCCTGTTCACCGGCGAGCTGAGCGCCGGTCCGCGGCGGATGTACTCGAAGCTCGGCTACGTCGAAACACACCGGACACCCGAGAAGCACTACGAACTGGTCCACTTTGAAAAGCCCCGCGTGCGTCCGGATGGCCCAGTTCGTTAGCGTGTCAAAGTATGTCGAACAAAGCACTGGTCAAGGCCATCGTCGGTGGTTACGTCGTCCCAGTCGACGGTGAGCCGATCGAGGGCGGCACGGTCCTCATCGAGAACGGGAAGATCGTCGCGGTCGGCACCGACGCCGACGTCGACGTGCCCGACGACGCCGAACTGATCGACGCCGCGGGCGCCTGGGTCCTGCCCGGGTTCATCGACGCGCACGCCCACCTCGGCGTCCATGAGGACGGCGAAGGCTGGTCGGGCAACGACACCAACGAGATGACCGACCCCAACGGCGCGCGGTTCCGGGCGATCGACGGGATCGACCCGTACGAGCCCGGCTTCGACGACGCGCTGGCGGGCGGCGTCACCAGCGTCGTCATCAAGCCCGGCTCGGGGAACCCCATCGGCGGGCAGACGATCGGCGTCAAGACGTGGGGCCGGACCGTGCTCGACATGATCTTCGCCGAGGGTGTCAGCGTGAAGAGCGCGCTCGGCGAGAACCCGAAGCGGGTCTACGGCGAGAAGAAGCAGACGCCGTCGACCAGGCTCGGCGTCGCGTCGACCATCCGCGACGCGTTCACCGACGCGCGCAACTACGCCGCCAAGCGTGACCACGCCGCCGGTGAGGGTAAGCCGTTCGACGTCGACCTGACCAAGGAGACCCTGTCGAAGGTCCTGGACGGCGAGCTGTTCTGGGACCAGCACGTCCACCGCGCCGACGACATGGTCACCGCGATCCGGCTGGCCGACGAGTTCGGCTACAAGCTGGTGATCAACCACGGCACCGAAGGGCATCTGATCGCGGACCTGCTCGCCGAGCGGGACGTGCCGGTGATCCTCGGCCCGCTGTTCACCACCAAGTCCAAAGTGGAGCTGCGCAACCGCACCCTGCGCGCTCCCGGCATCCTCGCGAGGGCGGGGGTGCGGATCGCGATCACCACGGACCACCCGGTCGTGCCCATCAACTTCCTGGTGTACCAGGCGGCACTGTCGGTGAAGGACGGCCTCGACCCGGAGACCGCGCTGAAGGCGCTGACCGTCAACCCGGCCGCGATGCTGGACCTCGACGACCAGGTCGGCTCACTGAAGCCGGGTCTCGACGCCGACGTGGTCATCTGGTCGGGTGATCCGCTGGACGTGATGAACCGGGCCATGCGGGTGTTCGTGCGCGGGCGCGAGGTTTACCACTTCGACGAGGAGACCGGCGTCGGCGTCACCGAGGAACGCCGGTACCGCGAGGGCTGACTTCGGTCTTGCCAGGGCAGACCCACCTGTGCTCTCATGTGTGACACACTGGGGAGGGTGTGTAACACATGAAGCGCTGGGTTCTTGTCCTGGTAATCGGCTTCGGCTTCTTGGGTGTCTGCCTGTTGTGGGCGACCGAAGACTCGAGCGCCGTCAAATGCGACGGCAGGCTCATGTCGTACGGCGACGTCTGCGAGGCCACCAAGGGTGGCCGCACCGTCCGTACGGAGACCTACGACCAGATGAAGGCGGGTGCCGAAGTCCGGGAGAGGGCCTTCAAGAACCATGGCCTGTGGGTGGGCGGAGTCGGGGTCGGGCTGACCGGGCTGGGCGCGACGATGCTGATCCGCAGGCAGCGGCGCGCGTCGCGGGCCGGTGTGGTGGCGCCGCAAGGTGGACAGCCGCAACCGCAACCGCAATGGCAAGCGCAGCAGCAGTGGCAAGGGCAGCCCCAGTGGCAAGGTCAGCCTCAGCCGGGATTTCCGCCGCGGCAAGGAAACCCGCAGCCGTACGCGAACCAGGCGGTTCAGCGGTATCAGCAGCCGTACCCGCCACAGGGCGGCTGGCCGCAGCAACCGCCGCAGCAGCAACCGCAGTTCGGCCCGACAGGGCACTGAGCGGCTATGCCAGAAGCCGATCGAGATCCAGCTTCACCGGAAACGGCTCGATGGTTTGGATGACACCGGTCATGGCCGGAGCGTCCTGGTAGCCGAGTTCGCCCGCCTGGTGGCAGGCGACCAGCGAGACGGGCTCGCTGAGATCGACGATCCAGTAGTGCGGGATCCCCGCGTCGGCGTACTCGCCGTGTTTGGTCACGTAGTCGGTGCGCTTCGAGCCCGGCGACACGATCTCGACCACGACGACGACGTCGTCCGCGTGGTACATCGTGTCTTCCTTGTCGATCCGCTCGCCTGCTTCACGGAGGGCGATGATCAGATCCGGTCGCCTGGCGAAACCCGGCTCGCCGGGCGGCACCAGCCCCAGATCGACGTCGATGTCCTGGACGAACTCGAGGTGCTCGGGCAGCTGTGGTTCCAGCTGCCTGGCCAAGGCGTACAGCGCCTTGTTGTGTCTCCTCTTGGGGCTCGGCGACATGACAAGGCGGCCTTCCACGAGCTCGGTGAATCCGGAATCGGGCTCACCGAGCGCCGCGTATTCCGCGACCGACAGCAGGTGATCCAGGATGGCCCACCCTGGTTCACCGTGCGACCCGGTCGTGGAGCCGGGAAGGGCTGTCACAGCGTCTCCTCACGTCTTCCACAGTGTCTCACGGCCACAGGGTGACCACTGGTGATCATACCAGCGCGGAGAGTCAGCCTTTCCGCAGTTCCCGCGCGATCACCATGCGCTGGATCTGGTTCGTGCCCTCGAAGATCTGCGGCACTTTCGCCTCCCGCATGTAGCGCTCCACCGGGAAGTCCCTCGTGTATCCGGCGCCGCCGAGGACCTGTACCGCGTCGGTGGTCACCTTCATCGCGCCGTCGGTCGCGACGAGTTTCGCGATGGACGCCTGCCGCTGGAACGGCAGCCCGCGGTCGCGGCGGCGGGCGGCGTCGAGGTACATGGCGCGCGACGTCTCGACGGTCGCGGCCATGTCGGCCAGCAGGAACTCCAGGCCCTGGAACTCGATGATCGGCCGCCCGAACTGCGTGCGGCCCTTCGCGTATTCGAGCGCTTCGTCGAGCGCGGCCTGCGCGAGCCCGACGGCGCACGCGGCGATGCCCAGCCGTCCGGAGCTGAGCGACGACAGCGCGATCTTCAGTCCCTGGCCTTCTTCGCCGATCAGTCGTTCGGCATCGACGGCGGCGTCCTCGAACATCAGCTGCGCCGTGGTCGATCCGGTGAGGCCCATTTTCCGTTCGGGCGGCGCGGCCGAGAGACCCGTCGTCGAGGAGTCGACGAGCAGGCACGAGATGCCCTGTCCGCCGTCGTCGCTCGTGCGCACCATGGTCGTGTAGAAGTCGGCCTCGCCCGCATGGGTGATCCACGCCTTCGTGCCGTTCACGACGTACCGGTCGCCGTCGAGCCGCGCGCGAGTGGAGAGGGCCGCCGCGTCCGAGCCGGCGTGGGTTTCGGACAGCGCGTACGCGCCGAGCAGGTCACCCTCCAGCATGTCGGGCAGCCAGCGGTCGCGCTGCGCGTCGGTGCCATGGTGCGCCAGCGCGAAGCAGGACATCGTGTGCACGGAGAGCCCGACGCCGACCGACATCCACGCGGCCGCGATCTCCTCGAGAACCTGAAGGTAGACCTCGTACGGCAGGTCGCCGCCGCCCCAGCGCTCCGCGTACGGCAGGCCGAGCAGTCCGGCGTGGCCGAGCAGGCGGAACTGCTCGCGCGGGAAGTGCGCGGTCTCTTCGTACTTGCTCGCGATCGGGGCGAGTTCCTCGCGCGCGATCTCCTTGGCCAGATCGAGCAGATCCTGGGCCTCGGTGCTGGGCAGCAGACGGTCGGCCGGCATGGCTCCTCCGAGCTGAACTGTACTCAAAACAGTACTGTGGGCTGATTGAGCGTACAGTAGAAGGCGCTGGGGGTACACCATCCGCGTAAGGGATAGTGATCCGATGATCTCGCGCCGCCAGCCCACCGCGCGCCAGAGAGCACTGCTCTCGGAACTTGAGGTGGTCTTCCTCGCCGAAGGCTTCTCCCAGTTCACGCTGGACGACCTCGCCGCCAGGCTGCGCTGCTCGAAGTCGACGCTCTACGCGCTCGCTCCCAGCAAGGAGCAGCTCGCGGTGAAGGTCGTCACCCATTTCTTCAAGGGTGCCGCCGAGCTACTGGAGGAACGGATCGCCGGGATCGACGACGCCCGCAAGATCCTCGGCGAGTACCTCGCCGGTATCTCCGAATACCTGAATCGCGCCTCGGCCGCGTTCATGACCGATATCGCCGAATTCGCGCCGGCGCGGGACGCGTATCAGCTCAACAGCCGCGCGGCGGCCGCCCGGATCCGGTCGTTCATCGACCGCGGCGTCACCGACGGCGTCTTTCGCGAGGTGCACGCGCGGCTGATCGCGGAAATGGCGGGATTGATCATCGAGGGAATCCAGACCGGAGTGGTCGGTCAGCGTGCCGGGGTGACCGACGCCGAGGCGTTCACCGCGCTTTCGGAACTCCTCCTCGGAGGCCTCGCGCCGAAAATGTCTTGAAATGACAATTCTGGTGGTGGAACCACTGCTCGGCTAGCATCGCGCCCGTGATCGTCGTAGGTGGAGAGGCGCTGGTCGACCTCGTTCCCGGTGAACCGTTGGATTCCACTGTGGACGGTGGGTTGCGCGCGTTGCTGCCCCGGATGGGTGGTGGTCCCTACAACGTCGCGCTCGCCGCCGGTCGGCTCGGCGTGCCGACGGGCTTTCTCTCGCGTGTCTCGAACGACCGTTTCGGGGTCGCGCTGGTGGACCGGCTGCACGCCTCCGGCGTCGACACCGCCTTGCTGCAACGGGGAAACGAGCCGACGACGCTCGCCGTGGTCGCGCTCGACGACAAGGGTTCCGCGCGGTACACCTTCTACACCGAGGGCACCGCGGACAGGCTGGTCGGTGATCCCGGTCCACTGCCCGAGAATGTGACGGCGCTCTCGCTCGGCACCCTCGGCATGGTCCTGGAACCGGGTGCGAGCACTTACGAAACCGTGTTGCGCCGCGAGTCCGAACGCGGTGTCCTGACCGTCCTCGACCCGAACATCCGTGCGGCGCTGATCACCGACCCGGCGGCGTACCGGGCGAGGTTCGAGTCGTGGCTGCCGCATATCCGCCTGCTCAAGATCTCCGACGACGACACGGAATGGCTCGCCGAAGGGGCCGATCCGGTCGACGCCGCAAAGGTCTGGACCTCTTGCGGAGTCGATGCCGTTGTGCTCACCCGCGGTGCGAAGGGGTTGTCCGTCATCACACGGGCGGGGGAAATAGCCCAGGTCCCGTCACGTCGAGTCGCCGTCGTCGACACGATCGGCGCCGGTGACACCGTGCAGGGTGCCTTGCTGGCGTGGCTGTACTCGAACGAGGTGCGCGACGTGTCCACTCTCGACGCCGGCGGCTGGCGGTCCGCGCTCGAATTCGCGGCGAAAGCGGCGTCGATCACCGTCTCGCGGAGTGGGGCGGAACCACCGACGGCCGGGGATATGGCATCTGCCGTGTGAACCTGGTCCCAAAGCGGCTGTTGTGAGCAACTCACCCGCTGCGCGTTGCCCCCACTCTCGACTAGCGTGGTGGGGAATTCATACCCCAGCGGGGCGGTGTGCAGCGAGGCCGTGGGTCACGCGCGTGAAAGAGGGCGTACCTGTGGAACCTACAGGCGCCGCCGGCCCGTGCTGAACGTGAGAGGGACTTACATGTCCGACGCGACGACGGCTGCGGGGCAGTCCGGCGAGACCGCGACGCTGCGCCTGCCCAATGGCGAGCACGAGTTCAAGGTGATCCACCCCGTCGAGGGCGCGCCTGGGATCGAGCTGGGGAAGCTGCTGGCGACGACCGGGTACATCACCCACGACCCGGGGTTCGTGAACACCGGTGCCGCGTCTTCGGCCATCACCTACATCGACGGTGACGCCGGCATCCTGCGCTACCGCGGGTACCCGATCGAGCAGCTGGCCGAGAAGTCGACCTTCATCGAGGTCTCCTACCTGCTCATCTACGGCGAGCTGCCCACCGAGACGCAGCTGTCGGAGTTCACCGGGAAGATCCAGCGCCACACCCTGCTGCACGAAGACCTGAAGGCCTTCTTCAGCGGCTTCCCGCGCGACGCGCACCCGATGCCGGTGCTCTCCAGCGCGGTATCGGCGCTGTCGACCTTCTACCAGGACTCGCTCAACCCGTTCGACGAACCGAACGTGGAGCTGTCCACCATCCGCCTGCTGGCCAAGGTCCCGACCCTGGCCGCGTACGCGTACAAGAAGTCCGTCGGACAGCCCCTGCTGTACCCGGACAACTCGCTCGGTCTCGTCGAGAACTTCCTCCGGATGACCTTCGGTTTCCCGGCCGAGCCCTACGAGGTCGACCCGGACGTCGCCAAGGCGCTCGACCTGCTGTTCATCCTGCACGCCGACCACGAGCAGAACTGCTCCACCTCGACCGTGCGTCTCGTCGGCTCCTCCGAGGCGAACCTGTTCGCCTCGATCTCGGCGGGCATCAACGCGCTCTTCGGCCCGCTGCACGGCGGCGCCAACAGCGCGGTCCTGGACATGCTCGAGGGCATCCAGGCCGAGGGCGGCGACGTCGCGAACTTCGTCACCCGCGTGAAGAACAAGGAAAAGGGTGTCCGCCTGATGGGCTTCGGGCACCGGGTCTACAAGAACTACGACCCGCGCGCGAAGATCATCAAGAACACCGCGGACGACATCCTCTCCAAGCTCAAGGGCGGCGACCAGCTGCTCGACATCGCGAAGAAGCTGGAAGAGACCGCGCTCTCGGACGACTACTTCATCGAGCGGAAGCTGTACCCGAATGTCGACTTCTACACCGGTCTGATCTACCGGGCGCTCGGCTTCCCGACGAAGTACTTCACCGTACTGTTCGCGCTCGGCCGCCTGCCGGGCTGGATCGCGCACTGGCGCGAGATGATCCAGGACCCGGCCACCAAGATCGGCCGCCCGCGGCAGATCTACACCGGCTCCGCGGAGCGGAACTACGCGCCGATCTCGGAGCGCTGATCCCGCCTCGGCAAGTGTTATAAACGGTCCGTTCATAACAGATCTTGTTATGAACGGACCGTTCATAACATCCGGCACTGCGCTCACCGGCGGTACCGCTTAGGGTTGCCGGAGTGACCAGAGAAGCCCCCGTAGTGCTGTGGTTCCGCCGCGATCTCCGCCTCGGCGACCACGCCGCCCTGCTGGAAGCCTCGAAGCACAGTAAGCACGTCCTGGCGCTGTACGTCCTCGACGACGCGCTCCTCAAACCGTCGGGCGCCCCGCGTGTCGCGTTCCTGCACGGCTGCCTGAAGGCGCTGGACGACCAGCTCGACGGCCGCCTGATGCTCGTCAAGGGCGACCCGGTCAAGGAAGTCGTCAAGGCCGCCCGCGAGATCGGCGCTTCGGCCGTGCACGTCAGCGCGGACACCGGACCGTACGGCCGCCGCCGCGACGACGAGGTCAAGAATGCCTTGGCGGAGCACGACATCGCGTGGACCGAGACAGGGTCCTCGTACGCGATAACGCCCGGCCGGATCACCAAGCCGGATGGCGATCCCTACCGCGTGTTCACCCCGTTCTACCGCGCGTGGACTCGCCACGGCTGGCCGCGGCCCGCGGACACCGGGAAGTCCATAGTGGACTGGGTGGAGCCGCCGCGTTCGGTGAAACTCCCGAAATCCCCTTCCCTCAAAGGGATGGAGCTGCCCGAGCCGGGTGAGAAGGCGGCGCTGGAGCGCTGGCACGAGTTCCTTGACGACGGCGTCGAGACCTACGACGAGGATCGCGACCGGCCGGATCGTCCCGGTACGACAAGGCTTTCGCCGTATCTGCGCTGGGGTTGCGTCCATCCGCGCACCCTGCTCGCCGACCTCGCCGGGAACGAGGGGGCCGGCGCGAAGTCGTTGCGCGGCGAGTTCGCCTGGCGTGAGTTCCACGCCGACGTTCTGTGGCATCGTCCCGAAACCGCGCGGAAGAACTACGATTCCCGCTTCGACGCCATGGAGTACGAGACCGATGACGAGGCCTTCAAACGGTGGTGTGAGGGGCGAACAGGATTCCCGATCGTCGACGCCGGGATGCGGCAGTTGCTCGCCGAGGGCTGGATGCACAACCGCGTCCGGATGATCGTGGCGAGCTTCCTGGTCAAGGATCTGCACCTGCCGTGGTGGCTCGGCGCGCGGCATTTCATGAAGCATCTTGTCGACGGCGACCTCGCGTCGAACCAGCTGAACTGGCAGTGGGTCGCCGGCAGCGGCACCGACGCCGCGCCGTACTTCCGGATCTTCAATCCGACCACGCAGGGGGAGAAGTTCGACCCCTCCGGCGAGTACGTCCGCCGCTACGTCCCCGAACTCCGCTCCACGCAAGGGAAAGCCGCGCACAAACCGGCGGACGTCCGCGACTACCCCGCCCCCATGGTCGACCACGCCCACGAACGTCAGGTCGCCCTGGAGCGCTACGGCGCCATCAAAGGCACCTGAACGCGCGTGAAGGCCCCCTTCCCTCGGCTCAACCGAGGGAAGGGGGCCTTCACGCGCAAAGCAGTCAGCCGCGAAGAGCCTCCGACAGCTTGATCCGGCTGCCGACCCGCAGGACGCTGTTCTGGTAGATCCGCGCGCCCAGCCAGGTGAACAGGGCGATGGCGCCCACGGTCAGGCCCAGCGACAGCACGATCTCCCACACCTCGACGTTCCCGGACGCGATCCGCGCGGGCATCAGCACCGGGGACAGCAGCGGCACCAGGGAAAGGATCTTCGTTCCCATCCCGTCCGGTGCCTGGGCCAGCAGGTTGAACCCGACGACGAAGCCCAGGATCAGCACGATGTTCACCGGGCCGATCACCGACTGGGTGTCCTCCTGCCGGGAGACCAGCGAGCCCATCGCGCCGTAGACGGTGGCGTACAACAGGAAGCCGAGCAGGTACCACACCACGCCCCACAGCAGCGCGCCCGTCGCGACCCCGGACAGTGTCAGCACGTTGGTCGCCGACGCGACGATCAACCCGGCGCCGCCGATGATCACCAGCTGTGTCAAGCCGACCAGGCCGAGCCCGATCACCTTGCCCAGCAACAGATGCCATGGCCGGACGGTGGACAGCAGGATCTCGACGACCCGGCTCGACTTCTCTTCGACCACGCCCTGGGCGACCAGCGTCCCGTAGGTCACGATGCTCATGTACAGCAGCACCGCCACGATCAGCCCGATCACCATCCGCTGGGCCTTCTCCGGATCCGGCGGTTTGATCGAGTCGACCTGGACCTGGGTGGCGGAGACCGTCCGCAGCACCTGGTCCGGATTCTCCACGACTTCGGAAAGCTTGCCGTTGAGCACTTCCTGCTGCGAAACACCGGTCAGCAGGGCACGCAGCTTGTTGTCCAGTTCGGACTTGACGAGCACCTTCAGCTCGGTGGCGTTGCCGGACAGCAACGCGTCGAGATCGCCGTTCTCGACCTGCGACCGGCCCTGCGCCGGATCGGCGACGGTGACGGTCTCGATCTTCTCGCCGACCGCCGCGCCCGCCGTCTGGAGCTGCTGCGCGATCCCGGCGGTCTGGCCGGTGAGGCCGATCTTGCTCTTGTCCTCGTTGCTGATCAGCGTGGACTGCAACAGGACGTAGCCCATCAGCATGACCAGCAGTACGGCGGTGCCGATCACGAAAGACCTGGTGCGCAGCCGCGTGTTCAGCTCACGTTTGGCGATGAGCCAGACAGCGCGCCAGGGTGAGACGGTGTTCATGCGGAAACTCCTTGTGCGGCAGGCTTCTCGGCGACGGCGTCGCGGAACAACTCAGTCAGCGAACGCCTGCGCTTGGTGAACTCGGTGACCGGGCCGGTGGCCAGTGCCGCGGCGAGCACGGCCTGATCGTCGGCGTGGGCTTCGAGTTCGACGATCGCCGTCGGGCCGTTCTGCTCGACCGACCGGACACCCGGGACGGCCGAGGCCCAGCCGGGTGCGGCGTTGGGCGCGGTGACGACGAGACCGTTGCCCGCGTCGGCGGTCAGTTCGCCGACGGTGCCGGAAGCGACCATCCGTCCACTTCGGATGATGCCGACCCGGTCGCACAGCCGCTCGACCAGATCCAGCTGGTGACTGGAAAAGACCACCGGCACCCCGGTCGCGGCCTTCTCCCGCAGCACCCCGCTCATCACGTCGACGGCCAGCGGGTCGAGGCCGGAGAACGGCTCGTCCAGCACCAGCACCCGCGGGTCGTGCACCAGCGCGGCCGCGAGTTGCACGCGCTGCTGGTTGCCGAGGCTCAGTTTCTGGACCTCGTCCTTGCGACGTTCGGTCAGGCCGAGCCGGGTGATCCAGTTCTCCGCGCTGCGGTGGGCGTCGTTGGCCGACATCCCGTGCAGTTCGGCGAGGTAGACCAGCTGCTCCAGCACCTTCATCTTCGGGTACAGCCCGCGTTCCTCCGGCATGTACCCGATATGCGTGCGGGTCTCGTGGGTGATCGGCGCGCCGCCGAACCGCACCTGGCCGGAGTCGGCAGCCAGCACCCCGAGGACGATCCGCATCGTGGTGGTCTTGCCCGCGCCGTTGCTGCCGACGAACCCGAACAGTTCACCGGGCTGAACCTCGAAGCTCACCTCGTCCAGCGCGACCTTCGCGCCGTAACTCTTGGAGATCCGGTCGATCTCCAGTTTTCCCTCGCTCATTTCCACTTACCCTCCTCGAAATACCGCACCAGCGCCGTGAAACCCCGGTGGACGCCGGAGATCGTGCGGTTTCGCTGGACCAGTCCGTCCAGCTTGACGTTGCTCACCACCGAAGTGGCCCGGTACACCAGGATCGCCCGCCCCGCCCCGGCGAGGACCCCACCGGCCACCAGCACGACGGCGACCATCCCGATGGACACCTTGTAGCGCTTCTTGTCCCCGGTCATGCGGGGCTCCCCTCGTCGAAGTCGGTGAAGTCTTCGGGATCGTCGTCCGGCAGTGTCCAGCCGAGGATCGTCGCCGCCGACGTGGTCCCGGCGAGCAACAGCGCGGTCAGCATCAGGGCGATGCGGAATCCCGCTTCCTCCGTGTTCGAGATGATGATCGAGTAGACCATCCCGACCATCATCAGGCCGACCAGGATCTGGTAGCTGACGTAGGTGACCCGGTGGCGCATTTCCCGTTCGCGTTCGTCGAGCCGGAGCGAGAATCCGCCGCTCATCTTGCCGGTGAGGATGCGCAGCAGCCAGTGGGCGGTCCCGGTGATCAAGGCGCCGCCGAACCAGAGACCGAAGAAGACCGGCCCCTGCCGGGTGACGAACAGCGAGGCACCGACGAGCAGCATCAGGTTCCCGAGGATCACGAGCAGGCTCAACTGGCGGCGACGGCGTCGCGTGCGCCAGGTCGGCAGCCTCCTGGCCCGTTTGAGTTCCACCTCCTCGAACCGCTCCAGCTGGCGCTCCCAGCGCGCGGCGAGCCACCCCTGTTTCCCGGTCATGCTCCCCCCTCCCGGTAGACCTGAGTGGACAGTGGCGTGAACGGTTCGCGGCTGAACACGGCCTCGACCGGGAGGTCGAACACCGCGCAGATGCGGAACGCCAGGTCCAGGCTCGGGTAGTGGTCCCCGCGTTCGAGCGCACCGATGGTCTGCGGGTTGACCTCGACCGCCGCCGCGAGGGCGACCCTGCTCAGTCCGCGCTCCGCCCGGAGCACGGGAAGCCGGTTGTAGATCGGCAGCTCTTTGCCGCGCCTGACCGGACTCATGGAACATACTGTTGCAAAAACCCAACGACTCGTCAAGTTGAGGGCGCTCTTCACCGCAAGTAGGTGACTAATTGCGAGCTGTCAGGCGAGCCCGGCGAGTGACTTGTCGACGAGTTCCTGGACGCGGGCCCTGGCGGCCTCGGCATCGGGGGCGACCAGGCTGAGCCGGGTGCGGCGCTCCAGGACGTCCTCGACGTCGAGCGCGCCCTCGTGCCGCACCGCCCAGACGACCTCGGCCGCGCTGATCTCGGACCCGTCGAACAGAGGAAGGCCCAGTTCCGGATCGACCTCGCCGAGTGCCGCGATCTTGGGCGCTTCGGTGCCGTACTTCGCGACCAGCCGGGCGGGAGCATCCACAGTGGACAGACGACTCCGCTGGGTCGCGCCCAGCAGGGGAAGCCGGGACGTGGTCGACGGCCCGGCGTGGAGCCCGGACCGTTTCAACGCGGCGTCGACGGCGTCCTCTGCCATCTTCCGGTACGTCGTCAGCTTGCCGCCGACGATGGTGAGCACGCCGTCGGCACCGGTCACCACCGCGTGTTTGCGCGAGAGATCCGCGCTCCTTCCGCCGTCGCCTTCGACCAGCGGCCGCAGCCCGGCGAACGAACCGGCGACGTCGGCGCGGGTCAGCTGGCGGGTGAACGCCGTCGATGCCACGTCGAGCAGGAAGTCCACATCGGACTCCGGCACGGTCGGCACACGCGGGACCGGGCCGTCGGTCGGCTCGTCGGTGACCCCGACGAACACGCGACCGTCGGGTTGCGGCAACAGGAAGACGAACCGGTTGTTCTCACCGGGGACGGGCACGTTGACCGACGTCGCGCCGATCCGCGCCGCACCCGAAGCCAGGATGAGATGGGAACCGCGGGACGGCCGCAGCCGCACCGATTCCGCCAGTTCGCCTGCCCAGACGCCCGTCGCGTTGATCACCTGACCGGCGCGGATCTCCACTTCCTGCCCGGTGAGCCGGTCCCTGGCCAGCACCGAACCCGCGTCGAGCCGGAGCGCCTCGAGTCTCGTCAGGATCTTCGCGCCGCGTGACGCCGCCGTGCGCGCCAGGCTCACCACGAGCCGCGCGTCGTCGGTCAGTGCGCCGTCGTAAGCCAGCAGCGCGCCACGTAAGCCTTGGGGGGTCAGACCGGGCGCGAGCGCCAGCGCCTCCGCGGCCGGGATCGACCTCGGCCGGGGCAGCACCGATGCCGGGGTCCCGGCCGCGCGGCGGAGACCGTCACCGGCGACGAGTCCGGTCATGATGAACGCCTGCTGGCCGCGGGAGGTCTCGCGGTACATGGGGAACAGCTGCGGGATCGCCCTGGTGAGATGCGGCGCGGTGCGCGTCATGAGGATCCCGCGTTCGACCGCGCTTTCGTGCGCCAGTGCCAGATCGCCCTTGGCGAGGTAGCGAAGCCCACCGTGGACCAGCTTGCTGGACCAGCGCGACGTCCCGTACGCCAGGTCGTACGCCTCGATCAGGGCCACCGACAGGCCGCGCGCGGCCGCGTCCAGTGCGATCCCGGCGCCGGTGACCCCGCCACCGACCACCGCCAGGTCGACCCGCTCACCGCCAGCCAGTGCCGCGAGTTCCCGCTCGCGGCGCAGGGCGTTGAGTGAGCCCGGCGTCACGGCCGCAACGCCGCGTCGAGCACGTGGGCGAACTCCGTCATCAGCTGCTTCTCGTTCACGTCCGCGGTGGCGGGGCGGTAGGAGAAGGCGAAGGACTGGATGAGCAGCAACAGGGTGCGCGCCTGTGAAGGCAGGTCGCCCTTGCGGATCGAGCCGTCTTCGTGGCCCGACCGCAGCAGGTGCAGGATCACGCCCTCGGCGAAGCGCTGGGTCTGCCCGAGCCGTTCGACGATGTAGGGCAGGACGAGTTCGGGGTCGAGGTCCAGCAGCGTGCGGAACAGCGGATCGCCCGACAGCGCGGCAACGGCGGCGGACGAACTCCGCACGAGCTTTTCGCGGAAGTTGGCCGGTTCGTCGTCCGGCTCGGCGGCGCCTTGCAGCAGCCCGCCGAATTCACGGGTCATGAGGGTCGCGAGCACACTGCGCACGTCCGGGAACCGGCGGTAGACGGTCATCCGGCTAACCTTCGCGGTCCGCGCTATCTCCGCGAGCGTGGTCCGCCTCACGCCGACGGCGAGAACGCACTTCTTCGCCGCGTCGAGCAGAACGTCGTCGGACACACGCGTGGAGGCCTGGCGGGATCGGGTATCCGCCAGTGCCGAAACGCCTGTTTCCGCAGGTGAGTGACGTTGTGCGTCCATATGTAACACTGTAGTCGTGACAGAGCTTATTGACCACCGGTTAAGACGATCCTGGACGCCTGAAGCCGGTGACGCGGCCCACCTTCCGGCGAAGGCGCTGCGGTGGCTCGTCCAGCGTATCGGCCCGTTGGGCCCGGCGGCGCCGTTCGCGCCGGATTCGGCACTGCCCGTTCCCGATTCGGCGCTCGGCGAACAGTCGAAACGTGACCTCGAGGAGCTCGTCGGCGCCGAGCACGTCCTGGTGATCCAGGCGGAGCGGCTCGCGCGGGCGAGCGGCCTGTCCTATTTGGACCTGCTGCGTCGACGGGGGTTCGGTGACTTTCCGGTGCCGGACGCCGTCGTCTTGCCAGGGAATCCCGACGAAGTCCAGTCGGTGCTGGAAATCTGCGCACAGCACGACGTCGGCGTCGTCCCGTTCGGCGGCGGGACGTCGGTCGTCGGCGGGGTTTCGGCACTGCGCGGCGACAAGGCCGCGGTGATCGCGCTCGACCTCACCAGACTCGGCGACCTGGTCTCCGTCGACCAGGTGTCCCGGATCGCGGTCCTGCAAGCGGGCGTCACCGGCCCGGAGGCCGACCGGCTGCTCGCCGCGCACGGTTTCACTCTCGGGCACGTTCCGCAGTCCTACGAACGCGCCACCATCGGCGGATTCGCCGCGACCCGGTCGGCCGGGCAGGCCTCGTCGGGGTACGGCCGGTTCGAGGACATGGTTTCGGGCGTCCGGCTCGCGACCCCGCGCGGTGAGTGGAAACTCGGTGTCGCGCCGGCGTCTGCGGCCGGGCCCGACCTCCGGCACCTCGCGGTCGGCAGCGAAGGCGCGCTCGGCGTCATCACCGAGGTCGCCCTCCGGGTCCGGCCGGTTCCGGAAGTGCGCCGCTACGAAGGCTACGTCGTCGACGGTTGGGAGAACGGCACCGCGGCGGTGCGCGAACTCGCCCAGCGGCACGCGCTCGCGGACATCACGCGACTGTCCGATGTGGACGAAAGCGAGGTTTCGCTGGCACTCAACGACAGTTGGAAGACCAAGGCACTGCGCCGGTACCTCCGGGCGCGCGGGGTTTCGAAACCCTGCTTGCTGATCGTCGGCTGGGAAGGAGCGTCGAAACGCGAGGTCGCGCGGCGCCGTCAGGACACCACAAGGGTGCTGGAGCCGTTCGGCGCCGTCCGGATCGGACGGACACTCGGCGAATCCTGGCGCCGCGGCCGGTTTTCCGGACCGCGTCAGCGGGATGCCCTGATGGACAACGGCGTCTGTGTCGAGACCTTGGAAACGGCCGCCTATTGGTCGGAACTGAGCGACCTGCGCGACGCCGTGCGCGCCGCGCTCACCGCCACGCTCGGCCGGGCCATCATCATGTGTCACGTCTCGCACGCCTACGAAACGGGCGCGTCGCTGTACTTCACCGTGCTCACCGCGCGCGACGAGGCCGACCCGGTCGGCCAGTGGCGGCGGGCGAAGGCGGCGGCGTCGGAGGCGATCACCGGGATCGGCACCATCTCGCACCACCACGCCGTCGGCGTCGACCACGCGCCTTATCTGGCGAGGGAAATCGGCGAGATCGGCGTCGAAGTGTTGAGGGCGGCGAAGAAAGCCGTCGACCCGGCCGGGATCCTCAATCCCGGGAAGCTTCTTTGACCAGGCTCCCGGCGTCGACCAGTGTGCAGTCCAGGCCGTGCGTCTCGGCGGGGATCCCCTCCAGTGCCGCGGCCCGGCGCTGTTCGAGGTCGGCGACGCGGATGTGCCTGCCGTCCACGAGGATCGGCAGCCGGATGTCCGCCGCGCCGACGTACGCCACCACGTCGTCGAGCACGGTGCCGTCGTCGAGGGTGATGGCCGGGGCGGTCAGCCGCACCAGGCGGTAGCGGCGGCCGTTGCCCTCGCATTCGTCGAGTACGGCCAGCTGCTCGGGCGAGGCGAACCAGACGGAGTGTTCCTCGACGATTCCCGGGGCCGCGGCGAGGGTCGCGGGCCGCTGCCCGTCCCGGAACCGCAGACCGGACGCCCACACCGCGGCGAGGTCGGTGCAGCGCGCGTGACAGACGACGACCGGACCCGTCAGGCCCATGTTCTCCCGCATCCAGGTGATCTTGGACGGGCACGCGTTCGAGCCGTAGGCGAGCACGGCCTGGCGTTCGCGCCAGCCCTCCGGCGCGGTGTCGAGGCTGTGCCCGGCGCCGTCGAAATGGACGAACGAATGACCCGGCCGCGCTCCCGGATACGGGTCGGCGGGGAAATCGGTGTCGGTGAAGAGTTTCACCACGTCACCACACTGCGGAGGACGTCACCTTGGTGCATACGCCCGAAGGCCTGCTCGACGCCGTCGAGCGCGATCCGCTCGGTGACGAACTTGTCGAGCGGCAGCCTGCCCTGGAGGTAGAGGTCGATCAGCATCGGGAAATCGCGTGAGGGCAGGCAATCGCCGTACCACGACGACTTGAGCGAGCCGCCGCGCGAGAAGAAGTCGATCAGCGGCAGGTCCAGCCGCATGTCCGGGGTCGGGACGCCGACGAGCACGACCGTGCCCGCGAGATCGCGGCCGTAGAAGGCCTGCCGCCACGTTTCGGGCCTGCCGACCGCGTCGATCACGACGTCCGCGCCGAACGAATCGGTGAACTCCTGGATCGCCTCGACGACCTGGTCTTCGCTGAGCCCCTTGCTGTTCAGTGTGTGCGTGGCACCGAAGTCCTTGGCCCAGGCCAGTTTCCGGTCGTCGGTGTCGACGGCGATGATGGTCTTCGCGCCGGCGAGGTTCGCCCCGGCGATGGCAGCGTCGCCGACACCGCCACAGCCGATGACCGCGACGGAGTCGCCGCGGCTCACCGCGCCGGTGTTCAGCGCCGCGCCGAGACCGGCCATCACCCCGCAGCCGAGCAACCCGGCGACCGCCGGTTCGGCGGCGGGGTCGACCTTCGTGCATTGTCCACTGTGGACGAGCGTTTTTTCGAGGAACGCGCCGACGCCCAGTGCCGGAGACAGAGCGGTGCCGTCGGCCAGTGTCATCGGCCGGGCGGCGTTGAAGGTGGAGAAGCAGTACCACGGCTTGCCCCGGCGGCAGGCCCGGCAGGTGCCGCAGACCGCGCGCCAGTTCAGGATCACGTAGTCGCCCGGTTCGAGGTCCGTGACGCCGTCGCCCACGGCCTCCACGAACCCGGCGGCCTCGTGGCCGAGCAGGAACGGGAACTCGTCGTTGATCCCGCCCTCGCGGTAATGCAGGTCGGTATGGCAGACGCCGCACGCCTTGACCGAGACGACGGCCTCGCCGGGCCCGGGATCGGGCACCGTCACGGACTCCAGCGAGACCGGTTCACCCTTGGCGCGGGAAACGACGCCCTGGACCTCGTACGGCATGCTTACCTCCGAGTCGGTTCTAGGCAGCTTGCCACGGAACCAGCCCGGGTCGCGACATCCGCTCGGGTGCGGTATCGGTTCAGTGCCCCGGCGTGATGATGTAGGCGACCCCGCCCGGAGCGCCCGAGACCCCGCCCGTGGTGTTGTACCGCTTGGTGCGCTGCCAGATCGTTTCGAACTGGTGTCGCTTGTAGACATTTCGGACCTGGTCGTTGCTGTTGGCGGCCGGGTCGTTCGCGATCACGTCACCGTCCTTCGTGAAGCCGACGACGACCATGATGTGCCCGGCGGTGCCGTAGCCCGCACCGTCGAGTTCCTCGGCCTTGAACGACTGCGACGTGATCACCGGGATGCCGCGCGCGATGTAGTTCTCGAGTTCGTTCAAGGAGTGCAAACGGGTGATGTGCCCACGCAGTCCGAGTGAAGCGGCGTACGCGGTGTTGAACGGCCAGTTGCCGGTTCCGTCGTAAGCGTGATCGAAGGTGTAGCGGGCGGCGTACGCGACGGTCGGATCGACGTAACCCTCCGGGATCCACGTCATGTCCTCGCGCTTGGGCCGTTTGCCCCAGTACTCGGCGACCATTTCGGTGGACGTCGGGCTGCACCAGCTCTCGCCGCCACCGCCGTACTCGGGGAACTGTCCTTTGTGGAGGTTCTGGGCGTAGGCGGGCACCTTGAGTTCGATCCCGGTGGCGCGGCCCGGTTTCGTCGCCTGGACCTCGAACCGGTCCGGGACCAGCGACGTCATCGCGCCGAGCGAGGTCACCGACGGTGTGGCACGGGAACCGGCTTCGCGGTACAGGCTGATCCGCAGTTGATACGACCGGAGCGCGACGCCGGCCTTCATGACCAGCGTGTCGACGTCGACCGCGGCGTTGGCGTCGCTCTGGCCGTCGACGCTGGTGCGCTTGATGTCGGCGTCCCCGCTGGCCCACCGGCCCATGACGTACCAGGCCGTCTCGGCGCCCGACGAGGTGCGGCCCTTCGCCTCGATCTTGAGCCAGGTCTTGGCCGGTGTCTTCGCGTTCCACGAGGCGACCAGCTGGGAGGCGTCGAAGCCCTGAGTGTGGCTCCTCGACGTCCATTGGCCGTATTCGTAGGTCTTCGTGGTGCCGAGCGCGGGTTCGGTGTGTTCGATGGTGCCGATCGGGCGGTCGATACGCAGTTCACCGTGGTGGAGGTCGAGCCCTTCGAGCCTGCCGTCGCGGAAACCGCGCTGACCGGACCATTCGTGGTAGTCGATCGACTCGTCGTCCGGCTTGCCGGGGCTCGCCTCCACCGTCTGTGCCGTCACCGCGGTCATTGTCGCGATCGTCAGCAGCGTGACCAGCCCTCGTATGCGCATCCCGGCTCCATCCTCCGTGTCCACCCAGTAGGCAAGGGATTTTCGCCGGTCGCGCGAGGTATGTAAACAGTTGGCTACAAGACGGCTTGAGTCTGTGTCACTTTCGCGACCAGCTCCTGCGTTTCGTCCTCTAGTTGCGGTACTTGCCGTGCGCAACTACCGCAACTAGAGGACTAGTTGCGGGAGGGGTTAGGCGAGGGGGTTCGGTAACAGCAGTTCGGTGTTCTGGTCTTGGGCGGTGCCGACGGCGGTGAGCGAAGCGTGGATGTCGTTGTACGAAAGTTCGCGGTACAGCGACGCAAGCGCTTGCGTCGAGGTGTCCGAGTACGGAGCCTCGTACGGGGCTTCGGCTTCGATCAGGGTCGTGAACAGTGACAGCGTGCCGTCGGCGTTGTCGGCGACCTCGATGATCCGCGCGTGCTGCGGGAAGTCGATATGCGACGCGGTGTTGATCTCCCAGAAGCCTTGCTTCGCCGTCTTGCCGACGTGCGGGGTGATCTTGTTGCGGTGCGTGTGCCCGTTGACCCACGCCAGCACGTTCGGGAACCGGTGCAGCAGCGAGACGAACGTGTCGCCGTTGAGCCGCAATTCCAGCGGATGCCGCGCGTCCGGGAGCACGTTGCCCATGGAATCGCTGGTGTGGTGGCTGAACAGGATGAACAGCTCATCCGTCACGTTCTGCGTGACCTTGCGGCCGAAGAAGTCGTAGTACGTCGAGCTGTTGCGCTTGAGCGTGTTCTCCACCCAGGTGAACTGCCCGAGCCCGATCGACCCGTCCGCGAGCCCGGCCATCGTCGTGGTGTCGAGGCTGATGCCGACGACGCCCGGCGCGATCCGGAAGGTGTAGTACACGTTCCGCCCGTCGGCGTTGTTCCCGCTGAACCCGTGCCCCACCGGGCCGGGGCCGGTGTTGGCCGCGTCGAGGTGGTGCTGGACGAACTCCGCGGTGCTGAACGGCCGCCGTCGCGCGTCGGGGGTGATCTCGCGGATCGTGCCCGAGCCGCCGAACAGCTCCGTGATCGGCACGCCGGACCCGGCGTCGATAGCCTTCGCGAGCTTCCTCGACGTCGTCTCGTCCTTGCCGATCACCTTGAACCGGCCGGTGTACCAGGCGTCCATCCCCGGCAGGTCCGGCACCGTGCCGACGATGCTGTCGTCGTGGTTGCCGAACGTGCAGAACCACGGGACGTCGAGACCCGGCGACGTGAACGTGTTCGAAGCCGCGCCGAGCAGGCCGGGCAGCTGAGGGAAACCCTTCTTCGTGTAGGCGTCGTCCAGCGTCTTGCCGGGGTTCCAGTAGTGCGAGGACCCCGACGTCTGGACGCCTTCGTGCGCGTTCGGGTCGCCAGAGGTCGGGTTCACCGTGCCGCCGTTGAGCACCTTGAGGAACCATTCGAGCTCGATCAGCTCGTGGTTGTCGGTGTTGTCGCCGGTGGTGACCATGAAGTCGATCGCCCGCCCGGTGAACGGACCAGCCTTGAGACTGTTCACCCGCTCCACCAGCGCCGTCGTCGCGACCGGGCCGAGGGTCTCCTGCGGCCGGTGCGCCGAGCCGACGAACGGGTGCAGGTACTCGAACCGCGCCGGGCTTTCGGCGTCGGTGAAGTGCAGGTCGGTGAACTGTGCGAACGAGGCCATCGCGCGGCGCCGGTCGTCGCGGCCGGACTTCGGCGCGGCGAGATCGCCTCGGACCACGAGCGGCCAGCCGGGGCCCGCGGTCAGCCGGGTGTAGCCCGGGCCGCTCTTCATCGGCGCCGCCGCGGATTCCAGCGTGGTGCCCGCGGTGCGCACCGCCCGGCTCGCGGTGCGCGCCAGTGCCCGGTCGAGCGCGTTGGCGGTCGGGGTGCACAGCAGCAGGCCGACGCCGACGGCGCCTGCCGCGGTGAAGGTGCGCCTGGAGATGTCGGACATGGCGGTGCCCCTACTCGTCGCGGGTGGGTGTCGCGGAAGGACGATGCCGGACGACGTTAGCCGTGGGGTGAACGCCAGAAAAGGGTAATGCGAAAATTTGTCACGTTCGGCCGAACGCTCTAGCGGCCGCGGTCGTTAAGCTTGCTGCTCGGCGAGTGAGGAGGTGGCCCCGGTGGGTGCTTCGGCTTGGTCTGTCCGCGGCCGGTTCGACGGTGACCCGGAAGCGGCGCTGGACGCGATGAAGGCACGCGTCTTCGAGGAGGGCGACTACCTCTGGGAAGAGGACGAACTCGGCCGCCCGGATTCGGTCGAGGAGCTCTACGAGGTGGAGAGCGTCCAGGAGTCCGGGACCCATTCGGTGCTCGACGTCCACGAGTTCATCAGTGCCACGGGAGAGGACGACTTCGGCACGATCCGGCCCTTGACCGACGCCGAACTCCTCATCGCCTTCGGTACCGAGGAGCCGTCCGTCGCCGGCTTCGATGAACTCGACAAGGCCGGGCGGCTGCCGTACGAACGCCGTCCGCGCTGGAGCGCGAACTGCGCGCTGCTCTACGAGGACGACGTCGCCGTCGAACTGGCGATCTGGGGCGTTTCCGGCGACTAAGCCGCCAGGCGACCCAGTTCCGCTTTGACGGCCTCGACCGCGGCCTTCGTCTCTGCGGCCGGGTCGGCGCCGTCGCGGACGATCCGGCCGAGCGCGTCGACGAGCGCGGTGTTCGCCGTCGCTGTCCACAGTGGACCGGCGGCGCGGCCGTTCTCCTTGACCAGCCGGGCGGCGTCGGTGCTGGGGGCGAGCTTGTCGAGCACGCTCAGGCGCGCGGGCAGATGGAAGCCGAACTTGGTGGCGAACTCCTGCTGGAAGTCGGTGCGCTCCAGCCACAGCCACTTGACGAAGTCCTTGGCGGCGTTGGGGTTCAGGCTCTTGGAATGCACCATCGCGCTCATCCCGCTGACCGGGACGGACGGCGCGCCCGCCGCGTCGAGCCGGGGGAAGGCCAGGACACCGAAGTCGTCCTTCATGGTGTCCTGGATCTTCGGCAGGTTCCACAGCCAGGTCCACTGCATGGCGGTGAGCCCGTCGATGAACGGGATCGGGTCCGCCCAGTCCGTCGAAGCACCCAGCAGCAGCGAACCGTTGAGGTCACGCAGTTTCGCGAACACCGTCGCGGCGCGGGGATCGTCGAAGCCGACGGACTTGCCGTCCTTGACGTAGTCGAGGCCCGCGGCCCACAGCAGCGGACCGGCGAGCGCGGCCGCCCCGGCGTCGTTGCCCGCGAACAGTCCTTTGACACCGTCCTTGGAGAGTTTCCTTGCCGCGTCGACGAGTTCGTCGAGCGTCTGCGGCGGCTGCACGCCGGCCTCTTGCAGGAAACTCTTGCGATAGAAGAGGACCTGGGTGTCGAGTGCCTGCGGGATCCCGTACGTCTTGCCGTCGACGGTCTGTGCCGCGAGGACCGATTGGTTGAAGTCCCCGCGCACGGGCCCGATGACGTCGTCGAGCGGGACGAGCAGATTCTGCCGGACGCGGTCCAGGGTGACCTGGCCTTCGAAGACGTCCGGGACCGGGCCCGCCTGGAGCGCGGCGGCGAGTTTCGTCTCGTAGTCGTCGGGATTCCACTGCACCGCGACCTTGGACTTCTGGTACGCGGCCGCGTAGCGCGTGACGGCTTCCTGGACACCCGCTTCGGGGTACGGGTGGTACCACTGCGCGAGGTCCACCGGCTTCGGTTTCGGCCGGGTCACCCCGGCGGAGTAAGCCGTCGACGGGGCCGGCTTTCCTGAATGGACGGTGTTCGACCCGCAGGCGGAGAGCGCGGCCGTCCCCGCCATCGCGAGGAACGCGCGCCTGCTTGTCTTACGCACCAACAAAACCCTTCCGTGAAGGTCATCTTGAGGGACAGCGTCCCTCAAGATGACCTTCACGGAAGGGCAGGCGCGCGGGAGATTAACCCGTTAGAGCTGACTGATGTCGAGTTTTCCCTCGGAGTGGAACGCCCGCAGCCGCTTCTTGTCGAACTTGCCGACACTGGTCTTGGGGACTTCGTCCACAAAGGTCCAATTCTCCGGAAGCTGCCACTTCGCGACCTTGTCGGACAAGAACTCGCGCAGTTCTTCGGCTGTCACGGTCTGGCCCTCCTTGAGCACGACGGCGACCAGCGGGCGCTCGTCCCACTTCTCGTCGGGGATGCCGACCACGGCCGCCTCGGCCACCGCGGGATGCGCCATCACCTGGTTTTCGAGGTCCACCGAGGAGATCCACTCGCCGCCGGACTTGATGACGTCCTTCGCGCGGTCGGTGAGCGTGAGATAGCCGTCGGGGCTGATCTTGCCGACGTCGCCGGTGCGCAGCCAGCCGTCGTGGAACTTCTCCGGGTCGGGCTCGTCACCGGTGGTGCCGCTGTAGTACGACGCCGCGATCCACGGGCCCTGCACCTCGAGTTCGCCGACGCTTTCGTTGTCCCACGGCAGTTCCTCGCCGTTGTCGCCGATCAGCCTGGCGCTGACGGACGCCGGGAACCGGCCCTGGGTGTAGCGGTACTCCCACGCCTTCTCACCGGTGGCGGCGGCGGGCGGCCGCGCGACGCTGCCCAGCGGCGAGGTCTCGGTCATGCCCCAGGCGTGCAGGATCGGCACGTCGTAGCGGTCCTCGAACGCGTGCATCAGCGACGGCGGCGCGGCCGAGCCGCCGACGACGACCTCGCGCAGGTGCGAGATGTCCTGCGGGTTCGCGTCGAGGTGCGAGAGCAGGCCCTGCCAGATCGTCGGGACGGCCCCGGCGAAGGTCGGCTTCTCGACGTCGAGCATCTGCGCGATCGGGGCGGGCTGGAGGAACCGGTCCGGCATCAGCAGCGACGCGCCGACCATCAGCGCCGAGTACGGCATGCCCCAGGCCATCGCGTGGAACATCGGGACGATCGCGAGGGCCTTGTCGTGCTGGGCCAGCCGCATGCTGTCGCTCATGGTGACCTGCATCGAGTGCAGCCAGATCGACCGGTGGGAGTACGCGACGCCCTTCGGATCACCCGTGGTACCCGAGGTGTAACACATCGCGGCGGCCGAGCGCTCGTCCACCTCGGGCCAGTCGAAGGTGTCCGGCTGGCCGGCCAGCAGTTCGGCGTAGGAGTGCACCTGGACGCCGTCGGGCGCGGGAAGGGTGGAGGCGTCGCCGTTGGCCACGATGACGTGACGCACGGTCTTCAGTTCGGGGAGCTGCTTCGCGAGCAGCGGGACCAGCGTGCCGTCGACGATGACGACCTGGTCCTCGGCGTGGTTGGCGACGAAGACCAGCTGCTCGGGGAAGAGCCGGATGTTCAGCGTGTGCAGCACCGCGCCCATGGCGGGGATGGCCAGGTACGCGGCCATGTGCTCGGCGTTGTTCCACATGAAGGTGCCGACGCGCTGGTCGCCGGTGATGCCCAGGCTCCGGAGGGCGTTGGCGAGCCGCGCGGCGTGCTTGCCGAGCTCACCGTAGGTCTCACGACGGGCTTCTGAACCGGTCCAGGTGATGACTTCGCTCTCGGAGTGCACCTTGGTGCCGTGGCGGAGCAGCCTGCCCAGTGACAGCTGTCCGTCCTGCATCGTGCTCAACATCGTGTACTCCCGTGGTGCTCGTTCTCCGGTGAACTGGGGTTGGGCCGACTCTAATGCGGGTCGGGTGAACTGGTCAGTAACGTCGCGGGCAACTGTTCGGTCACAGTGTCGCGCTAACGGGTGGCCGCCGGTTCGGGTCAAGATCATCAATAATTCGTTTTTTTCCTGCCATGAAACGAAAAATGACTAACAGTGCGAAGTCGCGGCATCGCTCATAAGGGTGATGAACGCCATCGAATCGCCGCCCGAAAGGCGTGTTTCCGCAGGCTGGGGCGGGTTGCCCATGGCGTGGTCGAGGGGTAATAAGTGCGTGTCGGTTTCACGGTCGCGGAACGGGTGGCGTTTACTGGGGCCGTGGTACAGAGACGGCTGGCCAGCGCTTGCTCTCGCAAGCATGGGTAAAGGCCGTCGGCCGCGAAAGCGGAGACCTGAGATGAAAGGACTACTACGTTGGCTCTGCCCACGTTGACTCCGGAGCAGCGCGCCGATGCCCTCGCCAAGGCGGCTGAGGCTCGCAAGGCGCGCTCCGAGCTGCTTGCGTCGATCAAGTCCGGCAAGGAGAGCATCGACAAGGTGCTCAAGCAGGCCAAGGAGAACAAGACCATCGGCAAGACGAAGGTCACGCAGCTGCTGAAGGCCGTCCCCGGCCTGGGCGCGGTCAAGGTCGCCGCCCTGCTGGAGCAGGCCGGCATCGACCCGGACCGGCGCGCCGCCGGCCTGGGTGAGCGGCAGCGCGAGGCCCTCCTCGAGGCGCTGAAGTAACGCTTCCGCCCAGGTCACGGGCTGACCAGGGGAAGGTGTTGCCTGAGAGGCTGTTGCCCGGGCAACACTTTCCCCTGGTCTCAGCCGGAGCCTGGGACGCTGGTGGGGTGACGACCAGTACCGCACCAGCGACCCCGGCAGACCTGGCCGCCCGCTACGAGCGGGGAGACTTCCTCCTGGCCACGGCTCGGCACGCGCTCCTCGCGAGCGGTGTCGCGGCCACCGCGACCGACACCGATCCGGCGCGGCTGTCCCGGGCACTCCCGGGGCTGTTCACCGGCTCGGGTGCTCCGATCGCGGTCGGAGTGCTGCCCTTCGACACTGGTGAGGGCACTTCGACGCCGAGCCACCTGGTTCTGCCTCGTTCGGTGCACCGCGCGTCGTCCGATCGCGCGGCCGTCCCGCCGCGCACCGCGCTTCCGCAGCCGGTGAAGGTCACTTCCGTGCCCGAACCGGCGGCGCATCTCGCCGCCGTCCGCGCGGCCGTCTCGGCGCTGAGCGACCGGGACCTGCGCAAAGTCGTCCTGGCCCGCGCGCTCGATCTCGACTTCGCCGAGGCCGTCCCGGTCGCCGACGTCGTCCGGAACCTGGCGAACGGCAACCCCCGGCACACCACCTACGCCGCGCAGTTGCCCGGCGGGCGCACGCTCGTCGGCGCCACCCCCGAACTCCTGCTGTCCCGCACCGGCGGTTCGGTGCTGTCCCGGCCGCATGCCGGGTCGATGCCCCGGTCGGCGGACCCGGCGATCGACAAGGCCAATGGTGAGGCCCTGCTGGCGTCCGAAAAGGACCACCTCGAACACGCCGTGGTGGTGGAGTCCGTCGTCGAGATCCTGCGGCCGTTCTGCCGCACCCTCGACGTCCGCGGCCCCGAACTGGTCTCGACGCCGGCGATCTGGCACCTCTCGACGACCGTCACCGGCGAGCTGATCGACTCCGGCGTCACCGCGCTGGACCTCGCCGCCGCGCTGCACCCGACGCCCGCCGTCTGCGGCACCCCGACCGGCGCCGCGCGCTCGCTGGTCCAGGAACTGGAGCCGTTCGACCGCGCGTACTACGCGGGCGCCGTCGGCTGGGTCGACGCGGCCGGAGACGGCGAATGGGCCGTCGGGATCCGGTGCGCGGAGATCGCCGACACCTCCATGCGGCTGTACGCGGGCGGAGGCATCGTGCCCGCCTCCGATCCGCAGACCGAACTGGACGAGACGTCGGCGAAGTTCCGCACCCTGCTGGCCGCCATGGGCCTGGAGATCTAGAGGGCCACGAAGTCTTCGGTGACCGAGATTTCGTCGGTCGTCAGCAGTGCGACGGCCGCCCGGTAGCCCTCGGTCGCCTTCAGGTCCACGAGCCGCGTCCGTGCCGGGTCGAGGGCCGTGTCGCCCGAGCGGACCAGCCTCGCCTCCTCGTCGTACCCGGAGAACGTGATGCTCTGGAGCGGGATCTTGAGGCCCTTCCCGGTGGCCTTCATGACCGCTTCCTTGCGCGTCCAGTAGGTGAAGAACGCCGCCGTGCGCTGCTCGGCGAGCAGACCGGAGACCGCGGCCTGCTCCGCCGGGCTCAGCGCGTACTCGATGAGCGAGTCGTCGGCCCGCCTCGTGGCGGTCTCGACGTCGAGCCCGACCGGGGTCCCGGCGGTGGCCGCGACGCCGATGAGGTCGCCGGAATGCGAGATCGACAGCATCAGCGCCGCGCCGGGCACCCTGGGACGGCCGTGCGGTTTGCCGCAGTCGTCGCAGGTCGCGTCGAAGCTCACGTCCTCGACCGCAAGGCCGAGCCGCTCGGCGGCGACGGTCTTCGCCAGCACTCGGCCGGTCAGGAACCGGCGTTTGTCGATGTCCTGGCGGTAGTTGTCGTACCGGCCTCGCTCCACCTCGTCGAGCAAGGCCAGGAACCGGGGTTCAGCGGACAGGGGCGGGGACCAGCGGACCGCACATTCGATCACACCTCCTTTTTACCCGATTCAGCATGTTCATCGAGCAAAGTCGCTTCGTCGAACGGCGACTGGCCGCTCAGTGTCCGGTCCAGCTGCTCTCGGTCGATCTCCTTGGTCCAAGTGCCGATCAGCACGGTGGCGACGGCGTTGCCCGCGAAGTTCGTCAGCGCGCGGGCCTCGGACATGAACCGGTCGATGCCGACGATGAACCCGACACCGTCCACCAGTTCCGGCCGGTGCGACTGGAGGCCGCCCGCCAGCGTCGCGAGCCCGGCTCCGGTGACGCCCGCCGCGCCCTTGGACGCGATGATCATGAACACCAGCAGGGAGATCTGCTCGCCGATGGTCAGCGGTTTGTCGAGCGCGTCGGCGATGAAGATGGACGCCATCGTCAGGTAGATCGCGGTGCCGTCGAGGTTGAACGAGTACCCGGTCGGCACGGTGATGCCCACCACGGGTTTAGAGACGCCGGCGTGTTCCATCTTCGCGATCAGCCGCGGCAGCGCCGATTCCGACGACGACGTCGACAGGATCAGCAGGAACTCGCGGCCGAGGTACTTCAGCAGTTTGAAGATGTTGACCCTGGCCAGCAGGCCGAGGATCAGCCCGAGCACCACGAACACGAACAGCGCGCAGGTGATGTAGAAGCCGAGCATGATCACCGCGAGGCTCTGCAACGCCTTCCAGCCGGTCTCACCGACGACGGCGGCGATCGCGCCGAACGCGCCGATCGGGGCCGCCCACATGATCATCGCGAGGATCCGGAACACGAGCCGCTGGATGTGCTCGATGCCGCGGCGGATCGGCTCGCCCTTCGCGCCCAGCTTCTGGAGCGCGAACCCGGCGAGCAGCGCGACCAGCAGCGTCTGGAGCACCTCGCCCTCGGTGAACGCCGAGACCAGCGTCTTCGGGATGATCCCGAGCAGGAATTCGACGGTGCCTTCGCTCTTGGCGATCTGGCCCTGGCCCTTTTCGGCGATCTCCGGGGTCAGGTGCAGGCCGGATCCGGGTTGCAGGATGTTGCCGACGACCAGGCCGATGACCAGCGCGACCGTCGACATCACCAGGAAGTAGCCGAGTGCGAGCCCGCCGACGCGGCCGACCTTCGCGGCTTTCGCCACCGAGCCGACGCCCAGCGCGATCGTGCAGAAGATGATCGGCGAGATCATCATCTTGATCAGGTTCACGAACCCGGTCCCGAGCGGCTTCAGTTCCTTGCCGAGGGCGGGGAACAGGATGCCGACCGCGATGCCGAGCGCCACTGCCACGATGACGGCGATGTAGAGGTAATGGGTCCGGTCCCGCTTCGCCGCGGGTTGTTCCGTGCTCATGGGTGCCCTTCGACGAGAAGAGAACAGGTCGCGAAAACTTATGACAACTCCTCGGCGAACGACAACCGAAGCGGTACGCTGACTAAGCGAGCGCTTAGTCAATGCCGAACAGGAGCGGGCCGACCATGGATTTCTCTCTGAGCGTCGAGGAACGCGAGGTGCGCGACTGGGTCCGCACGTTCGTCCAGCGCGACCTGATGCCGCGTGAGCAGGAGGTGCTGCGCCGCGAACGCGCCGGTCAGCCGGGTCTCACCGGCGAGGAACTGCGCGAACTGCAGCTGAAGGCCAAGGAGTCCGGCTTCTGGGGTGTGCAGACGCCCGAGGAGTACGGCGGTATGGGGCTGTCCGCGGTGATGACCGCGTTGCTGGAGGCCGAACTCGGCCGCACGTTCGTGCCGTTCCGCTTCGGCGGTGCCGCGGACAACATCCTGTACTACGCCAACGACGAGCAGAAGGAGCGCTACCTGCTCCCGACGATCTCGGGCGACCGCAAGTCGTGCTTCGCGATCACCGAACCCGGCGCGGGCTCGGACGCCAAGGCCATCCGGACCTCCGCCCGCAAGGACGGCACCGACTGGGTCATCAACGGCGAGAAGACCTTCATCACCGGTGGCAACGAGGCCGACTTCGTGATGGTCTTCGCGATCACCGACCCCGAGAAGGGCGCGAACGGCGGCGTCACCTGCTTCCTCGTCGACCGTGACGCGGGCTGGAAGTCCGAATACATCGACACCATGGGCGAATGGGGTCCGGCGGCGCTGGTCTTCGAGGACGTCCGCGTGCCCGAGACGCAGATCCTCGGCGAACTCGGCCACGGTTTCGACCTCGCCATGCAGTGGATCGGCGCCGGCCGCTACCTGCTGCCCGCCCGCGCGATCGGCTCCTGCGAACGGCTGATCTCGATGGCCATCGAGCACGCCAACACGCGGGAGACGTTCGGGCAGAAGATCGCCGAGCGCCAGGCGATCCAGTGGATGATCGCGGACTCCGGCACCGAACTGGAGGCGCTGCGCTGGCTGGTGCTGCACGCCGCCTGGCAGGTCGACCAGAAGCTGGACTCGCGGCACGCGCAGTCGATGGCGAAGCTGTACGGCGGGGTGAAGGCGAACGAGATCGTCGACCGCGTCCTGCAGATCCACGGCGGAATGGGCTACACGCGGGAACTGCCGGTCGAGCGGTGGTACCGCGAACTGCGGCTGCTGCGGATCTACGAGGGCACCGACGAGATCCAGCGCCGGACCATCGCGCGCAACCTGCTGAAGGGGCACGTCAAGGTCGGCGGCACCCTGGGCTGAGGCCTGTTATGAACGGACCTTTCATAACAAAATTTGTTATGAAAGGTCCGTTCATGACATCGGCAGGCTAGTCGTCGTCCTTCTGAGTCCGCATCGCGATCGGGACCCCGGCCAGGTCCTCCTCGTTGCAGAGAAGCTTCACGTCATAATACGGCGAACCCTTGCGGTCGTCGTAGTCGAGATGGACGGCCAGCACATCGACCGGTTCCCCGAGCCACTCCTGAGCCTGGCGTAGCCATGTCGCGCACCGTTCGAGGGCCGTGGGCAGGTCGTCGTCCCGGAATCCCACCGGGCGGTAGGGGACGTCCTGCACCTGATCACGGGGGTTCGAAGGCACCGGCAACGCCGGCGAGAGACCCGAGTCGTCCAGTTCGAGTTGGATCGTTTGCTCAGTCACCCTTCGAGCGTCCCCCAGACAAGCCTTCTGAGCAAGGCGTACTGGGTATGAGTCGCCGTTAAACGGGCACTCGCCACACTCCCGAGACCACTTCACGGCAGTTTTGCAGGTGGGCGGGCCCCAGCGGTCCAGGGCAGCCTAACGCCCGCAGCGCCAGTTCCGCGTAATGAGAGGCCAGCTGGTCGAGGGTGAGCGGCCCGCGCGGCGAATACCAGCGCGCGACCCCGCTGCACATCTCCACCAGCGCGAGCCGGGTGACCGAAGGCTGGTCGGTGTGGAAGACACCTGCCGCGACACCGTCTTCGATGGCGTCGGCCCACAGCCTTTCGTAGGCGTCGCGCAGTGCCACCACTTCGGCCCTGGCGCCGGGGGTGAGCACGTGGACCTCGTTGTCCACCACGCGGGTGTCATCCGGCTGGATGGCGTGCGCGAGGACGTGCAGCGCCACCAGGGATCCGAGCCGCGACACGGGATCGGCCAGCCCGGCGGTCGCCTGCTCGGCCGCGTCGAGCAGCCGCCGCAGCGACTCGTTCATGATGGCGACCAGCAGGTCCTCTTTGGTGCCCATGTAGTGGTACAGGCTGGCGGAGGACAGTTCCGCCTCCTGGGCGAGATCCCGGATGCCGGTGCCGTGGAACCCCTTGGTGGCGAACAGTTTCACCGCGGCCTGGCGGACCCGTTCGCGAGTGTTCACGACCCGAGGTTCTTTTTCCCGCCGAGGGTCCATGTTCAGAGCCATGTCTCGGTGGCCCTGTCCCAGGATCCGGCACGCAGGTCTCCGGCCTTCTTCAGCTCACCCTTGGCGACCCGTTCCGACGGCGTCATCGGCAGGTCGGCCGCGAAGGCCCAGAACCGGGGAACCTTGAAGTAGGCCAGTTTCGCCGAGCAGAACTCCGCCAGTTCGGCCGGTTCGCACTGGTGGCCCTCGTTTTCTTCGAGGACGAGGTACGCCTTGACCTCCTCGCCGCGGATCTCGTCCGGCACCGCGACGACGGCGGCGAGTTTGACCGCCGGATGCAGCTGCAAGGCCCGCTCGACCTCGTCGGCGGAGATGTTCTCGCCGCTGCGGCGGATCATGTCCTTGGTGCGGCCCACGTAGTACACGCGGCCCTCGTCGTCCATTGTGGCCAGATCGCCGGTGTGGAACCAGCCGCCGTCGAACGCGCGCCTTGTCGCTTCGACGTCGTCGTGATAGCCGTGCATCAGCCCGACCCCGCGGATCAGCAGCTCGCCGGTTTCCCCGCGTGGCAGGGGTTTCCCGTCCGCGTCCGCGATCATCACCTCGCGGGTGGGCGCGGGCCTGCCGAGGCAGCCGGTGCCGATCGTCTCCTCGTGATCGGCCGGGTACATCCGGATGTCGCCGCCGGTCTCGGTCATGCCGAAGGCCTCGTACCACGGCGTATCCCAGCGTGCTTCGAGCGCGGCGTGCAGGTCGCGCGGGATGGCCGAAGCGCAGATCGCGCGGACCTGGTGTGCCTTGTCCAGTGCGCTTTCCGGCTGGCGCAGCAGGAGCGTTGGCATCAGGCCGAGGCAGTAGAACCAGGTGACGCCGTGTTCGCGGACCTTCTCCCAGAACGTGGACGGGTGGAACCGGTCGAGCACCACCAGCGTCGCGCCGCCCGCCAGCCCCAGCGCGACGTTCCACTGTGGATCGATGTAGTGGAACGGTTGCGCGGTCAGGATGACGTCGTCCGCGCCGACCGTGGGGAAGTCCGTGGCCAGGCTGATCGCCAGCGTCGTCCAATACCGGTTCGGCAGTACGCAGCCCTTGGGCGCGCCCGTGGTGCCCGAGGTGTACTGGATGTTGACCGGGCGTTCGCCTTCGCTCGTGAAGGCCTGCTCGCCGCCGGGATCGGTGAGTTCGCCGGGCGTGAGCACACGTTCGAGGGAGGTCTCCGGCGCGATCTTGTTCAGCAGCTCAAGGAATTCCTCGGCCGCGACGGCGAACCTGGCACCGGAATGCCGGAGGACGTGGGCGCCGTCGAATTCGCGATACCCGGTGTTGACCGGGACGAGTACCCCGCCGATCTTGGCCAAGGCCAGCCACAGCAACGGGAACTCGGGCTGGTTGCGCAGCATCACCGCGACCCGGTCGCCCGGCTTCACACCGAGGTCCACCAGCGCGCGGGCGAACTCCGTGCTGCGCGCGTCGACGTCGGCGAAGGTGAGGCGTTCGCCGCCTGCGTCGAAGATCCACGCCGTCTTGTCCGGCCAGAGCGCGACGGCCCGGCCGGTCAGTCCGAGGAGGGTGTCGATCCCGGCGAGCGAGGTCATGTCCGGCTCCGGAACGCCTCGGCCGACGCGAGGACGGCGGCGGAGTGCTCGGTGATCAGCGCGTGGCTGACTTCGAGTTCGAGCGCGGCATCCAGCGAACTGTCGATGCCGGAATCGAGGGCGCGTTTGGCCATGGTGGCCGCGGCGGCCGGATGGGCGGCGATCCGGGCCGCCCAGTCGAGCGCGGTGTCCATCAGGTCGTCGGCGGGCAGGACGGCGTTGACCAGGCCGAGTTCATGCGCCTTGGCGCCGCTCACCCGCTCGCCCAGCAGCAGCAGTTCCTTGGCCTTCAGCGGGCCGACCAGCAGCGGCAGCAGCCGCGACGCCGCACCCGTGACGCTCAGGCCGAGCGAGACCTCGGGGAAGGCGAACACCGCGTCGTCGGCGGCGAGGATCAGGTCGCAGCCCATCGCGAACTCGGCCCCCGCGCCGATCGCGTACCCGTGGACCGCGGCGATGACGGGCTGGCGAAGCCCTCGAAGGCGGCGGGTGACGTCCTGTAGCCGGTCGAGTCGCGGGCGTGAATCACCCTCCGGGGTGGGCTCTTTGAGGTCGTGCCCGGCACAGAACGCGCGTCCCCGGCCGGCGAGCACGACCGCCCGCGCGTCCGAGTGCGCGGCCGCTTCGAGCGCCTCCAGCAGGTCGTCGACCAGTTCGGCGACCACCGCGTTGAGCCGTTCGGGGCGGTTCAGCCAGATCACGGCGATGCCGTCGTCGAGTGCGTAGTCCACGGTGCTCATGAGGCCGAGCCTAGACGACCGATCGATCGATCGATAGGGTCGAATCCATGCGGGTCGACACGGTTTACGAGAACGCCCGGTTCCTCACTGGAGCGGGGGAATCCGTAGCGCTTGCGGCGCTGAACGGCCGAATTGTCGCGTTGGGCCATGATGCCGCCGCGCTTTCCGCAAAACGCCGGGTCGACCTCGGCGGCTCGGTGGTGGTGCCCGGTTTCCACGACGCGCACAACCACATGGCCTGGTTCGGCATGGCTCTCGACGACGTCGCGCTGTCGGATTGCCGCAGCGTGGACGAGGTGTACGACGCCGTCGCGCGGCGCGCGGCCGAAACGCCGCCGGGCGGCTGGATCATCGGCAGCGGCTACGACCAGAACAAGCTCGTGGGCGGCCATCCGACGAGGCAAGGGCTCGATCGCGCCGCCCCCGGGCACCTCGTGCGGCTCAAGCACACGTCCGGGCATATGACCGTGGTCAATTCCGCGGTGCTGGAGCAGCTGGACCTCGCCGACGTCCCGGTGGGCGGTGACGTCGTCCGCGACGAGGACGGTTCGCCGACCGGGCTACTGCGGGAACAGGCCCAGCTGATGCTGCGGCCGCTGACCTACCCGACGCCGGTGGAGGCCGTCGTGCGCGGGCTGGACCGGGCGAGCGCGCGATACCTCTCCGAGGGGATCACGAGCGTCCAGGAGGCCGGGATCGGCGGGGGTCTCGTGGGGGAGACCCCTGCCGAACTCGCCGCGTACCAGCTGGCGCGTGACCGCGGGGTGCTTCGGGTGCGGAGCACGGTCATGGTCGCGGCGAGCGTGCTGCACGATCTCGATGCGGGCGCGGGCTTCGGTCTCGACTTGGGGATGCGCACCGGATTCGGTGACGAATGGCTGCGGATCGGCGCGATGAAGCTGTTCGCCGACGGTTCGCTGATCGGCCGGACCTGCGCGATGCACGAGCCGTTCGCCGGGGAACCGGACAACGTCGGCTACTTCCAGGTGCCGGAGGACGAGATCGCGCGGACGATCGCCGCCGCGCACAAGGCGGGCTGGCAGATCGCGACGCACGCCATCGGCGACCGCGCGATCACCGTCGTCCTCGACGCCTACGAAGCCGCGCTCAAGGCGGATCCGCGGCCCGATCACCGGCACCGCATCGAGCACTGCGCGGTGCTGCGGCCCGAGGAGCTGAAGCGGCTGGCGTCGCTGGGGCTGATCGCGTCGCCGCAGGGCCGGTTCGTCAACGAGATCGGCGACGGGATGCGCGCCGCCCTCGGCCCGGAACGCGAACCCTGGTGCTACCGGCTCAAGAGCCTGCTCGACGCGGGATGTGTCCTCCCCGCCAGCTCGGACCGCCCGGTCGTCGAAGGCGCGCCGCTGCTCGCGTTGGCGGACATGGTGCGGCGGAAGACCTCGTCCGGCGTCGTCCTCGGTCCCGAGGAACGGCTGACCCCGGCCGAGGCACTGCACGCCTACACCTACGGCTCCGCTTATGCCGCCTTCGCCGAGAAGGACCTGGGCACGCTGCTGCCCGGCAAGCTCGCGGACTTCGCCGTCCTCTCGGCCGACCCGACCGACGAGTCCACTTTGGATTCGATCCACGTCGTCGCCACCGCCGTCGGCGGCGACCTCGTCTACGAACGGAGCTGACACTGATGCCGGTACGGGACGCCGTCGCGGACGACATCGAGGAGATCTGCGCGCTCATCGAGGAGCACGCGGTCTACGAGGACAAACACGACCTGAAGCTGGACCGCCAGGAGATGGCCGGGTTCCTCTTCGGGCCCGCTCCCAAGGCCTGGGTGCTGCTCGCCACCCCGCCGGGTGAGCCGGGTGAGGTCGCGGGCTTCGCCTTCTGCAGCTGGAACTTCTCCACCTGGGAGGCCAGGCCCGGGATCTGGCTCGACGACCTCTTCGTGCGCCCCGGCCACCGCCGGTTCGGCCTCGGTCGGGAGCTGCTCGACGAGCTGGCCGCCCGGACGCCGGGCCGGGTCGAATGGGACATGCAGGAGGGCAACGCGAAGGGTGAGGCGTTCTACGCCCAGCTGGGCGCCGAGCAGGTCCCAGGCTGGATCCGGTACCGCTGGCGGCCGCACGCTGGGTGAGTCGCGGCCAAGCGGCAAGCCGTAAACTCGCACCCATGGGTGAAGCGGCAAATCGCAGGTCGTCGTCCGTTGAGGACTACGTCCGGGTGATCTACGGGCTGGTGGAACGCGGTGAGGCCGTCACCAACACGTCGCTGGCCGGACGGCTGGAGGTCAGCCCGTCTTCGGCGTCCGGCATGGTCACCAAGCTGTCCCAGCTGGGGCTGGTCGCGCACGTCCCGTACCGCGGGATCGAGCTGACCACCGAGGGCAGGCAGCTCGCCCGCTCGGTGCTCCGCCGCCACCGGCTGATCGAGACCTACCTGGTGTCCGAACTCGGCTACACCTGGGACGAGGTGCACGCCGAGGCCGACGCGCTCGAACACGCGGTGTCGGACAGGCTCGTCGAACGCATCGCCGCGAAGCTCGGCAACCCGGTGCGAGACCCGCACGGCGACCCCATCCCCGCCCCCGACGGCAGCGTCGAGGAGATGCCGATGCGCATCCTCGACGACCTCCCGCCCGGCGCGGTCGGCGAGATCGTCCGCGTCTGGGACACCGATCCGGAACTCCTGAGGTATCTCACCGAGCACGCCATCAACCTCGGCGAGCGGATCGAGGTCGTCGAACGCCAGCCCTTCGGCGGCCCGATGGTGGTCAAGGTCGGCTCGCCGCCGGACGCGGCGACGCACGCGATCGGCAAGGAGATCGCACAGGCGCTGTCGGTCGCTTTGCGCTGACTTGTGTCCACTGTGGACACATTTCGCCCGGGTCGTCCGGTGGGAATTTTCCCTACGTCCCTGCATAATTCGGCTCTCGGGCACGTCACCCACATGCCGGGCGGATAGGTGATCTAAGGCCCTTCCGATCATGTGTTCGCCCGCCTAGGCTGCGCTTTTCCGGGTGGCTAGCGAGCGTGCGAAGGCGATGACGATGACCGGTCAGCGGACACACACCATCGACCGGGGGGTGGCGGAAGGACGTGAACTCAGGCGGCTGCTGGAGAGCGGGCCGTTCGCGGACGCCCTCAGGGCGGCGATCAGGGCGAGGGGTCTCGGTCTCGACCGGATCCGGTATCGGCTGCGGGGGCGGGGGTGCTCGGTCAGTCTCGCAACGCTGAGCCATTGGCAGTCGGGGAGGTGTCGTCCCGAACGGCCGGAATCCCTGCTGGTGCTCAAGAATCTCGAGGAGGTCCTCGGGGTGCCGTCGGAGTCACTGTCACGGCTTCTCGGGCCGCCGCGGGGGCGGGCGCCCCGGTGTACGGTGCCGGGCGAGGGCCTGGTGATGCCGCGAGGCCGGGAGACGTAGAGGCTGGGTGGCGGAGCCGGGACGTTTCACTGGAACAAGACCACACGCGTGAACCAGCCCCGGCCGAAGGCCTCGCGATCGCGGTGGCAGGGCGCCCTGGATGCAGAACGTGACGTGCATCGCCGACGAGCGCCCTGCCGACGTCGATCGCGGACGCGGGTTCACCGAGAGACAGAGGGAGTGCCGGTGCGGGCGGTCGTCTTCGAGGAGTTCGGGGTGCTGCCCGAGGTGCGCGAGGTGCCGGATCCGGCCGTGCCGCCGGGCGGGGTGGTGATCGCCGTCGACGCGACCGGCGTGTGCCGCAGCGACTGGCACTCCTGGCAGGGGCACGACACGTCGGTGAAACTGCCGCACGTCGCCGGGCACGAACTCGCCGGCCGGATCACGGCGCTCGGCGAGGGCGTCCGCGGCTGGTCGGCGGGCGACCGGGTCACCGTGCCGTTCGTCTGCGCCTGTGGCACCTGTGCTCAATGCGCGGCCGGTGACCAGCAGATCTGCGACCGCGAGTTCCAGCCGGGCGCGACCCACTGGGGCTCGTTCGCGGAGTACGTCGCCATCGAAAACGCCGAGGTCAACCTCGTGGCGCTGCCGGACTCGCTGTCCTCGGCCGAGGCGGCGGCGCTGGGCTGCCGGTTCGGGACGGCGTTCCGGGCGGTGCTGCGCCAAGGTGGGGTCCGGCCCGGCCAGTGGGTCGCGGTCTACGGCTGCGGAGGCGTCGGTGTCTCGGCGATCCTGCTGGCCGTCGCGGCCGGCGCGTCAGTCGTCGCCGTCGACCCGTCTCCGCAGGCCAGGGCGCTGGCGGCGCGGATGGGCGCTGTTTCGGTCGTCGACCCTTCCGGCTTCGAGGGTCACGAAGCCGTCGCTCTCTTTGTCCGGGAGCTGACCGGCGGCGGCGCGCACGTCTCGCTCGACTGCCTCGGCTCGCCGACCACCTGCGCGGCCTCGATCGGCAGCCTCCGGAAGCGGGGACGCCATGTCCAAGCCGGACTGATGCCGCCCGCGCAGGGCATCGCGCCGATCCCGATGCACCGGGTGATCGGCGGGGAACTGGAGATCGTCGGCATCCACGGCCTGCAAGCGCACGAGTACCCCGAGATGCTGCGGGTGGTGGAAACCGCCGGGATCGACCTCGCGGGCATGATCGGCAAGCGTGTCGGCCTCGACGATGTCCCCGCCGTGCTGGCGGAGATGAACGACCCGGTGCCCGCGCGGGCCGGGGTGACGGTGGTCGACCTCGCGCTGTAACCGGGTGAACGCACAGTGGTCAACCGGCCGATCGGAGTAGTCCGAAAGGTGGCTTCTCGCTGCTCGTTGTGGCAGGTTTTTCCGCTGTGACAGTCACGGACGTTCCGTCTCGGCCGCGTCTCGTCCGGCGCGTGCTGGCCCGGTTCGCCGCGGCCGGGGTGATGGTGCGGGGCCATCGGCTCATCGGCGCGCGTCCTGGTTCAATCGACGGGTGGATGCGCTGATCCCTCGCCCGAGGGCCGAAGTCGCGCCCGGTGCGGTGCACGTCCCCGGCTGGCTCGATCTCGATGAACAACGCCGTCTGGTCGAAGCCTGCCGCGGCTGGCGTGGCTACCGGCAGACGAGGCTGCCGAACGGCGGCGTGATGTCCGTGCGGACGGTCTGTCTCGGGTGGCACTGGTACCCGTACCGGTATTCGCGGGTGACCGACGACGGCTCCCCGGTGCTTCCGTTTCCTTCCTGGCTGGGCGATCTGGGGCGGCGGGCCGTCCTCGATGCCCACGGGTCCGCGTCGTACGAGCCCGACATCGCGCTGGTGAACTTCTACGACGCCGCCGCGAAGATGGGGATGCACCAGGACAAGGACGAGGCCTCGCTGGAGCCCGTCGTGTCGCTGAGCCTGGGAGACGCGTGCGTCTTCCGGTTCGGGAACACGTCGGATCGCGGGAGGCCTTATTCGGATGTGGATCTGCGGTCGGGGGATCTGTTCGTGTTCGGCGGGGAATCGCGGCTGGCTTTTCACGGGGTGCCGAAGGTGGTGCCGGGGAGCGCTGATCCGGAGTTGGGGTTGGTGGGGCGATTGAACATCACTTTGCGGGTTTCGGGGCTTGCTTCGCATTCTTAAGGCGCTTCGCGTCCTTCTCTTTACTCGGGGTCTGAGGCAGGGGGAACCCGACGTGACCCGCTCAAAAGCCTCAAGCGAGCCGGAACCGCACCCGCTGTCCCGGCCGAACCTGCGCGGCCAGATCCAAATCGGCCTCGTCCACCACCGCGATCACCGGGTAGCCCCCGGTCACCGGGTGGTCGGCCAGGAACAGGATCGGCTGCCCCGAAGGGGGAATCTGCAACGCGCCGGGCACGGCGGCCTCGGGTGGCAACTCCCCATCGCGTGCCCGCGAAAGCGCCGCACCCGATAGCCGCACACCCACTCGATCGACGTCGGAGGTGGCGACGTAACCAGAAGTGACCAAAGTGGACAGTGCGCCGGGAACGAACCACGGAACCCGGGGCCCCGGAGTGATCCGCAGAACCGGTGCGTCGGGCAGGGGAGCACGAGGTGCGAGATCGACACCGGGATGGTCCACAACGCGGTGGCCTACCGGCAAGGTCATCCCGGCCGACAACACCGGCGGTCCCAGTTTGCCGAGGGTGTCGGTCGCCCGGGCACCCAGCACCGGCGGGACGTCTATGCCGCCGCGCACGGCGACATAGCAACGCAAACCCCGAGAAGCCGTGCCGAGCACGAGGTCTTCACCCGCGCGTAGGAAGATCGGCGAGTCTGGGCCGACGGCCAGTCCGCCCGCGGTGATCGAGCAGGGCGCACCGGTGACGGCGACGGTCGCCGGTGCCGAGAACCGCAGGACGAGGCCGCCCAGCACCGCCTCCAGGGCCGCGTTGCCTTCGGGGTTCCCGACCAGACGGTTCGCCAGCCGCAGTGAGCCGCGGTCGGCGGCACCGGATCGGCCGACGCCGATCGCGGCCAGGCCGGGGCGCCCAAGATCCTGTACGGTGGCGAAGATCCCCGGCCGGACGACTTCGATCTTCGAGGTCATCGGAAAACCGCTGAAGAGAACCGGATTCGCGTGCCCGGCGCCAGCAGGTTCGGCGGCTCCCGGTCGACGTCCCACACCGGCAGCGTGGTCCGTCCGATCAACTGCCAGCCGCCGGGTGAGGCGTTCGGGTACACCGCCGTGTACTCGCCCGCGATCGCGACCGATCCGGCGGGCACCCGGGTGCGCGGGCTCGTCCGGCGCGGCAGGTGGAGGGCGGGGTCGAGGCCGGTCAAATACGCGAAACCCGGTGCGAAACCACAGAACGACGAGACATACGTGCCGTCCTCGTGCCGCCGGACGACCGCCTCCGCCGACATTCCGGCCGCGGCCGCGACGTCGGCCAGGTCCGGGCCGTCGTAGCGCACCGGCACGACGATCTCGGCCGACTCGCGTGGCGCGACGTCCACAGTGGACTTGTCCAGGATCGCATCGGCGAGCCGGTCGTGGTGTGTCCGGCCGGGATCGAACCGGACGAGCAGGGTCCGCGCGGCCGGGACCAGTTCGACGACGCCGTCCGGCGGATCCTGCGCCAGTGACGCGTGCAGCCCGAGCACCTCCGACGGATCGTCGAAGTCGACCATGGCCGCACGCGCCCCATAGGGCAGCACTCGCATCAGGTGGCCTCGAGGAACGATCCGATGTGGACACCCGACGCGCTCAGTCCCGCGCGGATCCGTCGCGCCAGTTCGACGGCGCCGGGTGTGTCGCCGTGCACGCAGAGCGAATGCGGCTGGAGGCTCAGTTCGGTCCCGTCGTCGGCGACGACCTTGCCGGTGGTCGCCATCGTGACCGCCCGGTCGGCGACGGCGTCGGCGTCGTGGAGCACGGCGCCTGGCAGTTTCCGGGAGACGAGAAGACCTTCCGGCGTGTACGCGCGGTCCGCGAAGGCTTCGGCGTACGCGGGGAATCCGGCTTTTCCCGCTTCCTTGGCCATTTCCGAGTCCGGCGGGCACAGCAGTGCGAGCGCGGGATGGAACCGCCGGATCCCCTCGACCACCGCGGCCGCCTGCTCCGGATCCACCGCGGCCGTGTTGTACAACGCCCCGTGCGGTTTGACGTACCGCACCCGTGTCCCCGCCGCGTGAGCGAACGCGTCGAGCGCGCCGATCTGGTAGAGCACGTCGTCGGCCAGATCGGCCGGGGCGACGTCCATCGCCCGCCGTCCGAAGCCCGCCAGATCGCGGTACGCGACGTGGGCGCCGATGACGACTCCCCGTTCCGCCGCGCGGTCGCAGACTCGCCGCATCACCGACGGGTCACCGGCGTGGAAGCCGCACGCGACGTTCGCGCTGGTGACGATGTCGAGCATGGCGTCGTCGTCGCCCATTTTCCAGGCGCCGAAACCCTCACCGAGGTCACTGTTGAGATCCATCAGGCCACCCTGAACTCACTGTCGAGCTTGTCGGTCACGAACATGTAGCCCGGCGCGTGCGTGATCGCGAACGGCGGTCGCGAGGCCATGAGCGCCGCCTGCGGGGTCACGCCGCACGCCCAGAACACCGGCACGTCACCGGGTTCCGCGGCGACCGCGTCCCCGAAATCGGGGTGGGCGAGATCGGGGATCCCGAGCGCGGCCGGATCCCCGATGTGCACGGGCGCGCCGTGCACGGCCGGCATTCCGCGGGTGATGCGCACGGCGTCGTCGACGCGGTCCTCGGGGATCTGCCGCATCGAGACCACCATCGGCCCGTGCAGCCGCCCGGCCGGGACGCACTCGCGGTTCGTCACGTACATCGCCACGTTGCGGCCCTGGTCGACGTGCCGCAGCGGGATCCCCGCCGCGGCCATCGCCGATTCGAAGGTGAAGCTACAGCCGATCGAGAACGCGACCATGTCGCTGCGCCACAACCCGCTCGCGTCCGAGATCTCACCGGACAGCGCGCCGTTCTGCCAGACGCGGTAGCGCGGCAGGTCGGTGCGCAGATCCGCGCCGCGCGCCAGCCGCGTCGACGGGTCGCCGGGGTCGCTGACGTCGAGTACCGGGCAAGGCCCGAGGTTCCGCTGGCAGAACAGCAGGACGTCGTAGGCCCAGTCCTCGGGGACGGCGATCAGGTTGGTCTGGGTGAACCCGTTCGCCCAGCCGGTCGTCGGCTTTTCCGTGCCCGTGCGGAACAGGGCGCGGGCCTCGCCCGGGGACATCGTCGCCGGTTCGTCGAAAGTGGTCATCGCGGTGCCTCCTCTTCCGATTGTCGTCACAGGAGTTCGCGGCCGCGAGTCTCGGGCAGGCCGAGCAGCGCCAGGATGGCGATGCCGTAGCCGACCGCGCCGAACACCATCGCGCCGCCCGCGCCGAGGAAACCGACCACGGCGGGGAAGGTCGCGCCGATGGCCCGGCCGAGGTTGTAGGTGAAGCCCTGACCGGTCCCGCGCAACGCCGACGGGTACAGCTCGGCGAGGAACGCGCCGAACCCGCTGAAGATCGCGGACATCGAGAACCCGAGCGGGAAGCCGAGGAACAGTACGAGCGTGTTCGCACCCGGCGGGATCTGCGTGTAGGCGATGATGAGACCCGCCGACAACACCGAGAACAGCAGGAACGTCTTCTTGCGCCCCAGGATGTCCGTGAGATAGCCGCCGGTGACGTACCCGATGAACGCGCCGGAGATCAGGAACGCGAGATAGCCGCCGGTCCCGATCACGGTGAGGCCGCGCGTGGTCTTCAGATAGCTCGGCAGCCAGGTCGCGAGCGTGTAGTAACCGCCCTGGACACCGGTGGCGAGCAGCGCGGCGAAGAACGTCGTGCGCAGCAGGTCCGGCTTGAAGATGCCCGCCAGCGAGCCGCGTTCCTTCTTGGCGGTCCTGGCCGCTTCCGCGACGGGCGCGTCCTGGACGTTGCGGCGGACCCACAGCACCAGCAGCGCGGGGATGACGCCGGTCCAGAACATGACGCGCCACGCGATGTCCGGGCTCCAGATACTGAAGACGACCGTGTAGACGACGACCGACAGCGCCCAGCCGACCGCCCAGGCACTCTGGACGAAGGCGACCGTGCGGCCGCGGTACTTCGCCTGCGAATACTCCGCCACCAGCGCGGCGCCCGCGGCCCATTCACCACCGAAACCGAGGCCTTGCAGGGCGCGGAAGATCAGCAGCGTTTCGAAGTTCGGCGCGAACCCGCAGAGCACGGTGAAGATCGTGTACATCGCGATGGTGATCTGGAGGGTGCGCACGCGGCCGATGCGGTCGGCGAGGACGCCCGCGCCGATGCCGCCGATCGCCGAAACCACCAGCGTCGTCGTGCCGAGCAGGCCCGCCTCACCACCGGAAAGTCCGTAGTAGGCGGTGATGGCGGCCAGGCCCAGCGGCAGGGTCTGGTAGTCGAACGAGTCGAGCCCGTAGCCGCCGAACGCGCCGACGAAGGCCTTGCGGCCGCGCGAACCGAGCGTGCGGAACCAGGCGAAGGGGCGTGTGTCTTCGGTAGTGGCTGTCGCGTTCATCGGCACCTCCAGAGGGTGAATCTCATCGTGGCACGGGTCACATGAGTAGCCACTGTAAGTATTGTTCAACAATTCCACAAGAGGATCCTTGGCTGGTCCTCTTGTCCCTAGGTAGGATCGGTTACGTGACGATCGCGGAGGGTGGTCCCGTCTCAGTGCAAGGACTCGAAGCCGACCGGGGCATGATCAGCCGCACCAGCACCGCCGAGCGGGTCGCGGGTGTCCTGCGCACGCGGATCGCCGAAGGTTTCTTCCTGCCCGGCGTACGGCTGTCGGAACACGACATCGGCTCGGCGCTCGGCGTCTCCCGCAACACGTTGCGGGAGGCTTTCCGGCTGCTCACGCACGAACGGCTGCTGACCCACGAGCTCAACCGCGGCGTCTTCGTGCGGGTGCTGCCCGTCGAGGACGTCGTTGACCTCTACAAGGTGCGCAAGGTCGTCGAGTGCTCGGCGGTGCGGGCGGTGACGGAGAAGCCCCCGACGTTCGCGAAGCTCGCGCGCCTGGTCGAGGACGGCAGGCTGGCCGAGCGGAGTGAACGCTGGCAGGACCTGGGCACCGCGAACATCCGGTTCCATTCGGCGATCGCGGAACTCAGCGGCAGCGAACGGATCGACGAGCTGATGCGCGGCATCCTGGCCGAGCTGCGGCTGGTGTTCCACATGATGGCCGACCCGCGGCGCTTCCACGAGCCGTACCTCAAGCGCAACGCGGAGATCCTCGAGCGCGTCGAGGCAGGCGATGGCCTCGGTGCCGAAGCGCTCCTCGCGCAGTACCTCACCGACGCCGAAAACCAGCTCGTCGAGGCCTACGCCGAACGCTCCCCCTGACGCAATTCGGCACCTGGTTGCGGTAGTTGGGAAGGCGAACTATCGCAAGCAGGTGCCGGATTGCGGGGGGCGTTAAGGGGTGGTCCACTTCTGGTTGGTGGTGCCGGCGCAGGTCCAGAGCTGCAGGCGGGTGCCGTTCGCGGAGCTGTTCCCGGTGGCGTCGAGGCATTTGTTCGCCTGCGGGTTCACGATGTCGCGTGCGCCGCTGATCGCCCATCGCTGCGCGCCGGAACCGTTGCAGTCCCACAGCTGGACGACGGCGCCGTCCGCGGTCGAGCCGCCGGAGACGTCCAGGCATTTGCCCAGCGCGCGGATCGTGCCGTCGCCGCCGACGGTCCAGTTCTGCGCCGCGTTGCCGTTGCAGTCGGTGAGCTGGATCGGTGTGCCGTTGGCGGTGTTCGCCGCGGCGACGTCGACGCATTTGCCGCCGATGCCGGTGATCCGCCCGGTCCTCCCGGCGGTGTCGCTGGAGTTGACGTGCACGTAGTCGACGACGAGGCGCTGCGGGAAGACGGTGCTGGAGTTCGGGTCACCCGGCCAATAGCCGCCGACCGCGAGGTTCAGGATCAGGTAGAAGGGGTGGTCGAAGACCCAGCGGTTGCCGTTGAGATCGGCAGGGGTGCGTGTCTGGTAGAGGTTTCCGTCCACGAACCACCGGATCTGGTTCGGCGCCCAGTCGACGGCGTAGGTGTGGAAGTCGTCGGAGAAGTTCGGGCCGTTGTAGCCCGCGCCGATGCCGCTCGCGCCGGAGTAACCCGGGCCGTGAAGCGTTCCGTGCACCGTGTTCGGCTCGAAACCGACGTTCTCCATGATGTCGATCTCGCCGCTGTTGGGCCAGCCGACGTTGCCGATGTCGGCGCCGAGCATCCAGAACGCGGGCCACATCCCCTGTCCGCGCGGCAGTTTCATGCGGGCTTCGAACCGGCCGTAGGTCTGGGTGAACTGGCCCTGCGTGGACAGCCGGGCCGAGGTGTACTCGCAGCGCCCGTACCAGCAGTTGTAGTTGCCGGGATTCTCCTTCTTCGCGGTGATGACCAGGTTGCCCTGTCCGTCGAGCGCCGCGTTGTTCGTCCCGGACGTGTACCACTGGCGCTCGTGGTTGTTCACGTTGTCGCCGGTCTCGAAATGCCACTTCGAGGTGTCGATGCCGGCGCCCGCGGGGCCGTTGAAGTCGTCGGTGAACGTCGCGGCCAGGTCCGCGGCTTCGGAGGCAGGGGCTTGGGCTGTCGCCGGGAGCGAGCCGAGCAGGACGGCGGCGGCGAGCGCCGCGGCCCATCGGAACCGGGAGGAGATGGACATCGTTGTCGCCTCTCTGACCGTTGGGGACCCGAGGAGGAGGCGCACGGCGGAACTACTTTGTTGCGCCTGGCAACAAAGTATGCATGGTCTTTACCACTGCGACAAGACGTATTTTTCGAACTCGAATTAAGGTCAGGCGGCCGTGCCCCGCTTCGAACCGGCCGTCCGCGGGTCCGCGCCCTGGTCGAGCAGGGCGGCGACCGGGAGGGTGGCGGCTCCTATGGCGACGGCGTCCGGCCCGAGCTGTCCGAGCTCGATCTCGGTCTGGTCGAACACGTGCGCGAGCGCGTGCGCACCCGCCACGCGCCGGATCTCGGGCAGGTACTCCTCGCCGAGCGCGAGCCCGGCCCAGCCGCCCAGCACGATCCGCTCCGGGTTGAACAGGTTGATCAGGTTGCCGATCCCGGCGCCGAGGTAACCCGCCGTCTCCTCGAGCACCTTGGCCGCGGCCTTGGACTTGCCCGCCGACGCCAGCAGGGCGGCGAACTGCGTCTGCTCGTCCTCACCCGTCGTGGATTTCCCGCCGCGTGCCTTGCGATAACGCGAGAGGACACCCTCCGCGCCGACGTAGGACTCCAGGCAGCCACGCGATCCGCAGCGGCATTCCTGTCCGCCGTAGACGATCGTCGTATGGCCCCATTCGCCCGCGCTGCTGGTGGAACCCCGGTAGGTGGTGCCGTCGGTGACCACGGCCGCACCGACCCCGGACCCGATCAGGACGATCACCGCGTGCCGGGCACCGCGGCCGGCGCCGAACCACATTTCCCCCTGGCCCTGGGTTTTCGCGCCGTTGTCGACGAACAACGGCAGCTCGACGCCTTCCGCGCGCAGAAGATCGGTCAGCGGGACTTCTTTCCAGCCGATGGTGGGTGCGTGGACGCGGAGCGCCGCGCCCTGTTCGACGGTGCCGGGAACGCCGACGCCGACACCGAGCACGGTCGCTTCGTCGATCCCCGATTCCGCGATCACTTCCCGGATCCCGGACGCCACCTGGGTGACGGCCGCGGCCGCGTCGGGTCGCGGGGAGGCGAGGGGGTGTTCGACGGTGGCGAGCCGGTTCATGGTGAGGTCGAACAGTTCGACCTTGACGCCGGTCTCGCCGATGTCGACGCCGGCGACGTGGCCGTACGCCGGGTCGACGCGGAGCAGGACGCGCGGCCTGCCGCCGTCGGATTCGACCAGCCCGGCTTCGGTGATGAGGCGTTCTTCGCCGAGTTCGGCGGTCACGTTGCTGACGGTCGCGGCGCTCAAACCGGTCAGACCGCTCAATTCGTGGCGGCTGAGCGGGCCGTCGAAGTAGAGTTTCGACAGCAGGAGGGAACGGTTGTGCCGCCGCAGGTCACGGACGGTGGTGCGCTTGGCAGGCATGCGGATACCCATCTGATGGCGGCGGACCTTTCCAGGATGCCCCACGACCTTAGCCTCCGCCATGTATTAACTGGTGAAATAAGGCGGGCGGGCATTATGACGGGGGAACGCGAACTCATCGGCACCCTGCCGTCCGATTTCCGATGGGGGGTCGGCAGCTCGGCCTACCAGATCGAAGGCGCGGTCGCCGAAGACGGACGAACACCGTCCATTTGGGACACCTACGGCCAGTCGCCTTGGGCGATCGACAACGGTGACACCGGCGAGGTCGCCTGCGATCACTACCACCGGATGCCCGCCGACATCGCGCTGGTGAAGGAACTCGGCGTCGACACCTACCGGTTCTCCGTTTCCTGGCCCCGCGTACAGCCACGCGGACGCGGCGGCGTCAACCCCGCCGGGATCGGCTTCTACGACCGGCTGGTCGACGAACTGCTCAACAACGGCATCGATCCGTGGCTGACGCTCTACCACTGGGATCTGCCGCAGCATCTCGAAGACGCGGGCGGCTGGCCCGCGCGCGACACCGCTGTCCGGTTCGCCGACTACGCGATGCTCGTGTTCGAGCGGCTGAGCGACCGCGTCCGACACTGGACCACGCTGAGCGAGCCGTGGTGCACGGCCATGCACGGCTACGTCCACGGGGTGATGGCGCCCGGCCGCCGGGACGCGAAGGCGGGCATGGCGGCGGCGCATCACCTGCTGCTCGGCCACGGCCTCGCCGTGCGGCGGATGCGGGAACTCGCGCCACCCGGCACGAAGTTCGGCATCACGCTCAACCTGAGCACCGCAGACCCGGCCACGCCCAGCGAGGCCGACCGCGAGGCCGCCCGGTTCGAAGACGGGCTCGGGACGCGGTTCTACCTCGACGCGCTCGTGCACGGCCGGTACCCGGAGGACGTCCTCGATGATCTCGCGCGGCAGGGCATCCGCCTGCCGTCCGAGCCGTGGGACCCGTCGATCATCGCGGCACCGCTCGACTTCCTCGGCGTCGACTACTACTTCGGCACGCGGTATTCCGGGGTGGAGGAGAACGGGGACGCCGTCGAGCAGTTCGGGATGCCGTCGTTCCGCAAGGTCCCGTTCGGGGCGCCGTCGACGGCGCTGGGGTGGGAGATCCTGCCGGACAAGCTCACCGAACTACTCGTCCGCCTCAGCCGGGACTATCCCGGTCTGCCGCTTTACGTCACCGAAAACGGCGCCGCTTTCGCCGACGTCCCCGACGAGACCGGCTTCGTCCGCGACGACGACCGCGCCGCGTACCTGTCCGCGCACATCGCCGCTACGGCCGCCGCGCGGCAGGCGGGCGCGGACGTCCGCGGCTACTTCGCCTGGTCCTTTTTGGACAGTTTCGAATGGGCGTACGGCTACGCCAAACGACTCGGCCTGGTGCGGGTCGACCGGGACACCCAGGCGCGGACGATCAAACAGAGCGGGCTTGCCTACCGGGACATCGTCGCGCGGGTCAAGAAGTCAGGGACCGCGCGATGATCGTCCGCTGGACTTCGGACGCGCCTTCGTAGATCCGCGGTGCCCGGACCTCGCGGTAGAGGTGTTCGAGCAGATGCCCTCGCCGCAGCGCCCGCGCGCCGTGGATCTGCACGGCCGAGTCGACGACGTATTGGGCGGTCTCGGTGGCGAACAGTTTCGCCATCGCGGCCCGCCCTGCGAGGTTCCGCTCGCCCGCGTCGTAGGCGGCGGCCGCGGCGTAGACGAGCAGACGCGACGCCTCGATCCGGGTCGCCATTTCAGCGAGGGTGTGTGCCACGGTCTGCTGCTTCAGCAACGGACCGCCGAACGCGACCCGGGTCTGGGCGTGGGCGACGGCGGCGTCGAGCGCGGCTTGCGCCATCCCGACGGCGAACGCGCCGACACTCGGCCGGAAGAGATCCAGCGTCCGCATCGCGACACCGAAACCACGGTCCTGCTCACCGAGTAGTTCGTCTCGCTCGACCCGGACGCCGTCGAAGACGAGGGTGCCGATGGGATGCGGGCTGACGAGGTCGAGGTGCTCGCCGGAAAGCCCGGCGCGGTCTGCGGGGACGACGAACGCGGAGACGCCGCGCGAGCCCGCTTCCGGTGTGGTGCGGGCGAAAACGCTGTAGAAGTCGGCCTCGGGGGCGTTGGAGATCCACATCTTCTCGCCGGTGAGCCGCCAGCCGTCACCGTCGGGCTCGGCGGCGAGTTCGAGTGCCGCCGCGTCGGAGCCCGCGTTCGGCTCGGTGAGCGCGAAAGCGGCGACGGCGTCACCCGCCGCGACGGCGGGAACCCACTTGGAGACCTGCGAATCCTGTCCGGACTGCAACACCGGATACGTGCCCAAGCCCTGCAACGCCAGCGCTGTCTCGGCTTCGGTGCTCTGGCTCGCGAGGGATTCCCGCAGGATGCAGAGATCCGTCGCGGCGGCCTCGCGGCTCGGGCTGCCGCCGTCGACACCGGGGAACAACCGGGAAAGCAGGCCGAGCGCGCCCATTTCCTTGAGCAGCGGCCGGTTGACCGCGCCTTCGGTGCCGGATTCGGCCAGCGGGCGGAGCTTCTCGGCTCCCAGCCGCCGGACTTCGTCGGCGAAGGCGCGTTGGTCCGGGTTCAGCGCGAAGGCGGTCATCGATCACTCCCAGATCGCCAGCGGGCGTGCGCGGTGCCGGGTTCCCCCGAGCGAAGGAGTTCCAGCCGTGGTTTCGGCCCGTCGCTGCGGCCGCCCTGCGGTTTCCGGCTGCCCGCCGCGTACTGCTTCGGCCACGGCATCGGATAGTCCTGTTCGGCGGCGGCGTGCAGTGTCCACTGTGGATCGTAGAGATGGGTCCGGCCGAGAGCGCACAGATCCGCGCGGCCCGCCAGGATGAGCGAGTTGACGTCGTCGTAGGAGGAGATCGCGCCGACGGCGATCACCGCGATCCCGTACTCGCGCCCGATCTCGTTGCGGATGCGGTCGGCGTACGGCGTCTGATAACTGCGGCCGTACTCGGGTTTCTCCTCGCTGACGACCTGGCCGGTCGAGACGTCGATGCCGTCCGCGCCGTGCTCGGCGAACGCGCGCGCGATCTCCACGGCCTCGTCGACGTCGATCCCGCCGTCATACCAGTCGGTCGCGGAGATGCGGACCGTCATCGGCCGGTCGGCGGGCCACGCCGCGCGGACCGCGTCGAAGACTTCGAGCGGGAAGCGCAGCCTGTTCTCCAGCGAGCCGCCGTAGGAGTCGGTGCGGCGGTTGGTCAGCGGGGACAGGAAGGACGACAGGAGGTAGCCGTGCGCGCAGTGGAGTTCGAGGAGGTCGAATCCGGCGCGGCCGGCGGCACGGGCGGAATCGGCGAACTGCTCACGGATCTCGTGCAGCTCGGGGACGGTGAGTTCGCGCGGGGTCTGATTCGCCTCGCTGTACGGGATCGCGGACGGACCGCAGACCTCCCAGTTCCCCTCCGGCAGCGGCTGATCGATCCCGTCCCACATCAGTTTCGTCGAACCCTTGCGGCCGGAGTGTCCCAGTTGGACACCGGTCCGAGCGGGAGTGTTGCCGTGGACGAAGTCGGTGACTCTCGCCCAAGCCTGCTCCTGCGCCGAGGTGTACAGGCCGCCGCAGCCCGGGGTGATGCGGCCGGTCTCGGACACGCAGACCATCTCGGTCATCACCAGCCCGGCGCCGCCGAGTGCCTTGCTTCCCAGATGCACCAGGTGGAAATCGGTCGGGACACCGTCATCGGAGGAGTACATGTCCATCGGCGAGACGACGACGCGGTTCGGCAGGTCCAGGTTCCCGATGCGGAACGGCTGGAACATCGGCGGCCGGACGTCGGAGTCCACAGTGGACGCGAACCAGGCGTCCAGCTCGGCGGCGAACTCGGGATCGCGCAGCCGGAGGTTGTCGTAGGTGACGCGGCGGCTGCGGGTGAGGATGTTGAACGCGAACTGCGCCGGGTCCTGATGGGTGTACTGACCCATGTTCTCGAACCACTCCAGGCTCGCCTGGGCGGCGCGCTGGGTCGAGGTGACGACGGGACGGCGCTCGGTCTCGTACGCCTTCAGGCCACTGTCCAAATCGGACTGCTCGTGCAGGCAGGCGGCGAGCGCGAGCGCGTCCTCCATGGCGAGTTTCGTGCCGGAGCCGATGGAGAAATGCGCGGTGTGGGCGGCGTCGCCGAGCAGGACGACGTTCTCGTGCCGCCAGCTCGCACAGCGCACGGTGGCGAACGCGGTCCACTTCGAGTTGTTGGCGAACACCTGGTGGTCGCCGAGGACGTCCGCGCATAGTTCGCGGATGACCTCGATCGACTTCTCGTCGCTCTCGCCGGGCGCGAGTGACGTCGCGGCGATCCCGCCGAACGCGCGCTGCCAGACGTCCTCGTGGAGTTCGAGGATGAAGGTGCTCGCGGTGTCGCTGTACGGGTAGCCGTGGATCTGCATGATCCCGTGCGGGGTCTCGAGCACGTGGAACTTGAAGGCGTCGAAGACCAGGTCGGTGCCGAGCCAGATGTACTTGCAGCGCCGGGTCTGGATATCCGGCCCGATGGTCTCGGCCAGCGCGGCGCGGGTCGGCGAGTTGACACCGTCCGCCGCGACGACCAGGTCGTACGTCGCGCTCGCCTCGGCCACGCTCGGCGCCTCGGTGCGGAAACGCACGTCCACGCCGAGTTCCGCGCAGCGTTCCTGGAGGATGCCGAGCAGCCGTTTGCGGCTCATCGCGGCGAACCCGTGCCCGCCGGAGGTGTGCACCGTGCCGCGGAAGTGGACGTCGATGTCGTCCCAGCGCGCGAACTCGCGCCGCATGGCGGCGTGGATCACCGGATCGGCGTGTTCGATGCCGCCGAGGGTCTCGTCGGAGAACACCACCCCGAACCCGAAGGTGTCGTCGGGCGCGTTGCGCTCCCAGACGGTGATCTCGTGATCTGGATGGAGCTGTTTCGCCAGCGTGGCGAAGTAGAGCCCCGCCGGGCCGCCGCCTAACACCGCGATACGCACGTCGCTCAGGGTATGTCGCGGTATGTACGACCGTCAACGACGCGGGATATGCTGACCCGTATGGAGCGCATCAACCCGCCCGGACTCGGCCGCCCTTCCGGCTTCTCGCACGCTGTCGCGGCGAGTGGACGATTCGTCTTCCTCGCTGGTCAGACGGCGCTGGACGAGGAGAACCGCATCGTCGGCGAAGGCGTTGTCGAGCAGTTCGAACGCGCGCTGTCCAATCTGCTCACCGCGTTGCGCGCGGCGGGCGGAACGCCGTCGGACCTGTGCAGCGTGACCATCTACATCGTCGACATGGACGACTACCGCGCCCACGCGCGCGAGATCGGCGCGGTGTGGAAGCGGCTGGCCGGGAGTGAGTACCCGGCGATGGCGGGGATCGGCGTCAGCCGTCTTTGGGACGTCGAGGCACTGGTCGAGGTGCAGGGCTTCGCTGTCGTTTAAGGGAGAGTGCGCGAGACGTGGGCGGCCGCGGCCTCGCCCAGTCGCGAGTGCAGCGTGAAGAACAGGTCCGCCGCCCGGATCCCGGCCCACGCGGGCGGCAGCAGTTCGGCGGGCAGCCCGGGGTCGAGGTACGGCAGGCGCCGCCAGTCGGTCAGCACCCGGACGTAGTCGGCGAACGCTTCGGCCTCGTCCGTGGTCTTGCGCCGTTGCCAGCGCCGGTGGGCGGGTGTGTGCTCGTCGAGGAAAGCCGTGTAGAGCGTTTCGAGCTGGTCGAGGTCCCACCAGTCGCGGATCTTCTCCCGCACGTCGCCGAACGCCAGATGCTCGGCGTGGAAGAGATCGGCGTAGTCCTCCAGTTCGAGCCGTCGCAGCATGTCCGCCGTCGCGTCTCGCAGGTGCGCGGGCGCGATCCAGACACCGGACGACGCCGTCCCGAAGCCGAGCTTGGCGAGCTGGGTGCGAAGAACATGCCTTTTGTGCCGTTCGGCTTCCGGGACGGAGAACACCGCGAGCAGCCAGCCGTCGCCGGGGGTGGCGCGGGCGCGGCGGAAGATCCGCTCGTCGCCTTCGCGCAGGATCGCCAGCGCGGTCTCGGAAAGCTCGTAACCGGCCGTCCCGTTCCGGCGCACCGCGGAAAGGATCCCGCGCCGCTTCAGCCGGGAAATGGACGACCGGACGGCGGGTTCCTCGACGTCCACTCCGGCCAGCAGATCGATCAGGGAACGGACCGAAAGCCAGCCGCCTTCGCCGCGTGAGTAGAGGCCGTACACGGTCACGATGAGCTGGCGCGGTTGCGCCGTCCGCCCCGCGCCGTCGACTTCGGTTGCCTCCGACACGACCGTCACCCGGTCACCATACAACGACGGTGGGCCCATCTTTCGGTCGTGACCGAAGCGTTCCGCACTTAGCGTCGCGGTATGGAGAATCCGCTGATCGAAGCCCCCGTCCCGCCGGTGCCGCAGGACGTCGAGCCGGGTGGCGTCCGATGGCTGCGCGCGAACGTCGCCCGGTTCAGCCGCCCCGAGGACCACGCGCGGCGCCGCGCGCTCGTGCTCGCCGAACTCGCGCCGATGGCGTCGTTGCGGGACAAGGCCTTCGCGCTCACCCGGGAACTGCGGGACGATCCGGTGGACCGGATCGTGTGGACGGTCCCGGTCGCCGTCCTGGCCGCCGAACTCGGCCTGCCGGACGTTTCCCGTGACATCGCAACGGTTTCCGCCGCCTACCACCCGCACACCGAAACCGGCCCCGACGCCGAGGAGGCTATGTGGCGGCTGATCGAGGCCTGCGGTGGTGACGTCGGCGAGCGGACGGCCGCGCGGATCGGGCTGCTGGTGCAGGCCTGTGACGCGACGGCGAAGCTGCTCGGCAAGGCCCTGGCCGCGCATCGGCCCGGCGAGGACGCCGTGAGCCTGCTCGACCGTGTCCTGCGCGAGGACCCGCCGGTCCGGATCACCCGGCGGTGGGTCGGCGGCGAGGTCGTCGAGGTGGACCTGGCGAAGCGCCCGTTCGGCGCAGGGTCCAAGCGGTGCCCGGGACAGGCGCACGCCCTCGAAGTGGCCGCGGGAATTCTCGACGTCCTCTTGTGCTGAGACTGAAGTAGCCTCGGCGGGAGAAAGATCGATTCTGGAGGAAAGATGTCCGACCCGCTGGACTGGAACAAGAACGTCATCAAGGAATTCCGTGAGAACGAGGGGAAGGTGGGCGGCCCGTTCGAGGGCGGCTCCCTGCTGCTTCTCACGACCACCGGGGCGAAGAGCGGCGAGCCGCGCACCTCGCCGCTCGCGTACGCGGTAGAGGACGGCAAGTACGTCGTCGTCGCGTCGTATGCCGGGGCCGACAAGAACCCCGCCTGGTACCACAACATCGTGGCGAACCCGAAGGTCACCATCGAGGTCGGCACGGAGAAGTTCGACGCGACCGCGACCATCGTGCTCGAAGACCGCGCCGAGCGCGACCGTCTCTACGCGAAGATGGTCAGCCTCATGCCGGGCTTCGCCGAGTACCAGGAGAAGACCGACCGGGTGATCCCGATCGTCACGCTCTCCCGCTGAGTCAGCGCGCGCCGCTGGGGGCCTCGACGGCCTCAGGCTTCTTCAGTTCGGCTTCGGCCGCACGCAGCGCCTTGCGCTCCTGGCGGCGCGCGATCAGCTTCTTGCCGGTGACGATCATCGGCTGCTCCACCCAGCGGTGGATCAGGTCCGCGATGCCCAGTCCGACCGCGAACACGGTCAGCGCGCTGATCATCCGGTGCTCGCCCAGCGGCGGGATGGCCGCGACCACGGCGAAGTGCACCGGTCCTTGCAGCAGGTAGAGCGAGTACGAGCGCTCACCGACGAAGCGCATCACCTTCGTCGCGAGCAGCCAGCGCAGCGGCCCCGGCGAGACCAGCACGACCAGCAACATCGCCGACAGCAGGCCGTAGGCGATCAACAGGCCCAGGTTGCTGCCGGTCTCCCACCACAGGCTTTCCATGTTGACGTGCAGCACCGCGAACGCGCCGAACACGGGGATCGCGGCAAGGGGATGGGTCAGCGGTTTGATCACCGCGTAGGACCGGCGGTAGTGCATCGCGATCGCCAGCACACAGCCGATCAGCAGGATCGCGTAGTGCACCGTCGACCGGTAGATCGGCACCTGCGGCCCGTTGAGCACCCAGCCGCTGGTGACCCCAACCAGCCCGGCCATCAGCGCGAACGCGGCGAACGCCAGCGCGAGCTTGCGCCAGGCCGCGGCCAGCCCGACCGCGCCCGCGACCACCAGCAGGAACGGCCAGACCAGGTAGAACTTCTCCTCGATGCCCAGCGTCCACGAGCCGCTGAAGAAGTTGTCCGGGCCCTTCGGGCTGCTGGCGGGGAAGAACTCGTTGAAGAACGTCAGATAGTACTTCAGCGCGTGCGGGAACTCGCGGGTGAAGAACTCGCCGCGCAACCACACGAACACGACGATCCCGCCGAGGATCACCAGGTACGGCGGCAGGATCCGGAACACCCGGCGCAGGTAGAACGCCGAAAGCGAGATCCGGCCGGTCCGGTCCTGCTCACGCAGCAGCAGCGTCGTGATCAGGAAACCGGACAGCACGAAGAAGATGTAGACACCGACCCAGCCGGAAAGCCAGCTCCACTTCGGACCCGCGAAGTGGAAGAGGATCACGATGGTGGCCGCGATCGCACGCAGCCCGTCGAGCGCGGGGAACCGACGCATGGCGAGGAACTCGTCATGGTCCAAAGTGCGCACAGTGCCCCCTAACGGCGGTATCGGCCCGGAAGTATACGGGTGCCATTCGCCGGTACGACGTTGTGCGTCAGCCGGAACCGGTTCGCCGGGTCGACGGCCGCCTTGACCTCGGCGAGGCGCCGCAGATCCGCCGGGGAATACACCTTGGACGCTTCCTCCGCCGGGTCACTCTCGCCGTAGACGAAGGTCAGGAGTTTGCCGGTCGACCAGGGCTTCAGCGCTTCGAACAGCTTCCCGTGCGCGCTCCGGATCTCCGCGATCGAAACGTCTTCCACTACGGACAGTGCCCGGACGGTGAAGCGGGCTTCGCGGTCCCAGTCGACGCCGGGGTGCTCGGGCACGTCGGACAGCGCGCCGCCGAGCAGGTCCAGCAGGACGACGGTCGGCACCGGGGCGCCCGGTCCGGCGTGTTCGAGGATCGCGTCGAGCATCGCGTCGTTCAGTTCGGACACGGTGGCGTTGTCGGCGCGGTAGCCGTGCGGGAACGGCGGCTCGTTCGCGATCTTGCCCGATTCGGTGAACGGGATCTCGGCGAGCGTGTCACCGAGCACCTTGGCGGCGGCGCGCAGCGGCGCGACCAGGCGTTCGCCCTCGGCGGCGTCGCCGAGGTACGCGATCCGGATCTGCGCGACGTGCTGCCCGCGCAGCGGCTCGGGCACCATCGGCAGGTCCGGCATCGGGACCATGGCCAGCGACGACGTCATCCCGCGCGGCATCTCCGCCGCCCAGTCACGCCAGGCGCGGAGCACCGCGGCCAGCGATTCGGTGCCGAATTGCAGGCTGCCGCCGTACAGCCGGGTGACCGGGACGAGCCGGAACTCGAGCGCGGTGACGATCCCGAAGTTGTCGCGGCCGCCACGCAGCGCCCAGAACAGGTCCTGTTCGGTGTCCGGGGTGGCGCGCCGGAGTTCGCCGTCGGCGGTCACGACCTCGATGGCGGTCACGCGGTCGGCGGCGAGGCCGTACTCGCGGCTGAGCAGGCTGAACCCGCCGCCGAGGGTGTAGCCGACGACGCCGACGCCGGGGAACGAGCCACTCAGCGGTGCCAGCCCGTGTTCGGCGGCCGCCTCGATGACCGCACCCCAGCGCACGCCCGCGTCGACGCGGGCGATGTCACCGTCGATCCGGATCCCGGTCATCCGCTGGGTGGTGACGAGGACGCCGCCCTCGAAGGGGACGCCAACGCCGTGCCCGGTCGAGTGGACCGCGATCGGGAGGTCGTGTTCGCCGGCGTACCGGACCGCTTCGACGACGTCGGCGGCCGAAGCCGCGGGCACGATCACGGCGGGACGTCGGGGGACGGCGGTCTGGAAGCCGGCGAGTTCGTTGTCGTAACCGGAATCGCCGGGGCGGAGCATCGTGGTCATGACACCAGCCTGGTCTCGATCCGGCCAGAAGTCCAAGATCTGGTTTGTCTGGCAACTAGAATCATCGGTTATGGAACTGCGTCAGCTCGAATACTTCGTCGCGGTGGCCGAGGAGGCGAACTTCACCCGGGCCGCCGAGCGGCTGCACGTCGCGCAGCCCGGCGTCAGCGCCCAGATCCGCCGTCTCGAACGCGAACTCGGGCAGCCGCTGCTGGACCGGTCGGCGCGGGCGGTGCGGCTGACCGAGGTCGGTGCCGCCGCGCTGCCGCACGCGCGGGCCGCGCTCGCCGCCGTCGCCGGGGTGCGGCAGGCGGTCGAGGAACTGACCGGGCTGGTCCGCGGGCAAGTCGCGATGGGCATGGTGTCCTCGCGCGGCCCGGTCAACCTGCCGGATCTGCTGGCGCGGTTCCACGAACACCATCCCGCGGTGGACATCACGCTCGCCGAAGCGACCTCCGACGTCCTGCTCGCGGGCGTCGCCGACGGCCGGTTCGACATCGCGCTGATCGGACTTTCCGGCGAACCGCCGCCGGGGATCGGCTTCGAGGTCGTCCTCGACGAGCCGCTCGTCGCGATCTCAGGCCCGGAGGATCCGCTCACCGCGCAGGCCACGATCACGCTGTCGGAACTGGAAAGCCGGTCGCTGGTGAGCCTGCCGAAGGGCACCGGAATGCGTGCGATCGTCGACGCGGCCTTCCTCGCCGACAGTGCGCGGCCGCGGGTGACGCTGGAGGCGGGTGATCCGAACGTCGTCGCCGAACTGGTCGGACGCGGGCTCGGCGTCGCCGTGGTGCCGATGTCGCTGGCGACGCACTACACGGAGTTGCACGCCATGGAGATCACGCGACCGGCCGGGCTGCGCGCGAAACTGGCGCTGGCCTGGCGGACGGAGGGGCCGGTCAGCCCCGCCGCCCGCGCGTTCATCAGTCAGGCACGGGCGCTGCTCGGTTTGTGAGCCGCCACAGCGCGGTCACCTCCCGCGCTACTGGAAGTCGGCGGCGTGGTCGGCCGCCCAGGCCTCGAAGTCCAGTCCCGGCCTGCCGGTGACGTCCTGGACGGTCGAGGTGACCTCGCTCGGTTCCGCCGCCAGTGCCCGGAACCCGGCGAGCATCGTGTCGACGATGAAGTCCGGCATCTTCGCGAGCATCGCCTCTCGTGCGGCCTCCAGTGGGATCTCCTCCCAGCGGGCCGGGCGGCCAGCGGCCTCGCCGATGATCCGGACCTGCTCGATCTGCGTGATCGGCCGCGTGCCGGTGAGGACGTACTTCGCCCCCGCGTGCCCAGTACCGGTCAGCGCCTCGACGGCCACCGCTGCCATGTCCTTTTCGTGGACCAGTGGCATCGACGCTTCGCCGTAGACCCCTCGGACGACGCCGTCCGCGCGGATCGCGGGCGCCCAGCCGAGGGTGTTCGTCGCGAACCCGTGCGGCCGCAGGAAAGTCCAGTCGACGCCCGCCGCTTCGATCGCCTCTTCGACGGTCCGGTGCCAGGCGCCGATGGGGTTGTCCTGCTCTGCCAAGGAATCGTCGACGGCACCCGAAGACAGGAACACCACTCGTTTCACGCGTTCGCCGAGCAGCGACACCGTGGGCAGGAGCGCCTCGGCGGACCCGTTGAGCATCAGGAACACCGTGTCGACGCCGTCGAGGGTCGGCGCGATCGTCTCGGGTTTCGTCAGGTCGCCGCGGACGCCGTCCGGCGGCGGGTTCCGGCTCAGCGGCCGGACCGGCACGTCCCGCGCCCGCAACTGGGCGACTACTTGCGCACCGACGTTGCCGGTGGCTCCGGCGACCAGGATCGGCTTCATGCCGCCACCGCCGAGACGATCGGGCGGTAGCGCTTGACGGACCCGCCCTCGGTCATGCCGGGGTAGGTCTGCACCTTCTTCCAGACGTCGGTCGTGCCGATGCCGTTCGCTCCGGGGGCGGCGAGCGCGGCGAGGTGTGCTTCGGCGCTGGTCCATTCCGCGTAGTTCAGTACGCGGGTCCCGTCGGTACTCACGTGGAAGTACCCCGAGACCCCGCCTTCCGGTCGCGCGGGTTCCGAGTCCAGCGCGGTGAAGACGAGGTCGATCCAGTCCCGCTGCCGCTGTTCGTCCGGCCCCTCGAACTCGACCGAGACGACCACGAGCGCGCCGGGGATCCCCTCGCCCCGGTTCCCGCGGTAGAGGCGGTAGACGGGTGCGCCGTCCAAGTTCTCGATGGCGTCTTCACTGGTCCACTGCTCGTAGGTGAAGGCGCCGTCGTGGTCGATTCCCTCGTACGCGGTGAAGGAGACGAGTCCTTCGCCCCCGCGCCGCTCGAACGCCTCGCGTGCGGCCTCGGCACTCGGCCACTCCCGCGCCACCGCCACCAGCTCCTCGTCCGGTGTCGGCCAATGTCCTTTATGGACGATCGTTCTCGTGATCCCCTGTTCCGTCATGCCTCCAGCATGAAACTTAAACAAGGGTTCAAGTCAAGCTAGGATCGTGGACATGTCCGAACCACCGGCCGAGCTGACCATCGGCGAGCTGGCCCAACGCAGCGGTGTCGCCACCTCCGCCCTGCGGTTCTACGAACGCCAGGGCCTCATCAGCAGCAGGCGAACCAGCGGAAACCAGCGCCGGTACCCCCGCGCCACGCTCCGCCTGGTCGCGTTCATCCGCGCGTCGCACCACCTCGGCATCCCCCTGGAGGTGATCGGCGCCGTACTCGACTTCCTGCCGGAGGGCGCCGCGCCGGACCAAGCGTTCTGGCAGCGTGCCTCCGAGTGCTGGAGCGCCGAACTCAACGAGCGCATCGCGAAACTGGAGTGTCTGCGCGACCGGTTCACCGAATGCATCGGCTGCGGCTGCCTGTCCTTCGAGCAGTGTGTGCTGGTCAATCCCGGTGACGTCCTCGCCGCCCAAGGTCCCGGCCCGGCCAGGCTGATCAACGACTGACCGCGGCCAGTTTCCGTTCCAGCAACCGCCGTTCGGCACTGTTCTCCGCCCGCCGGATCGCCGCCTCGTAGGCCTGTGCCGATTCCGCCGGGCGGCCGAGCCGGTGCAGCAGATCCGCGCGGATGGCGTGGTACAGGTGGTAGTCCTCCAGTTTCAGCTCGTCGATCGCGTCGAGTGCCGCGCCGGGGCCGTCCACCTCGGCCACCGCGACGGCGCGGTTGAGCGCGACGACCGGCGTCGGGTTCAGCGTCAGCAGCAGGTCGTACAGCTGCACGATCTGCGACCAGTCCGTGCTTTCCGCGCCGTCGGCGTCGCTGTGGACGGCGTTGATCGCCGCCTGGATCTGGTACGGACCGGGCTGGTTCCGCCGCAGGCAGGCACGGACCAGCGTCTGCCCTTCGGCGATCAACTCCCGGTTCCACCGTGACCGGTCCTGATCGGGCAGCAGGACGACGTCGCCGTCCTGGCCGGTGCGGGCGGCCCGGCGGGACTCGGTGAGCAGCATCAACGCCAGCAGCCCGGTGACCTCGGGTTCGTCGGGCATGAGGTCGGCGAGCAGCCTGCCGAGCCGGATCGCTTCGGCGCACAGGTCGTCGCGCACCAGCCGTTCGCCGGAGCTGGCCGTGTGCCCCTCGTTGAACACGAGGTAGACCACGGCGAGCACCGAACGCAGCCTGTCCGGCAGATCGGCGTCGCCCGGGACGCGGTACGGGATCTTCGCGTCGCGGATCTTGCCCTTCGCCCGGACCAGCCGTTGCGCCATCGTCGTCTCGGGGACGAAGAACGCGTGCGCGATCTCGCCGGTGGTCAGCCCGCCCAGCAGTTTCAGGGTCAGCGCGACCTGCGCGGTGACGGCCAGCGCGGGGTGGCAGCAGGTGAAGAGCAAGCGCAAGCGGTCGTCACGCACGGGTCCCTCCTCCGCTGGTTCGTCGACCGCGTGGACGAGCGCGGCCTGGGCGTGTTTGTCGTCGCGCGCGGCTTCGCGGCGCAACCGGTCGATGCCCTTGTTGCGGGCGGTCGTGATGATCCAGCCGGCCGGGCTCGGCGGCAGACCGGTGGACGGCCACCGGTCCACCGCCGCGGCGAAGGCGTCCTGGACCGCTTCCTCGGCGATGTCGATGCTGCCGAAGACGCGGACCAGGACCGCCACCGCGCGGCCGTACTCCTCGGTGAAGACGCGGCCGATGTCCTCATTGGTCAGGGGACGCACGAAGGGTCTTCCTCACCCTGGAACGGCCGGACCTCGATCGGCAGGCCGGTGATCTCGGCGATGCGGCGGCCCCAGTCGAGCGCGGCGTCCAGATCCGGCACCTCGACGACGGTGAACCCGCCCAGATGCTCCTTGCCCTCGGCGAACGGGCCGTCCGTCATCACGATGTCGCCGTTCTCCTTGGCCCGCAGCACGGTCGCCGTGGTCGGCGGGTGCAGCCCCGCGGCGAACACCCAGGCGCCCGCGGCCTGCATCTCGCCGTTGAGCGCCTGGAGCTTGCGAGCGATCGGCTCCAGGAATTCCGGCGGCGGGATGGGGCCGTCGGGTTGGTAGAGGCTGAGCAGGTACTGGGTCATGGCGTCCTCCTGTAGCGAAGCGGCTTGTCACCCTCTATACGAAGGGCTTCCCGCCGATTCGACAGCGGCGGCAAACTTTTTTCGAGGACACATCGTCGCAGGTCAGACCGTACCGCCGGGACGGGACACGTCGAACCGCGATCCCTCGGTCAGGCAGGCGGAGATCCGATGGACCTGCTGGCCGGAGCCACGGCCCTTCAACGCGGTCACGGCCCCGTCCTGACCGACTTCGCACGGATTGTTCTCGGTGCATTGCCCGCCGTCACGGTTGTGGGTGTTGTTGATGCCCATCACCGTGGTCTCGTCGGGGGTCAGCAGTACCGAACCGGAGTAGCCGGGCCTGCTCACGCAGGTGTCGCTCGGGGCGTAGCGCACCACCGCCCCTGATGCCGGGTCCGATGACCGTTCCGGCCAGCGCCCAGCCGCCACGCGAACGGACAAGGGCAGGTCCACCGGAGTCCGTCGTCCCCGGCCCGACGGGAGGATCGGCGCGGCCGACGCACAACGGCAAAGTGTGCCCGTCGTCGTCCCAGCACCGCTTGAGCGGCACGGGCCGGGCTCGCACGGGATTGCGCAGGTGTGCAGTACCGCGATGTCCTCGGCGGGCGGATTCGGTACCGCCGACGATGGCCGACGCGGGGACCGCGCCCGCCGTCGTCACGGTCAGCGCGAGCCCGGTGAGCAGCGCGAAGGATCGGATCGCATACGGCTCACGGTGGCCGCTCCTTGTCCGCGGACCGCGATGATCAGGTAACAGACTGGTACTGGCGGACCCAGGTCGAGCAGGCCATGCCAGCTCTCCGCGCGAGCCGGTTTCCTGGATTCCGGAAGCCGACAGCGAGTCCACTGAGGAGAGACAAATGACGAACACCCAGGCACGGCACTCCGGCAGGGTCGCCGTCGTCACCGGCGCGTCCAGCGGAATCGGCGAAGCGACCGCGCGGCGGCTCGCCGCCTCCGGTGCCGCGGTCGCGCTCATCGCCCGGCGGGCGGACCGGCTGGAGACACTGGCGAAGGAGATCGAACAGGACGGCGGAACGGCGCTGGTGATCGCGGCCGACGTCGCCGACGCCGACGCGATGCGCGCCGCGGCGACCGAGGTCGAAGCGAAACTGGGCCGGGCGGATCTGCTGTTCAACAACGCCGGCGTGATGCTGGCCGCGCCGATCGACGAACTCGCGACCGGTGACTGGCAGCGCATGATCGACGTCAACATGACCGGCCTGATGAACTCGATCGGCGCGTTCGTCCCGCATCTCGTCGCTTCGGCGGCGGAGAAGGGTGTCGCCGACCTGGTGAACACGTCGTCCATCGGCGCGCAGGCCATCTTCCCCTCCTTCGCCGTCTACGTCGCTTCGAAGGCGTACGTCACGCACCTGTCGAAGAACCTTCGCGCCGACCTCGGCCCGAAGGACGTGCGCGTCGCGGTGGTCGAGCCCGGTCTGGTCGACACCGAACTGCAAGGCCACGTCACCGACGCCGGCGCGAACGAGTGGCTGGACGGTGTGCGCGAGACGCTGACCTGGCTGGAGCCGGGTGACATCGCCGAGACCGTGGCGTTCCTGACGTCGCTCCCGGCGCGGGCCAACGTCCAGCAGATCACCGTGATGCCCACCGCTCAGGTCTGATCACGGGAACAGGATCCGGGCGATCGCGCGGGCGGCGGTGTCCGGATCCTCGAGGTGTTCGGCACGCAGCGCGCCGGTGAGCCACAGGTTCGCGAAGCCGTGCATGAGCGACCACGCGGCGACTCCAGCCATCGCGTCGTCGCTGACCGACGACGCGCCACTGGTCAGCAGGAGGCCTGCGCGGTCCCGGGCGACGGCCAGCGCCGCGTCGTCCGCACGGTGGAGTTCGGGGCGGAACATCACCTCGAAATGCGCGCGATGCTCGATCGCGAACCGCACGTAGGCCACCCCGACCTCGGCGAAGTCCCGCGTGCGTCCGCCCGCGGCGGCGAGCGCGTCCGCGAGCAGTCCGAATCCCTCGGCGGCCAGGGCGGTGAGCACTCCGGCCTTGTCACCGAAATGGTGCACCGGCCCGGCGTGCGAGACGCCCGCGCGCCGGGCGAGGTCGCGGAGGCTGATCCCAGCCGGACCGTGTTCGGTGATGGCCGCGACGGCGGCGTCGAGCACGGCCCGGCGAAGGTCGCCGTGGTGGTACGGACTCATGCCGATGAATCTAGTCATTGACAAGATGGCCCGCAACAGCGCATCTTGTCAGTGGAAAGTTTCGCTGCTCGGAGGGTTTGGTCATGGATCCCGGTCTCGTACCCGTACTGATGTTGGCCGCCGTCACGGCGACGTTGTCCCTGCTGGGGCTGGCGGGCGTCCGGCGCCTGAAGCCCTGGCCGGTGGCCGTGCGCGGCGGTGTCGCGGCACTGTTCGTCACGACAGGGCTCGCGCATTTCATCGGCATGCGCGAGGAACTCGTCGCGATGGTGCCGCCCGCGTTGCCCGCGCCCGCGCTGCTGGTCACCGTCACCGGTGTCCTCGAACTGGCGGGCGCCGCAGGGGTGTTGTGGTCGCGCACCGCGCCGTGGGCGGCCGCCGGGCTGACCGTTCTGCTGCTGGGGATGTTCCCGGCGAACGTGTACAAGGCGCTGAACGGGCCGGTGACGTCGGTGGTGGACGAACTGGTGCCGCGGAGCCTGATGCAGGTGGTCTTCCTCGCCGCGACGGTGTCTCTGGTGGCGCATTACGCGCGTACTCCGAACAGACCCTTTGCCCAAAGGAGACCTTAAGTCTTCCCCAAGTCCGGACCCCTCCCTTGAGAACCGCCCTACCATCTGAGAATGAAGATCTCATTGTGGATCGGATTCTGTGGGCTGTGCATCCTCGCCGGGCACATGCTTCTCGGTGCGGTGGGTCTCGTACTGCTGATGAGCTGTCTCCCGGCGGGGCGCGATCACGAATCCGGTGACAGAAAAGGGAAAACGCCCGCGCGGCTGGCCTGAGGAAAGCCTCAGCCGAGTGAGCTCGCGAAAGCGAGCGCGCCCAGAACCGGAACGGTGATCGCCGCGATCACCACCGTCCGGCGGCCCGGTTTGGGACTTTCCAGAAATGCGCCGATACCGGCCGGAACCAACGCGACGCAAAGGCCGGCGGTGCCGATGATCGACACGATTTCGGTTCCTTTCAACACGCCGAGCGGCAGCAGTCCCATCGTCGCCAGCCCGATCGACTGGACGACGCCGAGCGCTTTCGCGCGATAGGCGGCGAAGGCCAGCACGTACCAGCCGAACATGATCGTGAACGACAGGAAACTGAACAGATGCAGATCCTGATATGACTCACTGACCACGCTCTCGGCGAAACCAGCGCCACGCCGGGTGGCGAGCCCCATCGCGGCCTGGTCGATCCCGGCATGGAAGGTCCGCTCGAAGAGTCCAATGAGGACGAACAGGCCACCCCAGGCGGCCAGCGCCGGCTTGGTGCGCCCGATCTTCGTCGCGAGCGCGATGATCGCGGGGAACAGCAGGACGTTGCCCGCCAGGAAACACGTGTAGGCGGCCGTCATCAGGCCGGGATGGTCGCTCATCGCCCTGAGCTGGTCGGGGAAGAAGAAAGTGAAGCGCGCCCGCAACAGTGTGCCGGTGAGCAGCAGGACCGGGCCGAGGACCATCGAGACCGCGGCGACGCGGCGGCCGGGGAAGACGTAGTCGGTTTCCATGCCGGTGAGCCTGCCGATCCGGGCGCGGGAGCGGATCGGCTCACGGTCCGATTCGTGGCCTCAGACCGTGGGTGGACTCGTGCGTGGTTTTGGGTTCGGTGCTAGGGCGGTGATCGCCGTTTATCGGCAATGAGTCGGGCCGGTGGTCCGGGCTGGGATCCGCTCGCGGGTCACGGATCGTGGTCCAGGTGCGTCGGCCCTGGATCCCGGCCTCGTGTATGAGCCACTCGACCCGTTTGCCGCGTGCACCGCGGAGAGCCGTAGGTGCCTCGTGAATCGGCATGGATTTGTTCGATAGGACCCGGCGGAAGCATTATGTTCGTGAGCGGTACGGCAAGAGCGATGGCCGATTTTCGGCAACGGGCTCGGAACGGTGGCGGAGGACCGACCGTACGTGGCCGGTCCAGTGACAACTGTTCGGCTGATGAAATGACCGACGACTGTGCGTGACGTGGAAGGATGCGTAGCCGATTTTCGGCAATAGGTTCAGAACGAGCGGAGGACCGACTGTACGTCGCCGGTCCAGTGACAGCTGTTCGCTGATGACGCTGGGATCGTGAGCGGTACAGGAAGAGCGATAGCCGAATATCGGCAACGGACAACGGTTCCATTGTGGAACGACCGGCGGCCGCGCAGCTGGCAGCACCGGGTCCGTTCGTGAGCGGTACGGGAGAGCGGTGGCCGATTTTCGGCAACGGGGTGGGCGGTGGCGGGCCTGACTCGCGCGTACAAGACCTGTAGCCGTTTTTCGGCAACAAGGGTCAGAACGGTGGCGGTTCGTCGGCGAGAGGTCTTCGGCTGCGGGGTTCGTGCAGGGGCGGGGGCGTGCTGTCGTAACGGCGCCCGGTGGGGGTGGTGATGGTGAGGGTGCCGTCGGAGGCGAGCTGGTAGGTCCAGCCGGGTTCGTCTTTCAGCCGGTGGTCGCGGCGGCAGAAGCTGACGAGGTCGTCGGCGTCGGTGTGGCCGCCGTGTTGCCAGGGCACCGAATGGTCGAGGTCGCAGGCTTGGGCAGGCCGGTGGCAGCCAGGTCTTCGGCACTCACGATCCCGCACCCGGACGAACTCGCCGAGTCCCGCGGTGGGCCGGTACCGGTCCCGGCCCAGGTCCAGCACTTGCCCGGACAACGGGTCGGTGATGATCCGGCGCAGCACGGTGTTGGGTCCGGTCGCGATATGCCGGGCGAGTGAGGCGGGGAGGTGACCGTGCCCGGCCAGTTCCGCGGGGTCATCATTCAGCCCGAGGTAGGTGAACAGGTCCATGTAGAGGAATACCTCCGTGCGTTCACTCACCCCGCCCTGTCCGCCGAGGAGGAGGTCGAGGGCGACGTCGGCACGCAACTGATCCAGGGTGCGGGTTTCGTCGCCGGTTTTGAGGGCCCGTGCTTGACGATCGATCCGGGTGTAGGCGGCGTTCACCTTTTCGACAGGGCCGTCTTCGACCTCGATCGACGCCACCCCGGTCTCACCCTGCCGCACTGCCAACCGACGGCCTTCGCGATGGTGTTCACACCGCTTATCCGCACCCTCACGGTCCACCGTGGACGCCGCGTGACTCGCCGCTTTCCGGATCTGCTCGGAATTCTTCCCCGGCAACCGTTCCTCCAGCAGAGCATCCGCGGCCAGGGCGTCCTCGTCCGACAGCCACGCGGTGGCGGCGGCGACTTTCATCGCCCCGAACCCACTCACCTTCCCCTGATCCATCAGGTTCAGGGTGCGGGGAAGGCGGGTGGTCAACGCGTCGGCGGCAGCGACCATCTCACCCGCATGACTGTCCATAACGGACAGTGCGAAGGCGACTTCCTGCGTCACACTCCGCGCGCCCTCACGATGCCGATTCAGCTGCGCCAGCGCCCGGAACCGGACCGCTTCCAACCGCGCGATCCCCTCCGACGCCGCAACTGCCACAGCAACGGAATCCCTGTCATCCAAGAACTTCAACGGTGTATTGATTTCCTCCAAGACTCTCGGGTCGGTTGTGTGTTCGAGTAGCGCCACAGAGGTGGCTTTGTGAATGTCCACGCAAAGGAACCTACAACCGGCCACCGACAATTTCTGATCATGCGACCACGACTGTTCGGCGCGTTCAGTTCGTGTCGAGTGCGATCGCGACGTCGCCGATCGACAGCGGGAAGTCGCCGACCTTGCTCGCCGCGCCAGCAGGTTGAGTACAACGAAAGCGGTCGCCGACAGTTTCCGATCATGCGACCACGACTGTTCGGTGCCCGGCCAAAGACCGAACACCGAACACCGAACAGCGCGACCCCGTCAGTTCGTGTCGAGTGCGACAGCGACGTCCCCGATCGGCAGCGGGAAGACGCCGACCTTGCTCGCCGCACCGGTCAGCAGGTTGATGGTGGAGAACGTCGACGGCGAGCCGCTCGGCGGGTTGAGTACGGCGAAAGCGGTCGCCGAGACCGTTTTGCCGTTGGTCAGGTCGCTGTAGATGTCGAAGCCCGCGAGCGGGCCGGTGTCGAAGCCGAGCGCGCCGGTCGGGGCCAGGAAACCGTTGTTGGCCGGCGATTGGACGAACACCTGGTCGCTGTTCGTGCCGATGACGAACAGGGTGGTCGCGGTGTCGGGGTTGAGGTCGTTGTTCGTGTAGGCGGCGGCCGTGACGCCCCGGGTGGGCCCGCCCAGCGGCGGCGTGGTCAGGATGGTGTCTTCGGCCGTGGTGTGGCCGCCGAGGTCGTGCCGCAGGTTCTGGCCGTAGTCGCTGATCACCCGCAGCCGGTCGGCGGCCGGGTTGAAGTCGACGCCGAAGTTCGTGCCGTACAAGGGAACGCTGAGTTGCGAGACCTTCGTGACGATGACGTCGGGTGCCTGGGGCGGGACCTTGATCGTGTAGATGCAGCCCTTGTTCCCCACGCCGTACAGCAGGCCGTTCTGTACCCGGAAGTCGATCCCGATCAGGCTCGTCTCCCCGCAGGTGAGCCCCTGTACGAGCCGGACCCAGTCGAGTACCTCGGGTCTGTCGGTGGAGAACATGGCCATCAGTTTGCCGTCCGTCGAGATCGCGTACGCCTTCAGACCGGCGGCCTGTGCCGAACTTCCGCTCGCGGTCCCGACCACGAGCGCCGCGGTGACGGTCACCGTGGTGGCCGCAGCGATCAAGGCCTTCTTGAGTCGTGCCCTCATCCGTACTCCCCTCACTGGAGAAACTGTGCGGCACAAGCTAATCGGTGGCTCTGGACGACCATTGGACGTCGATTGGACCCGGCGTCCGGCGGATTGCGGCCGCGGGGAATCGGCGGAACAGTGGGGGGACAGCGGATTCAGGGGGAGCGATGACGATCAAGAACGCCGCCGGTGTGATGGTTCTCTTCGCCGGCCTCACGTTCGTCGCGGAAGGTGAGGCGAACGCGGCGCGGGACTGTGCCTCCGGCGTCAAGACCATCAAACCGGTCGTCCTCGAAACGCCGGGGAAGTGGACCTACACCTACGGTCTTTCCTGGTGCGCGGACGGCGGAACGGTCACGTGGGCCGAGCCGTCGGTGACGCCGCGGGTGCACGACGTGGCCTGCCGCTGGGCGGGCCGGATCGAGGAATCGGTGCGCCCGGTTCCGGACAGCGTCACCTGGAGCGCGTACGACATGGGCGAGTTCTCCTGCCGGGACAACGCGGGCAAGGAACACGGCGTCAACCCGTGGGTCGTCGTCACCTTCGACCCGGCGGGCGGATACGACACCCGCAGCGGGATAGCCGCGGCCTAGGCGCGGATCGACTCGACAGCGGCCGACGCCCGTCTTCGCAGCGCGCGGTAGCCGGCCCGTTCGGCCAGTGCGAGGGCTTGGCGAGCCTGGCCGAGGTCGCCGGTGGCGGTGGCGAGCCCGATGAGTGCGTCGACCTCGGGGTACCGGTCGCCGGTTTCCCGCAGCAGGGCCAAGGCCTGCCGGTACCGGCGGACGGCGTCCTGCCGATGCCCCGCGCGGTGATGCACGACGGCGAGCGCGACCAGCGCTTCGCCCTCTCCGCGCGGTTCGCCGGTCTCCCGCGCCAGCCGCAGCCCGTCGCGCGCGTGGTCGAGCGCGTCGGTGAGACGGCCGAGATCGCAGTACACCGAGGCGAGCCTGCCGAGCGTTTCCGCCTCCCCGGCGCGATTCCCGGCGTCGCGGTGCAGGGTGAGCGCCTCGGCGAGCAGTCCGGCCGCTTCGGTTGCCCGGCCGCGAGCGTGCTGCACCTGCCCGAGGTTGCTCAGGTTGATCGCCTCCCCGTAACGCGAGCCGATCCGGCGATACCGGCGCAGGGCGCGGGCGTAATGCTCGGCCGCCCGCGGTAGATCGCCCATCTCCCAATGGACCAGCCCCAGATTGCCGAGCGCGACGGCTTCTCCGGCGGGCCTGCCCGCTCGTCTGCTCAACTCAAGTGCCCGGGAGAACCGCACCGCGGCGGCCGGAAGCCGTCCGGACTGCCAGTACGCGCAACCGAGGTTGCCCAGCACCGCGGCCTGCGCCTCCACCCAGTCCGCCCGCCGGGCGAGCACGAGCGCGCCGGTGTAGCGCCGGACGGCCTCCCGGTATCGCCCCTGACGGAAACTCAGGTCGGCAAGACTGAACCGGGCGGCCGCGCGGGCGCGGAGATCGCCGTCCTCTTCGGCGGCGGACAGCGCGGCCCCGGCGGCCGCCCGCCATTCCACCTGGCGCAAGGACATCCAGAAGTAGCCGCGCAGCGCGTCGGCCAGCAGCCAGGCCACCGGACGCGGCCCGTTCCGCGCCGCGTCCTCGACGACGGCGACGACGTTGGCCAGCTCGGTCTCCAACCAGTCCGCCGCGGCGACGGGAATAGGACCGTCCGGCACGGACAGCGGGATACGGAACATGTGCGGGTAAACGATTTTCGCCGCGTGGTCGACGGCACGCAGGTACCACTCGTGCAACCGGCGGCGGGCGGATTCGCGTTCGGCCGGGGATTCCCGTGACTCCAGGCGATCGGCCGCATAACGCCGGAGCAGGTCATGGAACCGGTAGCGATCCGGCGCGTGCTGCTCGACCAGATGCGCGCCCGCGAGCGTGTCCAGCATCCGGCTCGCCTGGTCCGTACCACTGAGGATTTCCACCGCTTCGACGCCGATGTCGTTGCCCGGCACCAGGCTCAACAGCCGGAACAATCGCCGCGTCTCCGCGGGCAATGCCGAGTAAGAGAGGTCGAAGGCGGTACGGACGGCGATCTGTTCGTCACCGGGAACCGTGAGCGCGGCGAGCAGATTGCCCTTGCGCAACTCGATGGCGTAGTCCTCGATGCCGTTCCCGGGATTGTCGGCGAGGTTGGCGGCAGCGATCCGCAGGGCCAGCGGCAGATACGCGCACAGTCCGGCCACCTCGGCGGCTGCTTCGCGTTCGGCGCGGACACGCTCGGCGCCGAGCAGCCGCGCGAGCAATTCGAGTGCTTCACCGGGATCGAGCATGTCCAGGGTGAGTCGCCGGGCGCCGTGCAGGGCGACCAGGCCGGTCATCCGGTCGCGGGCGGTCACCAGCACCAGGCAGCCGGGTCCGGCTGGCAGCAAAGGCCGGACCTGATCGGCGGTGTCGACGTTGTCCAGCAGTACCAAGGCCTTCCGGTCGGTCATCAACGTCCGGTACAGCGCGGACGCGGTCTCGGTGTCCGCGGGCAGCCGTTCGGCGGGGACCTCCAGCGCGGACAGGAACCGGGTGAGCACTTCGAGTGCCGTCGCCGACGGGGCGGGCGAATGGCCGCGCAGGTTCGCGTAGAACTGCCCGTCAGGGAACCGGTTCTTCACCCGGTGCGCCCAGTGCACGGCGAGCGCGGTCTTCCCGGCACCCGCGGTTCCCGTGACGGCCGCGATCGCCACCGTGCCACCGGAACCTGTCGCCCTCGGCACCAGTTCGTCCAAAATGGACAGTTCGATGGCCCGGCCGGTGAACCCGGGTGGTTCGGCGGGCAACTGCCGCGGGACGCGAGCGGCGGGACGCGGGTTCGCGGGCGGTTCCCCTTCATCGAGGAGGGCCGCGTGCGCGGCGAGGAGTTCGGGTCCGGGTTCGACCCCCAGTTCTTCGACGAGCCGCTCGCGAACCTCCTGGTAGAGCCGGAAAGCCGTCGCCCGCTGGCCCGCGCCGTGGTACGCGCGGATGAGCCGGGCCTGTGCGGGTTCGTCCAGCGGCTGATCCGCGGCGGCTTCGACCAGTTCCGTCAGCACCTCGCGGGCGGCGCCGATGGCGAGCATCGCGTCGCCGTACCCGGCGAGCAGCGAACGGCGTTCCGCGGCCAGGGACACGACCTTCGGATGCGTTGCGAGCAAAGGGAGATCGGCCAGCGGTTTGCCGCGCCACCAGCGCAGGGCCTCGCCGAAAAGGGCCGCGGCACGGCCTGTTTCGCCGTCGCGCCGGGCGTCGTTCGCCTCGGCGACGAGCCTGCGGACGTGGGGAAGGTCGACGTCGACAGCGTCCCAGCGCACCGCGTAACCGCCGCCGACGTGCGGCAGGATCTCGCTCCCGGATCGGGCCGGGCGGTCGGGTTCCAGCAGCCGCCGAAGGTGTTTGACGTGCGTCTGGAGGACGTTCACCGCACTGCGTGGCGGCCGTTCGCCCCAGAGCGCGTCCATCAGGTCCTGCTTGGACATCGCCTCGCCGCCGGCGAGCACCAGCAAGCCCAGTACGGCCCGGCGGCCGGGTGGGCCCAGTTCGAGTTCCGTACCGCCGTGCCACACGCGCAGCGAACCCAGCACCTGGATCCGCACTACCGTCGGCGCCACCGATGGGAACGTAGTGAGCCATCCCGCGCCGCACAAGGACGAACCGCGGAATGGGCCCCGCTGCGACCGGCTTTGGGGCCGCTCAGGCTAATGCCCGGCGGGCTGGAGGTCGTGGCCGTTCCAGGTGAACCGGGCGGTGGTCACCGCGTCGTCGCCGTCGCCACCGGTGATGAGCTGGTGGATCCCGACGCCGCTGAGTTCGGCGTAGGTGCACCACTCGTGGTCGGACGTCAGCATCAGGTCGAGGTCGAGCGCGGACAGCAGGCCGAACACCTGCCCCCGGTTGGTGGTGTCGACGCCGACGAACACCTCGTCGAGCAGGATCACCCTCGGTGCCTCCGGCACGGCCTGGTAGTGCGCGGCGACGGCGGCGAACAGCGGCAGGTGCAGCGCGATCGCCTTCTCCCCACCGGAAAGCGCGCCGTGCAGCTTCTTGGTCAGCAGCTGCCAGCCGGCCCCGTTGGCACGGTCCACCTTGACCACGAACCGGTGCCAGGATGTGTAGTCGAAGACCTGCGCGAGCTGCTGTTCCCAGCTGGTCGCGGTGTCGTCCGCCTTCGCCTGCTCGACGCGCTCGCGGAAGAACTTGTGCAGTGATTCGCGGTCCTCGGTGGTCAGCTGATCCGGATCCTTCAGCAGCAGGTCCCGCGCGGTCTTGGTGCCCGGCGGCAGGTCGGGGGAGAACTGCCAGACCAGCCGGACGGCGACCCTCGACGCGGTCCGCACCCGTTCCAGGCGCGCGTTCATCCCGTCGACGAGGTCTCCTGCCTGCTGGATCCTGGCCGCGAGATGGCGGCGGGTGTCGCCGGTCAGCGTCTTGTCGAACAGGTCGCTCTCGCGACCGGTGATCTCGTGCCTGCTCTGTTCCGCTTCCGCGTAAAGGATCTTCAGCAGTTCGGCGGCGCCGACCCGCAGCCCGTCGACGACGGCGGTGAAGATCTGGACGTCCTCGTCGGTCTCCAGATCGAGTTCCGCGCGCGAGCTGAGCGTGTTCCGGCAGGTGTGCACGGCCTCGGAAAGCCGGTGCAGCGCCTCGCCGAGGTTACTCGGCGCGTGCGGCACGGACGGCCACGCGGCGGCCACCAGACGAGCCGTGTCGAGGGCCGCCCGCACCCCTTCGGAGGCGGACAGGGTGGCCTGGAACTTCGGCAGGTCCTCGATCCCGCCGTCGGCTGGGAAGACGCCGGTGGCGAGCTTCCGGAACCGGAGCGCGGCGGCGTCCTGTTTCGCGGTGGCGTCCTCGCGGGCCCTCGCGTCGGTCGTGCGCCGCACGCCGAGCGCGCCCAGCCGGACCGCGAGTTCCTTGGCGCGCGCGTTCGCCGCGCGCAGTTCGTCGGCGAGTTCGCGCAGTTTCGTGCGCAGGCCGTCGATTTCGGCGAGCACCTCGCGCTGGCCGGTGCCGACGGTGCCCTCGATCGCGTCGAGCTTCGCGGTGAGCTTGGCGCGTTCGGTCTCCGCCTCGGAAGCCTCGTCCTCTCGGCGGGCGGCGTTCGCCTCCGAACGCTCCGCCTGTTCGGCGAACGTCTCGGCCCGCTGGGTCGCCGTGAGCAGGTTCCCGTGTTCGTACAACCAGTTCTCGCCCTGGTCGGAGTAGGTGCGCAAGGCCGTGGCGAGCGCGGTCAGCAGTGCGCGTTCGGTCGGCAGGCCGCTCTCCGAAGCCTGGCCGGTCAGCTCGTGCAGCGCGGTCTTGGCTTCGACCTCCAGCGCGGAAACGGTCGCCTCGCGGTGCCGGACGGTGGAGTCGGCGGCGGTCAGGTCGGCCTCGGCCGTGGTCAGTTCTCCAGTCGCGGCAAGGAGATCTTCATGGCTGGGGCGGGCGGCGCGTTCGATCTTGATCAGCTCGCGCCTGCCGCGCAGCGCGGCCAGCTCGCCTTCCAGTTCGGCGATGGTCTTCTCGCGACCGGAGATCTCGTCACGCAGTCCGGCGATCCGGCGCTCCCTGGCGTGCAGGCGGGCGGAAGCACCGATGTAGGCCGGGGCCTCCTTCGCCCAGCTGCCCGACAGGCTGCCCATCCGCCAGCCGCCGTCCGCGCCGATCGCGGCGGGACCCGCGGGCAGCGTGTCGTCGAAGGCGATCACTTCCAGCACCCGCCGGATCTTCGCCGGGGCGACCCCGGCGTCGGGTTCCGGCACGAGGACGTCGGCGAGCGAACGGCCGGACGCCACGGGCAGCGTCCCGGTCTCGGCGAGCACGTCGTGCCCGTCGACGACACCGTGGGAGTTCACCCAGGCGTCCAGCAGCCCGGCGCCTTCGAGCGCGGCTTCGATCCCGGCGTGCGTGTCCTCCGGTACGGAACCGGCGAAATCGACCAGCCGCCACAGCGGGGCGCCGCTCATCTCGGCCCGGTCCGCCGTCCGGGTCTTCGGCGACGCGGGCGCGAGGACGTCCTCCGTTTCGAGCACGCCTGCCTCGACGAGGAGTTCGTCGTGCTCGGTGCGCGCGGTGGCCAGCGCGGCACCGGTCGCCGCCTCCTGCCGGACGATGTCCTCCAACACGGTCTCGGCGACCGCGCTGATCTTGCCCAGCAGCGAGACCTCCGCCTCGGCTTCCCGCACGAGCGCTTCCGCGTCGGGGAAACGCAGCTCACGGCAGCCGATCGCCCATTCGGCGAGCCGGGTGCGCAGATCACTCAGCGCGAGTTCGCGTGTCGCCGACGTGAGGTCCAGTTTCTCTTGCGCGGCCGAGAAATCCGACCTCGCCCGGTCCAGCTCCGCCTCGGCCTGGTGACGGCGGCCGACGGCGCGTTCGTGCTTGTCCAGTGCCCGGCCGAGGGTCTCGACCTGGTCGCGTTTGCCGCGGACGGCGGCCTGCAACAGCGGACGGAGCCGGACCGGTTCCGCCAGTCCGGCCACGAGTTCGTCGTGTACCCCGGCCAGGTTCGCGCGGGTCGCGGCGGCCCGGACCTCGGTCTCCTGGGAGCGGACGAGATCGGCCTGCCGTTTCGCGACCTGTCGCGCCGCCCGCGAGCGCTCCTCGTCGGCGTCCGCTTCGGCACGGAGCCGATCGGCGTCCGCGCGGAGCGTTTCCGCCTGCTCCTTCGCGGAAACCGCGCGCTGTCGCAGCTTGTCGAGTTCCTGGCCCTTTTGGTACGACTCGGATTCGGTCAGCCCCGAGAGGCGGGCTTCGGCTTCCTCGACGTCTTTTTCGAGCTTCGCCGCACGTTCCTCGGCGGCTTCCTTACTCGCGGCGACCTCGTCGTACTCCTCGGCCGACCGGCGCGCGGCCGCGGCGAGCCCGTCGAGTTCGGCGGTCGCGGTGATGAGGTTCGCGGCGCCCGCGCGCAGGACACGCTGGGCGTAGGTCTTCTGCCGCGCGGCGAGCGCGCGGGTCGCGTCGACCTCGGTCTCCAGCGAACCCAGCTTTTCGCGCTGCGCGTCGAGCCGTTCGAAACCCTCGGCGAGATCCGCGATCTCCTGCTGCCCCAACGGCGGGAGCGCGCGGGACAGCAGGTTGGACAGCAGGCTCGGGTCGAGCCGCTGCGAGAGCTTGGGCATCCGCAGCTGGAGGAGCGCGGTGATCAGCGCGTCGTATCGCTGCTCGCTCAAGCCGGGGAACAGTTTCGCGCGGATCTCGGTGCGGTATTCGGCCGCGCCGGCGTGCACGGTCCCGCGTTCGCCGAGGTGCTCCTCCAGCGCGTTCTTGGTCAGCGGCTGACCGGCCTCGTTGACCAGCGGCAGGCGAGCGCCGACGCGTAGTCCGGTGGTGAAGAAGTCGGCGTGCACCGTGCTGGTGTGCGTGCTCGCCTGCAGCCGCGCGCCGCAGGTGAACCACTTGTCCTCGCCCATGCGGAATTCGAGCCACACGTAACCGACGCGCGTTGCGCCGGAAGCGCCTTCGCCCATCAGGTTCCAGTGCATGCTGCGTTCGCTGGTGCCGAAGGTCGACAGCCGGTTGGCGCGCAGGCTCGCGTCGAACAGGAACGGCAGCAGCAGTTCCAGTGCCTTGGACTTCCCGCTCCCGTTGGGGCCGCGCAGCAGCAGGCGCCCGTCGTGGAACTCGAAGATCTCGTCGTAGTAGCGCCAGATGTTGAGGATGCCCGCCCGGGACGGGATCCACCTCGTCACGGTCACGTCGCCTCCTCGTTTCGGTCGGTGTACCTCGCGGCGGCCGGGAGTGGCCGGACGAGTTCGGCTTCGACGCGGACCAGCCCGAAACCGGTCAGCACCGCGAGCGCGTCCACGGTCAGCCGTCGCACGCCGTCCTTGCCCCGGTAGGTCTTGGCCCAGCGCGGGAACTTTTTCAGCAGTTTGGCGGTGGCGTTGCGCAGGTAGTCGGTCGTCCGCGGCTCGTCCAGCGCGTCGAGCAGCAGGAGCGCGGCGACCTTGGCGTTGCTGCCGTCGTCCGGGAACTTCTCGTCGGTGGCCAGCCCGTCGACGTCGACCAGCAGCACACCCTCCGCGCGTTCTTCGAGGACGAACCCGCCCTGTTCCGCGGCGCGGCGCAGCAACTGGCGCCCGGTCGGCGACCCGAGGTACGCGCGCTCCTCGGCGGTCAGTTCGCTGAAGTAGAGGACGGGATCGTCGACGAGACGGCGGAAGACCGAATGCCGGAGCCACAGGTTCCGTTGGACGTCGGAAGCGCTCGGCGTGTCCTCGTGGCGCCCCGACGAGAGGCCGTAGCGCTGCTCGTACGACACCGCGTCCAGCAGCTCCTCGAACCGCAGGGCGACGTCGTCGGCGGGCACGGCCAGCTGCGACGGCCCGACCGGGGCGGCGAGCAGGCGCAGCAGCAAGGTCGCGTCGACCCGGAACAGTGCCTTCGCCGCGGATTCGTCCACAAAGGACTCCGGGTCGCCGTCGGCGACCGTGAGGACGCCGTAGGACTCCAGCAGTTTGAGGACGTCCACGAACGCGATGCGCTCGGCCCTCGCGGTGACGTCGAACGTGGTGACGAGGTCGTCGGCGGCACTCGCCCGTGCCACGCGGTCGGCGAGCAGGCCGATCGTGGTCACCGGCACCGTGAGCAGTTCGGCCGCGACCACGCACAGCAGGACGTAGCGCCGCCGGTCGAACGCCGGCCTGCCGGACCGCAGCCGCCGGGCGGGACGGCTGGGGTCGGCGGCGGCGCGGACCTTGACCAGCCGGGCGTAGCCGAGCCTGGGTTCGACGGTGAGCGTCCAGCCGCAGTAGTAGTCGAACCACTGCCGGATGGGTTCGCGGCGGCGCCGGATGAGGTCGAAGGTCTCGGGGGAGCCGCGTTCGCCGATCAGCGGCGTGGCCAGCATCGCCCGGATCCCGCGTGCGACCTCTTCGCGCTCCGCGATGACCAGTTGGTTCGTGAGGCTCACGCACCGCCTCCGGCCGTGCTGATCTCGATTTCGTAGTCGGGGCCGCGGAAGACGCCGCTCGTGGTGGTCAGGCGCGCGACCGCGCCGTTCGGCGGCGGCCGCAGGATGATCTCGATCTGGCCGTCGGACGTCGTGCTCCGCCGGGCGCCGCCCGTGCCGGGAGTGCTGCCCAGCGCCTGCCCCAGCAGGTCCAGCAGCCGCTCGAAAACGGTGTGGTCCAGCTTCTCGAACGCCGAAAGCCGCACGACCCCGCCGGTGTCGAGCATGCTCCACGCCGCTTCGAGTTCGGCGCGTTCTTCCACGGCTCGTTCCGCCCTCGCCGCCCTGATCGCGGAGACGTCACGGACCCTTCCGGTCCTGGTGAACCGTTCGGTGCGACCCGCCGACCGGAGTAGTTCCGACACCTCGACCGGTGGCGCGTCGAGCCAGGACGCCGTCGTGCTGACGACCTCCGGGTCCGCGTGGGCCAAGTGCGCGTGCCGCGCGGAGCTGAGCCCGAACATGGTGGACCACAGGCGATGCAGGTCCTCCTGAGCGGGGACGACGGTGAACCACCGCGCCAGCTCACGGAAATCCGCGACCGCGCTGCTCGCCCGGCGCCGTGACTCGGTGATCCGGTCCAGGACCTGGAGAAGCGTGATGATCGCCCGCCGCGCGAGGAGATGGAGGTCCTCGACCCGCGGGGTCGCGCCGTCTTCAGGCAGGAACCACGCGCGAAGCCCGTCCCAGCGGGCCTTGCGGACTTCGAGCCAGCGCGAGTCCGCGCTCGGCAAGGTCGCCCCGTTGAGCGCACGCCGGTGCACGCGTTCGACGCCGTACTCGTCGATTTCCTTGATGCGGGTGGCGATGGTGTGGGTGTGGTGCTCCAGGTCGTTCAGGAACTCTTGTAGGTAGGCGACCGTGGACGCCTTGACCTCGTGGAACGTCGCGAGGTCGGCTTCGGCGTGCAGCAGGCGCTGGAGGTCGCCGTTGAACCGCTTCGTGTTGTCCCGGAACGTCTCGAGGTGGCTCTCGATCTCGGTGAGCGTGCTGAACACGCGCCGGTCGGTGCCGTCTTCCAGCTGCTTGACGAGTTCGCCGAGCCGCTCACCCAGCGCGTCGAGGGTGGCCGTCTGAAGCGCGCCCGTCGCGTTGAGCACTTCGTTCGCGCGGACCACACCCGCGTACGCCGCTTCGCCGAGCCGGGTCAGCGAGTACTGAAGATTGCGACGCTCGTACTCGGAGGCCGTCCGGTAGTCGCCCGCGTGGTTCTGGACGACGTCGAGGTGGCCCTGGTTCCTGAGCTGGTCCAGCGCTTTGACCAGCTCTTCGTCGTCCAGCGTCTCCAGCCAGCCGACTTCCCTGAGCCTCGGGCGGAGGTCGTCGATGCCGAGCGCCGTCACGAGCCGCTCGTTCGCCTCACCGAAGGCGTGCAGGATCGCCAGGGGAAGCCCGGACCTGCTGCCGTCGGTGAAACGGAACATTTCGGGCGGTACACGGATCGGATCCATGCGACCTCCGGCACTGATGCGTGGAGCTACACGTTAGGGGGTCACCCAGGCGAGTCCGAACGGCCCATCTTTTTCACGCTGCGTACTCACGTCGTGAACAGCTCGAGACGCACTGTGGTCCCGTCGACGGTGACTTTGCGGAACACGCGACGACCGTCGATGAGCCGGTCGTCCTCCATGACCCCGGGCGCGAAGTTGGACGCCTTGAGCAACTCGGGCACGTCCTCCGCCGGAAGAGTGAGAACGACGCGGTACATCACGTCGATACCCCTCTCGGACTTCGTCTCTAGCACCTTGCCGCTCGCGGGCATCGAGATCCCGCCGAACCGGAAGGCCTCCTCGGGCGTCGGGGCGGCGGGTTGCGTCGTCGTGCAGCCGGCCAGCAGAAGTGCCAGGGCCGCGAGAAGGAGCTTCACACACCGTGAGACGCACGGTGGGCGTAAGCGTTCCGTCACACTTGGACGGGGATGACAGGGGCGCCCTGGCGCGTTCTACTGGATATCAACGACCAGAGGAGATCTACAGTGACGGACAAGGCTGTTCTCGCGGGCGGCTGTTTCTGGGGCATGCAGGACCTGTTCCGCCGGCACCCCGGAGTCGTCTCCACCAGGGTCGGCTACACCGGTGGTGACGTGCCCAACGCGACCTACCGCAACCACGGCTCGCACGCCGAAGGCATCGAGATCGTCTTCGACCCGGCGCAGCTCACTTATCGCCAGATCCTGGAGTTCTTCTTCCAGATCCACGACCCGACGACGCGTGACCGTCAGGGCAACGACCTCGGCGCCAGCTACCGGTCGGCGATCTACTACATCGACGACACCCAGAAGCAGGTCGCCGAAGCGACGATCGCCGACGTCGACGCCTCCGGCAAGTGGCCAGGCAAGGTCGTCACCGAAGTGACCCAGGCCGGTGACTTCTGGGAAGCCGAACCCGAGCACCAGGACTACCTGGAGCGCATCCCCAACGGCTACACCTGCCACTACGTGCGGCCGGAATGGCAGCTGGGCGAGCGCTGATCGTCGCGCTGCACGTGTCCGGCGCGCACGCCTACGAGGGCCGTCCTTCCGACGGTCCTCGTGCTGACCAGGTGCCGGTCTCGCGCGACCACGTCGTGGTGCGCGCGGGACTGGGGCTGGTGGGGACCGGTACTTCAACCACCCGGCGCATCGTTCGGCCGCGGTGACGCTGGACTCCGGTGACGGTCCCGTGCGGTTCGAGGTCCACCGGCCCGCGAACCCCTGCGCTTGGATGGACGTCGTTTACCCGCCTGGGACTTTCCGGGCTTTGCGGGGTCGCGGTGGGAAGCGGTGCGTCCCGCTGGATGACGGGGTTCTACGTGTTGGGCCGGTAGAGATCTCCGTGCGCGAGCTCGATCGGCCTTAAGCCCGTTCTGACCTGCGACGACAACTTGTCGGTCTCGAAAAGGTCTGGTGCGATCACGAACGGCGGGTGTGCTGGCAGCCCGATCTCGCCAAGGCGGAAGTCTTCCAGCGCTGCCTGATCCGCACTTTGCAGGATCACACTCCGCACCGCGCTGACCGGAATAGGGCCTGGAATCAGCACCTCCGCTTGATCGTCCGTCGGCCACCACGACGGGTGCTCGGGATCGCGTAGACGTAACCCCACGCGATCGGCGAACATCGCGTTGAAGCCGTCGAGGCCGTCCTGGATTCCGCTGCCGGAATGCCTTGCGGCGTTGTGTGGACAGAATCTGGTGCCCGGTGTGTCCAGCAGTACTGGATCCACTGTCAGCACCACCCACTCGAGGAACTGATCGTCTCGCTTGCGAGCCTCCTTGAAGTACCAGGAATTCGGGTATTCGAGGCTGAAGGAGATATGACCGAGGTGCCCGTCCAGCCGTCGATCGTCGGTCGGGCGGTAGCCCTCAGCGGAATCTCGCAGGTCCTCGACGTCTCGCAAGGTTCCACTCGCGAGGATGTGCGCCAGGCTCGCCGCCCTGGTGAAGTGACACAACCTGCTGATCCCTCGCCGTCTGACTTCGCTCATGACCTCGTTCATGAGCTCATCAGTTCGTAGATGCCCGACTCGGCTTCGGGAAGCACGCTTGTCAGCTGGCCGTGATGGATGAGGACAACGTCGGTGCGGGCCCGCGTCACAGCGACGTACAACTCGCGCGCTTGTCGCACTAGTGCCTCCTCCAGTCCAAAAGCCTGGATGCTGGCCTCTGGCGGCTTCTCGTCCTCGGCGCGAAATGGGAGTACGACGGTGTCGAACTCCAGTCCCCTCGCCTCGCTGTACGGGCCGTAGTAGACGCCGGGGGACTGGTCCCATTTCGTCATGCCCTTGTGCAGTTTGACTGTGCGCTGCCGGTCCACCAGCCTGGCGATTCGCTCGGTGAGTGCACCATCCCTGGAGAGCACCGCCACGCGCTGATCCTTCGCCTGGGTATTCCGATCGATACACAGGTTCGTCGCGAAGTGCGCTGCGACTTCGATCAGCCGGATGTCAGAGCCGACGTCGGTCAGGAGAGGGGGCTTACCACTGCGCACGGGGGCGGTCGGCTTCACCAGTTCGATCCCGTCGCCGAACCTCGGATGATCGGATATGGCCTTCGCGAGCTGTGCGATCTGGCGAGTGTTGCGATAGTTGCGATCGAACCGCACCAGCCTTCCACCGGTGACCTTGAGCCCGAGAGACTTCCAAGACATCCGGCTTCCATAGATCTGTTGCGCGTAGTCACCGAAGAAGGTCAGTGAGCCATCTTCAGGTATCAACGCGGCTAGCGACCGGATCATTTCAGGGGTGAAGTCCTGCCCCTCGTCCACAACGACATGTCGGTAGCCGTGCATAGCCACTTCGCTGTTCAAGGTGCGCAAGAGTTCGCTTGCCAGGCTCGACCAGTCAAGATCGAAGCCGGCGTTGGCGAGGAGCTCCTGATACCGACGGTAGACCTTGTAAACGACTAGCCGGTCCGCCTTGAGTAGGTTCGATCCGCGTCCGACCCGTTCGAGCTCACCGCTCAAGTAATCGCCGAAGTCGTCGATGCCGTTGCCGGTGAGCCAATCGAACTCGTCCGCGAAGAACCGCACAGGCTTCCTGAAGGCCGCGGATCGTTCGGTGGCGCCAAGTCGAACATCCTTTAAGGCGCGCGCTATCAAGTTGTCCCTGGTAGTGAAGTCGCAGATCCGTGGGTTCGTCGCGAAAAATTCGCGAAGGGCACGACGTGCGAACACATGATACTGCTCGACAGTGACACCGGATCCTTCGTCCACCAGACTCTTCAGGTAAGTGACCAGGGCTCCGTTGAAGGTGATGAGCAAGGTCGGTCCGCCCAGGCCAGGTACTGTCGCTAAGTAACGGGCTCGCCGAACCGCCATGACCGTCTTTCCGCTACCGGCCACACCCAGTGCGACGCAATGTCCTTTGCCTCGCAGATAGACGACCTCACGCTGCTGCCCTTGTGGTTCAGGAAGCTTGTTCCCCATTCGGGGAGTATTGCATGTTGATCAAGCTTTGCCTGCATGTCATGCAATTGCGGAAATAGTAGTTATCGAAGCCCGAAACTTCAGATTCGGTGGGTTGTCCTACCGTCTGGCGTATCGGTTACAGGTTCCTTAGGCCGCGCTTGATGCGTTCCGTCGTCATGCCGCTTCCTCGCTGATGGGCGTACTGTGCCGCTGCTAGCGGCGCGAGCAACGCATCCGCCCGGAAGTGCGCGTCGGCGCCCGGATCGATCTCGCTGATCAACGCGACCAGGTGATTGCGGTGCAGCCGGTAAGCGCCGGTCACGAACCGCGCCATCGGTGTCTCGGTCTCCGCGACCATCAGCAGTTGCCCGTGCGTTTCGAGTCTGTCGACGTACGCGTCCATGAACGCCCTCAGCCTTTGGGCTGCGGGTGCACCTGGCCCGAGCGGTGGCGGCCCGCTGATGAACGCCTCCTGGAACTCGCGCTCGTTCTGGTCCAGAAGCGCCTGTGCCAGCGCGCCCTTGTCCGGAAACCGCCGGTACACGGTCCCGATCCCGACGCCCGCCTCCGCCGCGACCTCGTCCAACGCGAGCCCCTCGACCCCCTTGGTCGCCACAAGCTCGGCCGCGGCCCGGACGATCTTCTGCCGATTGCGAGCCGCGTCCGCTCGCTCGACCGGTCCGGATCCTGCGATGGGAAGCACGCGGTGAGTTTAGTCGGTGGACAAGTGGAACTTTCTCCGCTTAACTAAGCGGAGAAACTTCCACTTAAGGAGACTTGGATGTCCGTCGAACACTTCACGAGCGCAGGCGCTTCGACCTGGTTTCAGCGGATTGACCAGCAGATCTTCCTTGCCGACGTCCTATCTGAGGACAGCGGCGCGGCAATGTCCGTCGGTTTCGGGCGCTACCGGAAGGGGGAGAAGAACCCTTGGAAGATGACCTACGACGAGGCCCTCGTCATCACCTCCGGAATCTTCACCGTCGAAGGTCCCTCGGGCTCGGTGACGGCTCGGGCGGGTGAGGTGATCTACCTGCGGGCGGGCACCGAGGTCGTCTACGCGGCCGAGGAGGACGCGGAACTGGTCTACGTCACCTATCCGCACTGGCTGGCGGCTACCGAAGCCTCCGCCGAAGCGCACCGCCTCGACGACTTCCACGAGGCCTAGCGGAGATCGTCCAGCAAGGCAGGGAGGACCAGTTCCTCTTCGATGCGGACACCACGCCGCTCGAGGGCCGGCCGTAGTTCCGGATCCCAGGCCGCGGCCGCCGGGTTTCCCGTCAGCGGACCGCCGGTCACGCTCGTCGCGGAGTACGCGGAAGCGTCGAAACGCCAAGGTTCCCAAGGAATCCGGTCCCGCAGGGTGTTGCCGATCCGGATGCCGCCCCAGTCGAAATCGCCGTGATACCTGAACCGGGCACCGTCGGTCGCCAGCAGATCGAGTAGCCGCCACACGGCGGCCGACGGCTGGCCGTTGACACAGACGAGAGGAGGACAGCCGGACCCCAGCTCATCGGCCGCTGAGGCGAGAACGATCGGGTTCTCGCAAACCGACACGAGCCCGGCTTCGACGCCGAGCCGCGCGGCGTTCAACTGGCGAAGCGTCAAGACGCAAGGTTCACCGGCGTCCTTGGCCAAAGCCAGTATGCGGCCGGTCACCGTGATGGTGCTGCCCGGCAAACCGAGGCACAACACGGACGAGGACAGCTCGTCGCGGTGGACGCCCACCGCCGCCCAGGAAGTACGGCGTTCGCCTGCTGTTCCGTCTCCTGCCGGTGGGGTGCCACGGAGGACTCTCGCCGCCGAGAGGACGATCGTCGCCAAGGGGCGCCCGTCATCCAGGCCGTGCGCGTCGCCCGTGGTCTCCGCCGCGAGACGGCCCAGTGCGATGCCCTCCGAGGGTAACTCGGTGAGTACGCGGACCGCAGCGGTGATCAACGTCGAAGCGCTCTCCGGATCGGAAGTCAACCTCCGGACGAGGCCGGTGGCGTCCAGCCAGCCGCGCCACGTCACCAAAGCCGGACGTCGTACGACCAGCTCGTCCAAGGGCACGTACGCCGCCGCCCAAGCCGCGGCTTCCCTCACTCGGTCCGGCACGGTTCCGATCAGCAGCCTCGCGGCATCGGCGAGCCCGTCCGGCGCTGAACCGCTGCGACGGAGCACCGCGTCGACTTCATCGAGAGAAACGCTCAGGGAAGTACCAGTACCGGCCCGGCGGCCGAGCAACCGCTCGATGGCCCTGCGCTGGTCCTGTGTCGCCGAGCCGAGAGTGACGATTCCGGTCAACGGCTTACCGTTGACCATCCGTCGGCGCAAGCGATCGAGCAGCCACGCCGTCTCTTCACCACCCAAGAGCCTGCGGAGGCGGTCGAGATCAGCCATCAGGCACTCGGGACGTAGGGGATCGGTCGTTGCTCTTGGACACGCTCGCGGCCGTTCCACCGCCAGGGCGTCACCAGCACGGCGTCGATTCCGTCGCGCCGGGCGAGTTGTGCGATGGCCAGACCGGGCACCTGCGGGTAGCAACCCCATTCGCGTTCGCTGGTCATCACGACGTCGAGGTCGAACGCGGCGAGCAGGCCGAGGCATTTGGCCCGTGAGTCGTCGTCGACGCCGGCGAACGCTTCGTCGAGCGCGACAAGACGTGGGGTGTGGGGATTGGCCGAAGACGAGTAGAACGAGGATGCCGCAGCGAACAGCGGGACCGACGCGGCAAGCACCCGTTCGCCGCCGGAGGCCGGGCCGGTCGCCGACCGCCATTGTCCGTCCTGGTAGCGCTGGATCGCGAATTCGTGCCAACTCCGGTAGTCCAGTGCACGCGTCAGTTGTTCGACCCAGCCGCCCGCCGCGTCCTCGGCGTGCTCGCGGTTGATCTGCTCCTGCAAGAACCGGCCGACGGCGCTCCGGTCTTCCGCACTCCAGGCGTCGGCGATCTGCCTTAACAACCGGTCCCGCACTCGATCGAGGCCGTCGGGCGCCGTCCGCGAAGTACGCCACTGCAACCGCAGGCGCATTCCGGTCGACGTCGGCCGGGCTTCCAGGTCGCTGTTGATGGACCGGACCTGGTCCTCGGCGTTACCGATCAATTCCTGCAACGTTCCCGCCACTTCGTTGATGAGGTGGTTCTCGAGGATTTCGCGTTCCTTCGCCGAAAGCAGGTTCGCCCGCTGCTCGTTCTCCACCTCCAAAGCGGCCACCAGCGTCGGAATGTCTTGAGTGCGCCCTTGGAAAAGCACATCGACGACGATGATCCCGTCCCGCACGGTCATGCCGACCGAATGGCCGTGCCTGGACAGCGCGTCGGTCAGCAGCTTGTGCTCGGCCGACACGCGCTGCTGCACCAGCTCCCAAGGCCGGTCCGCGTCGTCCACGCCGTCCAGCGCGGCGTTGACGGCCCGGGCGAGGGCGACGGCCGGGTTGGGCGCCCATTCCTTGCCAGGATCGGGAAAGTCCAATTCGGGAATGGCCGTCGTCAACAGTCCTGTCGTCGCGAAGGCCCGCAGCTCACTGATGGCCTGGTCACGTTCGGCCACGGCAGTCGAGATCGAGTCGCGAAGTGTCTCGCGCCGCCCGTTGGCCGTACCCCGCTCTTCGCGCACGACCTGTTCGTCTCTGCGCACCTGCTTTTCGCGGGCGTCTCGCTCATCCAGGTCCGTCGCGACCACGTTGAGCTTCCGATAGAGCTCATCGACTCCCGCACCCGCGGTCTCGACCAGGACGCGGTGGCGTTCCGCCACGATTTCGGCTTCGGTGCGGGCGGTGACGGCCGACTCCTGCGCTTCGCCGTGGTGTTCGGCAGCGGCCAGCAGTTCGTCTTCGGCCTTGATCGCGTCCGCGCGGGCCCGAGCCAGTGCCCGCGCCGCGGGCCAAAGCCCGGCCAAGGCGACCCGGTAGTCACCAAGGGCTTCGCGAACTCGGGCCAGTTCCTCGAGATCCGTTGGCAGACCGACATCGCCGGCGAATTCGATGACCCTTCCGCGAGCGTGCTCGGCCTTGTCGGACCAATCGCCGGAAAGCACGACGGCTTCACCGAGGCGGACGTCGATCCGGCGTTTGGCCTCATGTTCGCCGGCGAGTTTGACATGAGCGTCGCGGAGATCGTTGTCTTTCGGCTGAACACGGTGTTCCGAGGTAAGGGCGGCTCGCTGGGCGGCCAGGCCGGATTCGGCCTCTGCCACCGCGGCGAGACGCTGATCCAGTAAGGCACTCTCTTCGCGCAGCCTCAGAATCCGTTCCCTGCGTGCGGCTTCGCGTGCACCCTCACCCAGATAACCGGCCGTGTCCTTACGCCACGCCCCGCTCAACACGCCGACGGCGAACCTGCCGTCCACCGCGACCCAGGTGTCCGCGACGGGGCCGAGACCGATCGCGCGCAAGACCGTTTCGACCACGTCGTCGGCAAGGGCCGCGGCTTGAGGGTCGGCTCGGTCCACCGCCGGCGCGAGCACAGCGGTGAGGCCACCGGCCGGTGCAGCCTCGCCAGGCCTGACGACCATGTCTCCGGTCAGGGTGCTGTGTAGTTCACCGTCCGGGGTCACCCAAGCGTCCAGGATGCCCGCGGCCTCCAAGGCCGCTTCGAGTCCGGCTTGATGATCCGCGTCGACGCCCGGGACGAAGTCCACGACTTTCCACAGTGGCGCGCCAGGGCGGCCCACTCGTGCTTCTTCGTCACGGGTGTACGGCCTTGGCGGAGCGTCGTGCCCGCCTGCCTCGAGCCGTGCGATCTCGTCGAGGATCGCTCGTCGCTCGTTCTCCGCCGCTGTTCGCTCGGCGTCCAGGGCGGCTTGCCTGCGACCGAATTCGGCGGTTGCCCGTAGCACGGCTTCTTCCACGGCCGATGCGGCGGGATTCGCGCCCGCGAGGGTCTCGGTCCACGCGTCGAGGGCATCGAGCAGATCGTCCACATCGGACAGTCTGAACTGTTCCGTGCTGGCCAAATAGGAGCGATAAGAGTCGACGAGCGCCGCACCGTGCTCGACGATGGCCTTTTCGGCCACGGTGATCCGCTCGGCGGCGCCCTGCTGTTCGGCGGTGATCCGGTCCACGCTTTCGCGTGCCGAACGCAACGCGGCTTCGGCTTGTGTCGCGGCGTCGAGCAGCCGCTGCAGCTGGTCCACAGCGTTGGTCTGCCGTTCGATGAGCGCCTGCCCGGCGCGCTCATCTTCGTCGGCGACGGCGGCGGCATGTCCCTCGGCCACGTACGCGGCCTCGGCGGCCTCCTGTGCGATGCCCTTGGCCTGCTCCAAAACCGCCACGTCGGCGGCGGTCGTTCGCCGTGCCGTTTCGGCTTGCTCTTTACGGCGTCGCAGGTTGGCGACGGCCGACGTCAGGTCACGCTCTCGCTCGGCGGCGAACTTGCTGAGCCTGTCGGCCTCTCCTCCCACCTGTTTCAGAGCTTCGGCGTCCCGCATTTCCGGACTGCTCTGCAGCGCGGCACGTCGTGCCTCCAGCTGGGTTTTCACTTTCGTCAAATCGTCGAGCAGCCGTTGTGTTCCTTCGAGGGCCAGGGTGGCCTTTTCGTAAGCGGCCTCGGCCTCACCCAGCTCGCGGCCGAGCTGTTCATACCTGCTGTGGGTGTGCCGCACCGGAGCCGCACGGCGTTTGGCCGCGATCCGGGAGTAGCGTCGGTAATGGCCGAGAAACTGTTCCGCCGCCGTCTTCGCTTCGGCGAGGGCGCGTAAGGTTTCCCGCTCCTCGTCCAGTCCACGGAACGCTTCCGCGACCGTGGCCACCAGGGCCGGGTCGAGCGGCGGGAGTGCCTCGGTGAGCGCTCGGGACAGCAGTTTCTCGTCCGGTTTCTTCGACAGTTGCGGTTGTCGAAGCTGGATCAGCAGATTGACGAGGGCTTCGTAGCGGTGGATCCCCAGTCCGAACAGTGCTTCGTCCACCGCACGCCGGTATTCCGACGCGGTGTCGTACACCAGGCCATGCCCGTCGACGGCGTCCTTGAGCTTCTCCCTGGTCAACGCCACCCGGGTCGGGCTCACCAGGGAGAGGTCACGGCCGACGCGCTGGTCGGTGACGAAGAACCAATGCCTGGCGATACCGCGTCCGGCGACGGCCTTGAGCCCGCAGCCGATCGTGCGGTATTCGGCGCTCCCGTCGGGAAGGGCACGGCCGAATTCCAGCCAGGTATAGCCGAGACGTTCGTTGTGCGGATGTTTCCCGCCGAGCAGCAGGTTCCATTCCATGCGTTTGTTGCGGTCGCCGTCCGGCTCCACCCGGTGTGCCGACAGTTCGCCGTCGAGCAGGAACGGCAGGGTGAGCGCGAGCACCTTGGACTTGCCGGTTCCGTTGTTGCCACGCAACAACAAACGGCCATCGTGGAAATGGAACTCTTCGAGGTCGTAGTAGAACAGGTCGACCAGGCCGGCCCTGAGCGGTTGCCAGCGGGCTCTGTCCGGGACGGGCAAAGTCATTTCCCGGTCTTCCTCTCCCGAATGGTGGGCGCGTCGAGCCGATAGCGGCCGATCGCGGGCAGCGCACGCACCATCGGCGGATCCCCCGCGGAGTCCTCCACGAGGCGCAAGGCGCGCAGCTTGTGCAACGCGATGGCGAGGAGTTCCTCGTCAGCACCTTCTTCGGTGACTCCGCGACGCCAGTAGGAGGCGTGCTCGCGGGCGATCTTCCTGACATACGCCAGCACTCGCTCGATGGGCACCGGCCCGTTCCGTGCCGCGAGGTACTCGGCGACGAGCAGGGTGGCGTGGCCGTCGGTGCGCTGCTCGGGCATCCGCACGTCGGTCAGTTCGTCGTCGGGATCGACCATCGCGATGCCCTCGGCGCGGACCTCGGCGACCAGACCGACGGCGTCCTCGATCCGGTGCGTTATCGCGTGCCGCTGGCTGGCCAGGTACGCCTGCTCGTCGTCGGCCAACTCCTCGTAGTAGACCACCGGATCTTCGAGCAGGCGGCGGGTGAGCCGGTGGCGTAAGGCTCGATTGCGCAGGTCATCGGTATCGGCGACGGGCTCATGGGCAAGCTCTTCGAGCCTGGTTTCGAAATCGGCGGCGTTGATCGTGGAAGGGCCGCGGCCACTGGTCAAGAGCGCGGCCAGCACTCGGCGCTGTACGTCGTACAGGACGTCTCCGTTGTCGCTCAGGTAGGAGTCTTCCTCGCCGGCGACACGCTCGAGGACACCCCACGTGAGCAGCAACCGGACCGCGGCGACGAGATCCGAACGTTCGTCGCGCCTGCTCAACGTGAACGACACCCCGGCGTCGACGAGCTCCGGTTCACCCGCGGCGGCGAGCACGCCTTCGGCGAGACGGCCGAGGGTGATCTGCGCGTCGGCTCGCTCCAAAACGGCCAGCGCCAAGCAAAGCAGGACGTACCTGCGGCGGCCGAACGGTGGTTTGCCTTTACCGTCCCTCGCCGGATGGGTCGGGTCGGTCAAGGTCGGCGCGGTTTTGAACAAGCGCGCGGATTCCGCGCCGACCAGCAGCCGCCAGCCCGTTTCCGTGGCCAGCCAATCACGCAGATCCGCCGCATGGCGCCGGACCAACCGCAGTACTTCGTCGTCCGCTCCCGCGGTCAGCAACGGCTTGGCGAGCAGCGCCCGCAGGGCTTTCCGCTTCTGCGCGACGGTTTCCTCGGCGAGCACGGTCACGCGATCGCCTCCACCCGGCCGTTCCCGATCAGGTCGAGGATCTCGATCAGGTGCTCCGGCCCTTGGAGAGTCCCGTCCTCGGTTTCGATGCGCACTGTTCCGCCACCACGCACGAGGGTCAGGCGAACCTCCATCGTGCCGTCGCTCGTGGTGGTCCGGACTTCATGATCGCCGGGAGCACGGGAGGACAGTGCGTCGCCGAGGAGACCGAGGAACAGCCGGAACGCCCGCGCGTCGAGCTCACCCAGCGCCGACAGCCGTGTCGGTCCAGGCGTTGCCAACCGCTCACGCGCCGCGGCGACCTGCTCGGCTTCGAGAGCCGCCTGCTCGGCCAGGATCCGTCGCTGCTCCGCGCGGTCCGAAACCCGGTTGGGCTGACCGCGCCGCTCGTAGGATCCTGTCCGGCGTAACTGCGGGCTGATGTGCACCCCGGCCGCTTGCCGCCACGGCGTACTCGGCGCGGGTTGCTCTTCCTCCCACGCGGCAACGGTTTCGTTGTCGACCGTGAGGTGCCGCGCCGAACCGAGCCCGAACGCCGTCCGCCACAGACGATGCGCCGCGTTGTCGTCCGGGGCCTGGGCGAACCACCGCGCCAACGTCCGGAAATCCGCCGAGCGATCGGAACGCCCGGAACGACGTTCGTTGAGCGCGGCCACCGTGTCGATGAGCTGGGTGATCGCCGTGACAGCGGCTCCGCGTAGAAGTCGCGCCTGCGACTGACGGCGAGAGTCGGCGGAGACGAACCAGTCATGCAGCCCACGCCACCGATTTCGCCAAGTGTCGTAACAACTTTCGATGGCGGCCGCGTTCTCGTGATCGTCAGGCGCGACATCGGCCGCTTCGCGTTTCGCGGCCACCATGAGCAGCTCTCGCACACCGGCTTCTTCGATCTTGCCCAGCAGAGTCGCGATCTCCGCACCCCGGTTGGCAAGATCGGCGATGAACCGGTTGACGTAGTCGATCAGCCGCTGCTTGTAGGCGACGAACGCCTCCACGTCCCCGTCGGCGAAATCGATGACACGACGCAGCGACGCCATGAACGCCTGCGCGTTGTCGGCCAGCCCGGTGAACCGCTCGGCGAGGGCCAAGAGAAGAAGATGCACCTTCGCGGGGTCAAGCTCCTGTGCTCCCGCCAGCTCCACGAGCGCCCGCAGCTGCGCGGCGATGTCCTCCAGCGCCACCGATTGCAGCGAACCCCGGCGCCCCAACGCCTGGTCATAAACCGCGAGTGCCTCTTCAGCGGCCTGGCCCGCCGCGGTGAGCTGGTAGAGGTACCGAGCACGATGAAAGTCGGCGACACTGGTCACCCGGCTCGTATCCGGATCGGCCCGCAAGTTGCCCCACTCGACCAGCTTGTCCAGCGCGTCCGCGACCTGCTCTATGTCACCCGGCCTGCCCAAGTCCGCCGCGACGTCCTCCGGACGCATGTGAACGATGAACCGGTCCCTCGCCCGCGCGAACGTCAAGAGGACGTCGCGATAGAGCGCCGCGTTCGGCGCACTCAGGTGCGCGAACGGCTGGGGCTCCTGGTCGGCGGTCACGATCCCATTATGGAGAGAGCACCGACAGTCTTGGCGCTGCCCCTCCGGACGCCTGGTCAGCACGCCTTGAACCCCCGCCAGCGTCGCGGCGAGTTCCGAGCCTCGCTGAGCTTCAGGGCAGGTCAGGATCTGGGTGTTCGACAGCGAACCGGTCAGCGGTGTCATGGTCGACAAGGGCATTGTCGGCAAGCCACCGCACCGCGCGACGATTCGCGCGGTTGTCACTGAACGCGTGCCAGACGGGGAGAAGTTCTGGATATTCCTCGTGCAGCTCGTCCTTGAAATGGCGGAAGGCGCCTTTGCCGCGGATGGCCCTCTCCAGCCGTCGGCCAGCTCGTTCGTCACTGATGCCTTCCGCGAAGTCCGCCATGTCCTGGTACCAGACGTAGGACGGCAGCGGGTTGATCACGACCAGGTCCAGTTCGTCGAGGTCGATCGGATTCTCGCCGTCTACCCCGCCTTCCTGTGTCCAGTAGCCCATCTCGCCTGTCTGCGGGTCGACCAGGTGAAAGTGCTCGTAGTCGACCTGATCCTGCAGAGCCATCGCGATGTCACCGATGTCGAACTTGTCCAAGCCGGGCATACGGACAGCCTATTCCCGCTTACTCAGCCGCAAGATCCATGCCACACCTTTCCGAGCGATTCAAAGGTTTGCCTGGTCTAGCCGTTCGATGAGACTTGGTTTGCGAGCGTGCGTTTGACGCAGCGCCATGCTTCGCTCCCTGAACAAGTCACCGCGACCATCGCGTTCGGCGAGGGCCTGGAGATCGCTGAGCAGCGTCACAGCGGCGTCGTACTCACCAGGCTTTCGGGTAGCGATCATCGCATCGACGCGCGCCCAAGCTGCATCCTCATCAAGGGCCAGCTCGTCCAGCCGCCGTTCGCGGGCGAGGGCACGTGCCTGCTCGCGGCGCGCTTCCTCCTCGGCAAGCTGGGCGGCTTCACAGCGCTCCTGGTCAGCCCGCAGCCGTGCCGCGTTGTCGAGAAGGTCGGCCACGGTTCGCCGTGGTGGAGCGGTGATGGTCGTGGTGCGTTCGTCGCGGAACCGGCGAAGCAGCTCCATCCGTACGGACACTCCGTGCTCTTCGACGACGCGTAGCAGAAGCTGGTCTTTCTCGGCGAGCGGCAGGTTTGTCACCCAAGCAGCGAGTTGGCCGGGATCATCCGCGGGCTCGGCGAGCGGTGGGCTCGTCCGGGCCGCGCTCTCGAGCAGTTCGTCGTCGAGGCGGAGGAAGTCGGCAAGCGCTCGTTGCGGCGCGGTGAGCGTGGACAGGCCGGGCGGCACGGGCGGCTCAAGGTCGTCGTCCGCGCTGGGCTCGAAGGCGTACTCGTCTCGCTCCCAGACACCGTAGCCTGCCAACCAGGCGAGATAGAGGGGCCGGAGATCGCCCGCCGCGAGTTCAGCGCGGACTCCGACGATGGCTGACAGTCTTACTTCGGCCTCGTAGCCGAAGTCGCCGGATTCGTCCTCGCTCGTCAGGTCGAGCACGAGGAACTGGTCCGTGGTCCGGGCTGACAGATGGTCGTCGACGCAGTAGTCCTCGACTGCGTGGAGGTCCAGGAGGCGACGCGGCAGGCGGAGCATGAGCCGGTGTGTTCCCCAGTTGGCCACATACATATGCGCGTCGTAGTAGCGCTCCATCAGCCGGTTCGGGTCGCCGTGGAAGTCGCCCCAGTGGTACTCGTTGACGAAGCTGGTGGCGGTGATCGTCGCGCGGGTGGACAGGGAACGCACGGCAGCCTGCTGACGTTCGTCCAGGGGCCGGTCGATGGCGAGGAACTCGTAGTACTGGTATTCGCTCATCGCTTCCCTCGCCGTCCACAGTGTTACGTCGTCGATGCGCCAGGGTAGCCACCACGCGGACCGGTTTGATTCGTCGGTGTTGAATGGCAGGCATGGCGAGCGTGGAAGTCGAGCGAGTACGTCGGTTGATCGATGGGCTCCGGCGAGATCGTCGGACGCATCCGCACCACGGGCGACGCGAGTATTCCCAGCTCGCGATGGAAGTTGTCGCCGCGTGTGAACTGTTGATCGAGAGCGAGCCCGCGGTTGTGCCTGCTCTCGCGCGCCGCGCGGTCGACCTGGTGACGACGGCGCTGATGTACATGAATGACTCGTCCGCCTACCTTCATGCGCTGATGAATGTGCACGCGCGGGCCTGCTCGGCGGCCCCGCCCGATCCGAAGCGGCTGGCAGCGTGGCTGGTGAAGTTGCGGTTTGATGGGCCGGGCTGGCCGGACTTCGAACTACGTGATTACGCGGAAGCGTTGGGGGATAAAGGCCGTGCTGAATTGGCCCGCGTGGTCGAAGATAGCGCCAAGACTGCTGAGCCGGAACTGGACGGCAAGACACCATTCGGGATCCGCGTGCTGCGTGAGCAGTTGGCCGAGATCTCAGGCGACGTCGACCACTACGTCACGGTGCTGGCTACCGATCTCTACGCCGCATCCCAATACCGCAAGATCGTAGACGCGCTACGAAACGCCGGGCGCCCGGTTGACGCCGAGAACTGGGCACTACGTGGACTGGGGATCGGCAACCCAATCGACAAAGGCAAGCTTCGCGATGTCTATGTGGATCTGCTGCTCGACCGCGGCGCCACCGGCGAAGCTCTCGCCATCCGATGGCAGCTGTTCGACCAGTACCCCACCCAGACCCACTACACCGACCTGCGCCGCACCACTCAACGCACCGGCGACTGGGTCGGCCTGCGAGACAAGGCGATCGAGCGGCTTCGTGACGCCACCACCGCACAGCCCGCCCTCGTCGACCACCTCATCGGCGTACTCCTCGACGAAGGCGAACTGGACGAAGCATGGCAGGCGGCAGCCAGCCATGCCGACGCTCTTTTCGAGTCACGCTGGCAACAGATCATCGAGCTACGCCAACCCGCCCGCCCACGAGATGTCATCGAGCCATGGCAACGGCTCATCCAGCAACGACTCGACGTCAGTACCGACAAGTACCGGTATGGCAAAGCCATCAAAATGCTCCGGAAGCTCCGTGACGCCTACCGGGCCACGGACGACGAGACCGGCTTCGGAATCTACCTGGACAGCCTGCGAGACCAGCACAAACGCAAGACATCATTCATCGCCAAGCTCGATAGCGCCGACCTGTGACGGGCCCTGAAGAATAACCCACACGGCCGCGTCGCCGACGGAATCGATCACGGAATTATGGCGTGTCGGTTCTTGTGGTTTGGTGACCCCCTGACCGCTCCCGCTAGGCGTCTTCGAAGAAGTCCTCATCCATACGCTTGACAACGTACGTATCGCGGACCTGTACACCGATGTTGTGGCGAATCATGAGCTGCGCCAACTCGATGCCATTGATCAGAACGACCCGAGCCTGGATTCGCTCGGCGAACTGCTGGGCGTCAGGGGTGAAACGACTGGTGGTGATGAAGACGCCCCGATCGGCTTGCGCGCCATGGAGCGCACCGACGAACTCTTGGATCTCGGGTCGTCCGACGGCTCGGCTCTTGCCATAGCGCTTGGCCTGGACGTAGATGCGGTCGAGGCCGAGGGCGTCTTGTCGAATGACGCCGTCTAGGCCTTCGTCGCCGCTACGCCCCAGGTGCTCCGCAGCTCCGTGGCTTCCGCCGTAACCCATCGCGGTGAGCGTTCGCAAGACGAGATGCTCAAGGAATTCCGGATCACGCTCACGCACTCGCTCGATGAGTTCGTCGGCGAGCGCGGTATGAGCGAGCTTGACCGCGTTGGCGATGGATTCAGCGGGCGGGACGGTGTCGGCGTTCTCCTGGGCTTCCGTCGAGCCTGGGGTGGTTTCCTTGCTTCGGCTCTTGAATTCGGTGAACTCCGGAAACTGCGCGAGCACGGTGTTGTCGACGCGGTCCGAATGCTGTCGCAAGACATTCTTGCCGCGGTCGGTGATCTGTACTACCGCGCGCCGGGGCCGAGTAACCAGGCCTGCCTGCGCCATGTAGGTGATCGCCCAGTGCATCCGGTTGTCGAAGACGAACGATCCGCTGGGGATCTTCGCCTCCCTGTCACTGGACGTGACCTTCAAGCGTTCTGCGACCGCGTCACGGAGCGCGCGCACTGGCAGAGATTGCCCGTCTGCCAGTACATGTAGGCACGGGGCCATCAGGGATTGGTAGTCCGGTACGCCCAACGAATCCTCCCTTAGTGAACGTGACTACGGTGATACCGGCTGTGATGGTGCCCTGCCGGTCTCGACCGGGCTACCGAGTCATCTCTTCCAGGAATTCCTGGGTTTCGGGATCTTCCGAGAAGATCGCGGTCCCGCGCATCCCACGAGTGAGCAGGACCTTGTACGTGTTCTTGATCAGCGCGCCGAAGTGCAGTTCGTCGGCCTTCTTGACCTCGGTGTCCTTGGAGTTCGCGCGCACCGGATGCCACATGCCGTCTCGGCGCACGAGATCCTTGCCGAAGATCACGCCTGACCAGTCGTACTCGAAACCCTGAGCGGTGTAGATGCAGCCAACCTGGCCGAAGCCGCGTTCGTCCGTCGCCCAGTAGCTGGATTCGGGTACGTCCGGCACCGACTTCTCGCCCTTCGCGTTCCAGGGCCGCTTCCACGCACCGACCTGGACGTCGTCTACGAGCCGAAGTCCATCGGGTGTCTTGACCGGATTGCTCCATGGCCAGCAGAAGCCGGCGGCCAGCCGCCCGACTCCGCCACCCTGGGCCTGCTGGTGCAGTACCCAGGACTCGAGCGCCTCTGGTGACGCCGCGGTAGTCAAAGTGATGCCCTCGTCGAGGGGACCCGCGAGCTTGCTCCAGGCGATCGGCGGTTCGGCGGAACCGAGCCCGAGCAGCCTGGCGACCCAGGTGTCGTAGGAAACCGAGCCGCCGCAACGCAGCTGATCATGCAGCCGGACGACCTCGACTTCGCAACCGAGTGCGCGCGCCGCGGTGGTGATCTCCTTGAGTGAGCCCATTTCTCCTGGTCGCACGACTTGGTGCTCGTCGAGGAGAAAGACGGGAACGGTCGCCACGTTGATGAGCTCGTTGACCTGACGATCGGCGCGATCGCGCCTCTCCTTTTTCGTGAACCTGTCGACGCCCTTCTCCCGGATGCGGTGCGCTTCGTCGCAGATCAAGACGTCCAGTTCGCGAGGCTCGCAACCCACGTAGGCATTGAAGTACTTGAACAACCCCTGGACCCGAGTGCTGCCGCGTCCGGCGTACTTGCGCATGGTCGAGGTGAACGACTTCGAACCGGTCGCGTGGTGGACGGCGAGGCCACGACGAGCCAGTTCGCCGAGCAGGCTCAAAGCGATCACGCTCTTGCCGGATCCAGGGCCGCCTTCGACGATCACGACCGTGCGCGTTTGCGCCGCCCGAGACCGCTCAACCGCTTGCAGTACCAGCTCGTACGCGACCTTCTGTTCGTCCAGGAGAACGAATTGCTCGCGGTCCTTGATCTCGGCGGCGGCCAGATCCAGCAACGGCTTGGTGGGGCGGTGGGTGAAGGCACTGAACTCGTCGCCGGATTCCACGTTCGCTCGCCTGTCGACCGCGGAGTCGAGCACGGCGTTGAGGTGGTCGCGCAGGGCCGCCTTGTCATCCATGGTGAACAGCCGGCAGCTGGGGCGAGGGTTGTCCTGAAGGAGACCGGACACATCCGTCCGACGCGCGTTGTGCAGGTATGCCATGGCGTGCACCGCTTGTGGCCGATCCACGAGCGCTGGCGTGTGGTCCACGAAGTACTGGCGATACCGGTGAACCTGCTCGGCCGGATGAAGGTGCCGTCCCGGGAGCCCGGCCACGTTGACCACCTCGGACAGGTACGACTCGGCCTTCGACCACTGCTTGAGTTCGATAAAGGCGAACGAGCTCTGTCCGGTACGAGGATGAACGCCGCACAGCACGACGTCGATGCGCTGCTTACTGTGCGGTAGTTGATGCTCGAGGAGGACTTCGACGTCGCCAAGACCCGCGTCCACGAGATCTGTGAACAGGATGGGCAGGCTCTTTTGCCAGGAGATCACCTCGCTGGTTCCCATCCTGCTGCCGAACACGAAGCCCGCTTGCTCCTTCAACCGGGTGTGCAGGTGACCCGCGCGGGCATCGATCAAGAGATCGGCCGCGCTGCCGCGTGCAAGAGCCACTCGTCCCTCCCCTGGGCGTGGGGCGCTCAGCTGCTCCCCAGCAGTCGATCATAACCCGCTAGAGTGATTCTTGCCTTCACGCAATCGCGCGAAAGGCCAAGAGGCGGGAACGGCCCTGGGGAGGGTGGCTTGCCGGTCAGCAAGACCGCGTACGAACTGCGCGAAGAACTTCAGCACGAACGTATTGTCATAGAGCTCGCCAAGCATGTGGGCGTCACCTACAAGGCGTCCGAACAGCATGGTGAAATCGGTTCCTGGAGGCGCAGCCTTCCGGTACTCGCCGAGATGCTGTGCGCCGCCGGCCTCGGACACGTGCAGGTGCTGCTCGAGTACCGGCTTCCGTACAGCCCGAAGCGAGTGGACGCCATCCTCTGCGGGGTTCACCCGGAAACCAAGAGCCCCTCCTACGTGCTCGTCGAGCTGAAGCAGTGGAGCGACGCGAAGACGGTCGGTACCGGTCTGGTGAAAGCTCGGGGCGGGAGACGGCAGCCGGACTTGCACCCGGCGGAACAGGTCAGGCGGTACTGCCGTCAGCTCCTCGACTTCGTCCCCGCGTTCGCGCGAGTTCCCGGGCAGGTCAAAGGGATCGCTTACATGCACAATGCCGTGCGCGACGCAGAGTGGACACTGGATGAATTCGAGTACGACGACTTCGGCCAGCTCTACACGTCGGATCTGCAAGGGGATCTGCTTTCCGATCTGTGGTCGGTACTCGACGCCGACCCGGCCACCGCCGGCGCGGCGATGGCCGCCGCTCACGAATTGATCTCCGCTCCGCCGGCGCCGGCTCGGAACCTGCTGAAGACCGCTGCGGACGCTTTTGTCGCCCGAGACGACTTCGTTCTTCTCGATGAGCAGCAGGTCGCCTACAAAACAGTGCTCGACGCCGTGGCCGAGGCCGAGTCCGATGGTGAGAACAAACGGAAAAAGGTCGTTGTCGTCAATGGTGGGCCGGGCTCCGGCAAGAGCGCCATCGCGGTGACGCTACTCGCCGCATTGGCAAGGCAGAAGAGAAAAGCACTGCACGCGACCGGATCACGCGCCTTCACCGAGACCTTGCGGGACAAGGTGGCAGGGGACGAGGAACGTTCCGGCGAGATCTTCAAGTACTTCAACGAGTTCCGCCGCGAGCCCGCGGATGCTCTCGATGTCCTGATCTGCGATGAAGCGCACCGCGTGCGGGGCATGCCCGCCCATCTTCATGGGAAGGTGCGGAGCCAGATCGACGAGCTCATCGAGGTGGCGAAGGTGCCACTGTTCCTTTTGGACGAACACCAGGTGGTGCGGCCGGGTGAGATCGGTACCAAGACCGACATCATCTCCATCGCCGAAGGGAAAGGGTGCGAGGTAGTCGAGATCAGCCTCGACGGTCAATACCGGTGCGGTGGCTCGGCGAAATTCGACGAGTGGGTTGTGCGCATGCTGGGACTCGGCTCCGAGCCGCCCGTGGTGTGGTCGGAGTTGGTCGAAGGCAGTGAAGACGAGTACGTGGTGGACTCCGCCGGATCACCTCATGAACTGGAGAGCTGGCTTCTCCGTCAGGCCAAAACCTTCTCCGGCACGGCGAGGATGGCGGCCGGTTTCTGCTGGGAGTGGCACGACCCCGTGACGGTTGATGGGGAACTGCGGCTGCTCGACGACGTCCAGATCGGCGGATGGCGTCGTCCGTGGAACGCCAGACAAGGATTCGAAGTGCCTGGCGTTCCCTCGGCTTCCTTGTGGGCGTCCGAGCCGGAGGGTTTCGGGCAGGTCGGCTGCATCTACACGGCCCAGGGCTTCGAGTACGACTGGGCGGGGGCCATCTTCGGTGACGACCTGGTCATCCGTAACGGAGAGTGGGTCGCGCGCCGCGACTTTTCCTTCGACGGGTCGGTGAACAAGGCCGAGCCCGTGAGGTTCGACCGGTTGGTCCGGAACACCTACAAGGTGCTCATGACACGGGGCATGCAGGGAGTGTGCGTCTATTCCACGGACGACGAGACGAACGACTTCATCCGGAAGTTCGCCAGGTAGCCGCGATGACCGAAAGCACGGCGGCCGAGCGAGTCAGGCTTCCCCACGGGGGAGAGTTCCAGGCACTTTGGTTCGGCGAAGCCATCAGTGTGGTCGGCGACCCAGTTGGCGAACGAAACATCGGTGAGAGTGCCCCCGGCAGGATTCGAACCTGCGACACCCGCTTTAGGAGAGCGGTGCTCTATCCCCTGAGCTACGAGGGCATGTACTGCCATGTACAGGCTACCGGGTGGCCGCTCCGACTGGGCATGAGGGCTCAACGGGTGAGGGGCCAGCTCGGTGAACCGGGCGGATGCCCCGAACGGCGGTTGCGCCGCAGCCGCCAGGGGAGCACGGCGCGCAACCCGGCCACTGGCCGCATAGTGACACTCGACCTGCGGATCCGTCCCGGAGCACGCACACTCGACCTCAGCGAAACAGGGTCTGAATCGACGCCTAGATCGACACAGATGACCCGCACGGGTCACTCGTACGTGTCTGGTTTCGAAACCCTGAACAACAGTAGGTAATCTTCGTTAACGGGACGCGAGACGCCGCTCCCCCGGCTGCCGGAGGGCTTCGTTGATCAAGCTCATGTTCGCCGACGACGAGGAACTGGTCCGTTCGGGCCTGCGTGCCATGATGTCCGGCGCCGCCGACATCGAGATCGTGGGCGAGGCGAGTGACGGGAGATCAGCGGTCGAGGTCGCCCGGCGGTACCACCCTGACGTCGCGCTGCTCGACATCAAGATGCGGGCCCCTGACGACGGTATTCGCGCGCTCAGGGCCATCCTCGCGTTGCCGGATCCGCCGACCGTCGCGATGTTGACCACGTTCGACATCGACGACTACGTCAGTCTCGCGCTCAGGCTCGGGGCCAACGGCTTCCTGCTGAAGGATATCGATCCGGCGGCGCTGCTCAGGGCCGTGCGGGACCTCGCCAGGGGTGGCGCGGTGCTGGACCCCGGGGTCGCGGCGCGGATGGTGCAATCACATCGGGACGAGCAGCGGGCCGCGCAGCCGGCGCGCAAGTTGCTCGCGTCGCTGTCCGAGCGGGAGCGTGAGGTCGTCGGGCTGATCGGGCAGGGGATGTCCAACGCGGAGATCGGCGGGCGCCTGCACCTGTCCGAGGCCACGGTCAAGGGCTACGTCTCGGCCGTCCTGTCCAAGATCGGCGCGGCGAACCGGGTGCAGGCCGCGCTGCTGGCGTACCGCGGTGGCCTGCTCGACCAGTAATGATCCTCACCGCGCTCGAGTTCCTCGGCTTGATCGCGTTCGCGGCTTCGGGCGCGCTCGCGGCGGTGCGGTCGGAGTTGGACGTGTTCGGGGTGGTCGTCGTCGGGCTCACCACGGCGCTCGGCGGCGGGATCATCCGTGACGTCCTGCTCGGGATCACGCCGCCGACGACCCTGCGGACCTGGCCTTATCTCGCGGTCTGTGGCGGGACGGCGCTGGTCGTGTTCGTGTTCCATCCGCAGATCGCGAAGCTGCGGCGCGGCGTGCTCCTCGCCGACGCGCTCGGGCTCGGGGTGTTCGCGACGGCGGGTACCACTATCGCGTTGAACGCGGGGGCCACTCCCTACGCGGCGTGCCTGATCGGGATGACGACGGGTATCGGCGGCGGCGCGTTGCGTGATCTTCTGCTCCGGGAAATCCCGCTCGTGCTGCGGAAGGAGATCTACGCGGTCGCGGCGCTCGCGGGGGCCGCACTGGTCGTGGTCGGTCACGCTCTGCGACTGCCGGCGGGGCCGGTGACGGCCGTATCAGCTGCCGCGGTGGTGGGGGTCCGGATGCTCGCTTTGTGGCGTAGATGGAACGCACCTGTTGCAAAAGGCCCCGAGACCGGCTGAAACGCCTGGTGGACCGCTCGATTTCCTTTGTTTGTTCTGTGTGTGTTCTTAGGCGAGTCTCAGCACGCTGCGTAAGACTGTCGCCATGCGCATCCTCGTAGTGGACGACGACAGGGCCGTCCGTGAATCACTCAGGCGATCCCTTGAGTTCAACGGGTACCAGGTCGAAATGGCCGGGGACGGCGCGCAGGCCCTGGAAGCGATCATCGCCAACAGACCCGACGCGATGGTCCTCGACGTGATGATGCCGCGGCTCGACGGCCTGGAGGTCGCCCGACGCCTGCGAAGCACCGGTGACGACCTGCCGATTCTCGTGCTCACGGCACGGGACACCGTGTCCGATCGTGTGTCCGGTCTCGACGCAGGCGCCGACGACTACCTCCCGAAGCCCTTCGCGCTCGAAGAGCTCCTCGCTCGCCTTCGCGCGCTGCTGCGCCGTGCCATTCCGGATCCGCAGGCGGCGCAGAACGCCGAGATCCTGTCGTTCGCGGACCTCACCCTGGACCCGGGGACGCGGGAGGTGCGCCGGGACGGGCGGGAGATCAGTCTCACGAGGACCGAGTTCGCGCTGCTGGAGCTGTTCCTCTCCTACCCGAAACACGTCCTGACCCGCAGCCGGATCCTGGAGGAAGTATGGGGATACGACTTCCCGACGTCGGGCAACGCGCTGGAGGTCTACGTCGGCTATTTGCGCCGAAAGACCGAGGCTGGGAGCGAACCGAGGCTGATCCACACGGTCAGGGGAGTGGGCTACGTGCTGAGGGAAACCCCGCCGTGACCGACCCGGTCCAGGTCGTCGACGTGTCCGAAAAGGATCCGCGCGGCGACCGCTGGGGCACGCGGCGCTTCTCGCTCCGCGGCCGGGTGACGCTGCTCGCGGCCGTTTCGGTGGCGGGCGCGGTGGCGGTGGTGTCGCTCGGCGCGTATCTCGTCGTGAAGGACAACCTCTACCAGCAGGTGGACGACAACCTGATGGCCCGCGCACAGGCCGCGGTCGACTCGCCGCAGGTGCAGACCGAACTGCAGCAGGTGCCCGGTGCCTTCCTGGCCAGCGCGGACCTGCAGATCGGCCAGCTGACGGTCGGGGAGAAGATCCGGCTGACCTATCCGCAGTCCGGCAGCCGTCCGCCGTACGGCGAGGACGAGATCGCGGTCGCCACCGGCGACAAGGCGTTCTCCCTGCGCACCGACCCGAAGACCGACAGCCGGGTCGTCGCCCTCCCGCAGGGCGCCGGGCAGGCGATGGTGCTCGCCCAGTCGCTCGGCCCGACCAAGCGCACCCTGAACGAGCTTTCGGTGGTCCTGTTCCTGATCGGCGGCGCCGGGATCCTGGTCGCCGCGGCCGCGGGAACGGCCGTCGCGAGAGCGGGGCTGAGGCCGGTCGACAGGCTGACGTCGGCGGCGGAACGCGTCGCCACCACGGGTGATCTGCGGCCGATCCCGGTCAGCGGCGACGACGAACTCGCCCGCCTCACCCAGAGTTTCAACACGATGCTCGGCACGGTCGCCGAATCGCAGGAACGGCAGCGGCAGCTCGTCGCCGACGCCGGTCACGAGCTGAGAACCCCGCTGACCTCGCTGCGCACGAACCTGGAACTGCTCCTGTCCGCGAGCAGGCCGGGCGCGCGGACACTGTCCGACGAGGACCGCAGCGACATCGAGGCCGACATCCGCGGCCAGCTCGACGAACTGACCCAGCTGATCGGTGACCTCGTCGAACTCGCGCGCCAGGACGAGCCGCGGATCGAGCACGAACGGGTCGAGATGGTCGACGTCGTCGAGCGAGCGCTCGACAGGGCACGCCGCCGCGCGGGCGAGATCGAGTTCGACGTCTCGCTCCAGCCGTGGGTGCTGACCGGCGACACCAGCGCGCTGGAACGCGCGGTGCTGAACCTCCTGGACAACGCGGTGAAGTTCTCGCCAGAAGGCTCGACGGTCGGGGTCCGGCTGTACCCGGTCGGCGACGGCACCGCGGTGCTCGAAGTCGAGGACGCGGGGCCGGGGATCGCCGACGAGGACCTGCCGAAGGTGTTCGACCGCTTCTACCGGTCGTCGGAGGCGCGGACGCTGCCTGGTTCCGGGCTCGGCCTCGCCATCGTCCAGCACGCGGCGCAGCGGCACGGCGGCGACGTCTACGCGGGACGCGCTCCCGAAGGCGGCGCGCTGATGACCCTGCGGCTTCCGGGAGCCCCCGCCTGAGGGGTGATTACTCTGACGGGTGATGAGCACCGAGAACGCGCCTGAGCTGCCGCCCCGTCGTCTGCTGTGGACACTGCTGGTGGCCGCGGTGCTGCTGGCGGCCGACCAATTGACCAAATGGTGGGCCGTCGACGCCCTGACCGGCCAAGCGCCGATCCCGGTGATCGGCGACTTCATCCGCTTCCGGCTGCTCTACAACCCGGGCGCGGCGTTCTCCCTCGGCGCCGGCTCGACCTGGATCTTCGCGATCCTGGCCGCGGTCGCGGTGGTCGCGCTGCTGTGGATCTCGCGCAAGGTCCGCTCGGCGGGCTGGGCGATCTCGCTCGGGCTGCTGCTCGGCGGCGCGACGACGCACTTGGGTGACCGCCTGTTCCGCGACCCCGGCTTCGCGCGCGGTCACGTCGTCGACTTCATCGACTACAACGGCTGGTTCGTCGGGAACGTCGCCGACATCGCGCTGTTCTTCGGCGCGGTTTCCCTTTTCGTACTGAGTTTCCGCGGCGTTCCGATCGACGGCGTCAAGCAGGCGGAAGCGGAATAGCCAGGCAGAACTCGTTCCCCTCGGGATCGGCGAGAAGGACGAGACCGTCTTCGGGATGTCCGAGTACCGTCGCGCCCAGAGCGACGAGCCGGTCGACATCGTCGCCCGTCAGATCCAGGTGCACGCGGTTCTTGACGACCTTCGACTCCGGAACCAGATTGAAGAAGAGCCGCGGACCCGAAGCGGCTTCGACGAGTACCGAAGGATCGTCTTCGGGACCGCTGAACCCCAGGGAACGAAGGCGCTCAAGCTCTTCCTCGTCATAGGGGGCGACTTCATAGCCGTCGAGCGCGGCCGCCCAGAAGCGAGCCAGCGAAGCCGGATGGTGGCAGTCGAAGACGACGTCGCGAAGCGTGGCCATGGCCTCATGCTGGCAGCTCGTTCGGCTCGTCGCGCCATGTTTGATCGTGTAGGATTTTGTGTAGTTGATCCGTTTGGTAGTGGTGCAGGGAGGCTTCGTGCTCGCGCGGCAACGACAGGCGGTGATCCTCGAAGAGGCGCGCCGGACCGGGGCGGTCCGGGTCAGCGACCTCGTCACGAGGCTCGGCGTCTCCGACATGACGGTGCGCCGTGACCTCGACGTGCTCGCCGGCCGGGGACTGGTCGAGAAGGTCTACGGTGGCGCCACCTCCATCGTCGGCAAGAGCACCGACGAGCCGGGCTTCGAGGCCAAATCCGTGCGTCAGCGCACGCAAAAAGAAGCCATCGCCGCCGTCGCGGCCGGGCTGGTCCGGCCGGGCACCGCGATCGGCATCTCCGCGGGCACCACCACGTGGACCCTGTCCAGGGCACTCGACGAGATCCCCGGCCTGACGATCGTCACGAACTCCATCCAGGTCGCCGACGTGCTGCGCGGCGCGAACCAGCCGGATCGCACGGTGGTCCTCACCGGCGGCGTCCGCACCCCGTCGGACGCGCTGGTCGGGCCGGTCGCCGTGCAGAGCCTGCGCTCGCTGCACCTGGACGTCGTCTTCCTCGGGGTACACGGGATGGCCGACGGCCCCGGTTTCACCACGCCGAACCTCACCGAGTCCGAGACCGACCGGGCGCTGGTCGAAGCGGGCCGCAAGCTGGTCGTGCTGGCCGACCACACCAAATGGGGCATCGTCGGCATCTCCACCATCGCCGGGCTCGAAGAGGCCGACGTCGTCGTCTCGGACGACGGTTTGTCCGACAGCGCAAGGGAAACGCTCACCGAGCAGGTGGGTGAGCTGATGATCGCCGAAACGGCGGAGACGGCTGAGGCTGAAGAAGCGTGAAGCGCACGGTAAGGCACCTGGCAGACGGCCGGGAGATCATCTATTTCGACTCGCCGGGCGCGCCCGAGCGCACCGCGGAGGACACTCGCGACCTGCCTCAGGTCGCGGCGGCGTCGGAGATCCGGCGTGATCCGCTGACCGGCGAGTGGGTGGCGATGGCCGCGCACCGGCAGACGCGGACCTACAAACCGCCCGCCGACCTGTGCCCGCTGTGTCCCACCAAACCCGGGAAGCCCAGCGAGATCCCGGAGGCGGACTACGACGTCGCGGTGTTCGAGAACCGTTTCCCTTCCTTCGCTCGCAACGTCATCGGCGAATCGTCCACAGTGGATGGAGCGGGACTGGTGCCGGTCGCGCCGGGTGTCGGCCGTTGTGAGGTCGTCTGTTTCACCAGCGACCACGACGGTTCTTTCGCCGGGCTGACGGCCAAGCAGGTCCGCGCGGTCGTCGACGCCTGGGCCGACCGCACCGCCGCACTGTCCGCGATGGACGGTGTCGAGCAGGTCTTCCCGTTCGAGAACCGCGGTGAAGAGATCGGCGTGACGCTGCATCACCCGCACGGCCAGATCTACGCGTACCCGTTCGTCACGCCGAAGACCGAGCGGATGCTGGAGGTCGCGCGTGCCTACGAGGCCGAACACGGCCGTCCGGTGCTGGGTGACGTCCTGGCCGCCGAGCGGGAATCCGGGGCGAGGGTCGTGGTCGCGGGCGAGCACTGGACGGCGTTCGTACCGCCCGCCGCGCGCTGGCCGGTGCAGGTCCAGATCGTGCCGCATCGCCAGGTGCCCGACATTCCCGCGCTCTCGGACGCCGAACGCGACGAATTCTCCGACATCTATCTCGAAGTCCTTCGCCGCTGCGACGGCCTCTACGACCGGCCGTTGCCCTACATCGCGGCCTGGAACCAGGCGCCGGCCAAACGCGATCGGGAACTCGGCTGGCTGTACCTGGAGGTGTTCTCGGTCCTGCGGTCCAAGGACAAGCTGAAGTACCTGGCGGGGTCGGAGTCCGGGATGGCCGTGTGGATCAACGACGCCACCCCCGAGCAGATCGCGGAAAGGCTGCGCGCCACCCGCTGACGGGGCCATACTCATGTGCGATGCACAGCATTGGCTCAGGAACTTCTCAGGACCATCGCGCAAGGTAGAGACATGACCGAGAACGACCCCAGCGGCCAGAACGCCGACCAGGCGCGGCCCGCCGGCGCTCAGCCGGACGCGGAGCAGAGCGCGAGTTGGGCCGCACAGCCTGCCCCGCAGCAGCCTGACGCGACCGGCCTCGGCGGCCATGCCACCCCGCACGGCGGCGCGCAGCAGGCCTACCCCTCCGAACAGCAGTACAACCCGTGGTCGCCCCAGGCCCAGACGCAGACCCAGGGACACCAGATCCCGGGCCAGCAGGCGCCGTACACCCAGCCGGGCCCGTCGGTTTACGCGGTTCCTCAGCAGCGGCAGGCCTCGAAGTCCACTTCGGGCAAGCTGCTCGCCGGTGTCGCGGCCATCGCGCTGGTCGTCGGCGGTGTCGCGGGCGGCACGGTCGGTTTCCTGACCGCGGATTCCTCCGGTGGCGGCTCCGTGAACGCGCTCGACGCGCCGAAGCCCGCCCAGCAGACGGGCAACCTGCCCGCCGGTTCGGTCGAGTCGGTGGCGCAGAAGCTCTCGCCGAGCGTCGTCGAACTCCAGGTGTCCGGCCGTTCGGGTGCGGGCGAGGGCTCCGGCTTCGTGCTCAGCACCGACGGCTACGTACTCACCAACAACCACGTCGTCGAGGTCGCCGCCGGTGGCGGGCAGATCCAGGCGGTGTTCCAGGACGGCAAGAAGGGCACGGCGACCGTCGTCGGCCGCGACCCCACGACGGACATCGCCGTGGTGAAGGTCAGCGGCGTCAGCGGGCTGACCCCGGTGGAACTTGGCCGGTCCGACGACCTGCGGGTCGGGCAGCCGGTGGTCGCCATCGGTTCGCCGTTCGAACTGGCGGGCACGGTCACGTCGGGCATCGTCAGCGCGCTGAACCGGCCGGTGAGCGCCGGTGGCGGCGGTGACCAGACCACGGTGATGTCGGCGGTGCAGACCGACGCGGCGATCAACCCCGGCAACTCGGGCGGGCCGCTCGCGAACATGGCTGGCCAGGTCATCGGCATCAACTCGGCGATCTACAGCCCGAAGTCCAGCCAGGGCCAGGGCGGCGAGAGCGGTGGCAACGTCGGTATCGGCTTCGCCATCCCGATCGACCAGGCACGCCGCACGGCCGACGACATCATCAACACCGGCCAGGCCACGCAGACGTTCATCGGCGCGCGAGTGCAGACGGCGCCGACCGGTGGAGCGCAGCTCGGTGAGATCTCGCCGGGCAGCCCCGCGGAGAAGGCGGGCCTCAAATCCGGTGACGTCGTGACGAAACTGGACGACCGGTCGATCCCCAACGCGGACGCGCTCGTCGCGGAGATCCGCACCCGGGCACCGAACGACAAGGTCAAGTTCACCCTCGGCGGTGACAAGGTGGTCGAGGTGACCCTCGGCGGCCAGCCGGTCACTCCGAATTAAACGCTCGGCCGCAGTGCGCGGCCGAGACCAAACCCCGGCTCGAACCCCCAGCGGGCCGGAACCAGAGGCCACGCGCGACCGGCTGCCAATCCCGGTCGCGCGTGGCCCTTTTAACGTGCTTTACGCCGGAGGAGCGCGGCCGCCCTACGTGCGCGTTCACTACCCGCCACTGTGGTCTCTGGTGACACTCACGATCCCGCGTCCGGCTACCGCCGCTGAGCTGTCCTGAACCGCCCGCGTTCACTGTCCCCAATGTCGCATTGGAGACGCTCAGCGACACCAATGCGACATTGGGGACACTCAGCCGCGCGGGCGCCCACGTGGGGCTTGAGACCACGCGACTCACCATGACACCTTTGCCGCACCCCTCAATAGCGCGCTTTACGCCGGAGGAGCGCGGCCGCGACGACGCCGAGCCAGACGACGGCGAGGGTGAGCAGCAGACCGGTCAGGGTGTCGGCGTCGTGCAGGCCCGGGTTCGTGGCTCCGCCGAAGGGCCGCCACAGCAAGGGGAACGCGAGCAGCGTCAGCACTCCGGTGAGGGCCGCGCCCGTCTTGACCGGGGTCTTCCAGCGTTCCGGGAGGAACCGGCTCAAGGCGAATCCGGCGGCGCCGACCAGCGGTGCGATCAGCAGGTCGTGCACCAGCGGGCCGGCGGCGAGCCAGCCGAGCGTGCCGAAGACGTCCGGGCGCAAGGGGAACGCGTACTCGGCGAACAGCACCGCGCCCCAGGCGAGCGCGCCGAGACCGGGCAGGAACAGCAGCAGCCGCAACGTTTTCACAGCGCCTCCAACCGGGTGACCCATTTCGTCTGCAGGACGCCGGGCCGGTTCGGGGCGATGATCCGGCACGGGAAGCCGTGGTCGGCGTCGAGGACTTCGCCGTTGAGTTCCAGTGCCAGCAGGGTGAGTCCGTCTTCGGTGTGCTCTCCGGGAAGGTCGCTGATCCCGTAGATCCCGCCTTTCTCCAGCGAGAACACGCGAACTGGCGTGCCCGGCCTGCTTCCGGCGTGCCGCAACAGATCCGGTAACGAGACACCGCTCCAGTGCGCGGACTGGCTCCAGCCTTCCACACACGCGATCGGGAGTTCGGCCGAAGTCCTCGGCAGCGCACGGAGTTCTTCCAGCGAATAGGTCCTCGTGCCCTGCGGAGTCACCACCGAAAGCCGCCAGTTCGGGTCTTTCGCCGTGTCCAGGACACCGGCCGCGGCGGCCGTCCGGTTGACCGGCAGGCCTTGCGGTCCCTTGTCGCTTCGCCACGAGAGCCCGGAAACGTTGCGCAGTAACGGAACCGTCGCACCCGCCGTCGCGACGACGGCGACTCCCGCGGCCAGCCAGGTCGTTCTGAGGAAAGCACGTCGTGAGGGTTCGGGTTCCGTGGTGAGCGCGCGGCGGACGATCGGGAGTTTCACCGCGATGTGCACCAGGATCGAGCCGATCGCCACCCACGCGACCGCGTAGTGCAGTTGCGGGAAGTAGAAGTTCCACGGGTAGTTCTGCGCGACGTTGAACAGGCCGGTGACGAGTTCGAAGAAGGCGGCCGCGGACAGGACCAGGATCGACAACCGTTCTAGCGCGTGCGGCAGGGAACGGATCACCGGGCGCTCGAACAGCTTCGGGTAGACGCTCCAGAGTTTGGCCAGCAGCAAGGGAATCGACGCGATCCCGGAGACGACGTGCGTGCCCTGGGTGACCCGGTACAGCCAGACCGGGCGGCTCGGCCAGCCGAACCACGACGGCGGATGCTGGATGAGATGGCTGAGCAGGCCGGTGACGAAGCACAGGGTGAACGTGACGGCGAGGGCGAGCCCGATCCGGGACGTCACCCGTTCGGAAGTCGGCTTCATGATTTCTCCAGGCAGGCGAACCACCGGTGGTCGCGGCGGGTGGCCCAGACGACCCGGAACGCGGTCCGCGCGGCGAGTTCCGCGATCGCTTCGACCCCGACCCACGCCCAGGTGAACCAGGCGCCGTCGTTGTCGGGGCGCAGCCGGACCTGGTCCTGGCGGATGCCCCGGCCCGGCGGATCGAGTTCGACGAGGACCGTTCCGCCGTCGGCGATCAGTTCCGCCATGCGGGTCAGCAGGCGCAGGGGATCGCCGCCGATGCCGATGTTCCCGTCGGCGAGCAGGGCGTGCCGCCAGCGGCCTTCGCCGGGCACGCGGTCGAAGACGTCCCGGTGGAGCGCGGCGGCGCCCCGGGCATGGGTGAGGCGCACGGCGGTGGCCGAGATGTCGACGCCGAGCGAGGCGACGCCGCGTTCGGTCAGTGCGGCGGTGAGCCTGCCGGGGCCGCAGCCGATGTCGAGGGTCGGGCCGTCACAGGCGTCGAGGAGGACGTCGTCGCCGTCGCAGGGGATGGCCGTCCAGCGGTCCACCGGCAGGTCGACGCGTTCACCGGTCGCCAGTTCCAGCCAGCAGCGGTGGCCGAGCAGGCCACGGTCGAAGGCGGTCACCGGACTTCGGCGACCGCTCGGGCGAACCGGCCGTGCGGTGTCGCCGCCGCGACCCGGCGCGCGTCCGCGATGGTGTCCACATCGGACAGTGTGGGCAGGATGCCCGGGTTCAGGCCGATGTCGGCCAGCGCGCACAAGGTCAGGAGGCCGGTGTCGTCGCGGGACATCGGGACGCCCGCGAGAGCCTTGGCGTGCAGGGGATCCTGGAGTCCCAGTGCCCACCAGCCACCGTCCTCCGCGAGCCCGAGGACGGAATCCTTGGTTTCCAGGGGTTTCGCGGCGTCGGCCAGGAGTGCCGGGGTGACCTGCGGGGTGTCCATCCCGATTTGCAGCACCGGTTCCCCGGGACGAGGGGCGTCGGTGTGGGCGTTGACGAGCCGCATGTCGAAACGTTCACCGCGTTGGGGGATCACCTCCGTTTTCCTGAGTGCCGCGGTGATTTCCGAGCTGCGGGTGGCCTGGCCGAGGTCGCCGGTCATGGCGACGACCACGCGTGCTTGCGGGGTTATCAGCGTGGCTTCGAGGGTGTCGAGCAGGGAAGCGGCGGCGATCTCGGCGGCCTGTTCCGGCGTCGCGGGCGGGCAGAGCCGCGTCTTCGCGAAGCCGGGCACGGGGGCCTTGGCGACGATCAACAGGCAGAAGGTCATCGGCTCAGCACCCGCCCGAAATCCCGCGCCGCGCGGAGGGTTCCGCGCAACGAGCCGGAGACCTTCGACTTCGTGCCCTTGGCGCGTTCGCCGTAGGAGACGTCGAATTCGGCGACCCGCCAGCCCGCGCGCTGCGCCTTGACCAGCAGTTCGAGCGGGTAGCCGAAGGCGCGATCGGTGACGCCGAGATCCAGCAGCGCCCGCCGTCGGACGGCTCGCAGCGGCGCGATGTCATGGACCGGCAATCCCTTGCGCCGTAAGAGGGACGAGACCAGCGCGTTGCCTGCTCTCGCGTGCCATGGCCAGACGCCGGGGCCGTCCGGTACCCGCCGTCCGACCGCCATGTCGGCCCCGACGAGGCCGTCCACCAGCATCGGGAGTTCGGCGAGGTCGAGGGAACCGTCGGCGTCGGCGAAGCAGACGATGTCCGCCGTGGCCGCCTCCAGCCCGGTGTGCACCGCGGCGCCGTAGCCGCGGCGGGGTTCGTGGACGACCTTCGCCCCGAGCGAGGCCGCCACCTCGGCGGAACCGTCGCTGGAGCCGTTGTCGACCACGATCGCCCGGTAGCGTGCGGGCAGGGCCGCCAGTACCCCTGGGAGGGCACCGGCCTCGTCGAGACAGGGAAGCACGACGTCAACCTGGTCATCGTTCACGCATGGGACGTTAAGTCCGGGATGGACGGGCGAGAACCCTTGCGGTGCTTACCGAATCATGACGTCGGCGACTTTCTTACCGAGTTCTGACGGACCGTCCTTTTCGAGCCGCCGGGCGGCGGAACGCGGTTACGGTGCCGGTGATGTCCACTGTCACCGCGCCCGTCAGGACGGGTCACCGCGCCGATCTGATCGCCGTCGTGCTGGCGATGCTCGTGGTCGCCGCCGCGATCGCGGTCGGCCTCTACTACAACCGGCCCGATTCCGGTGTGGTGATCTACGCCTTCGCGCCGCCGCTGTTCGGGTTGTGGCTGCCGCACGTCGGGCCAGGGTCGGTCGCCGCCGTCGTCCTCGCGATCCTGGTCGTCACCAAAGGTCCCCCGCTCGCCGCACGGCTGCGGTGGCGTCCGCTGCTCGCGCTCGGCTACGGGACCGCGCTCGCGTGGACGTTCTCCCTGGCGATGATCGACGGCTGGGCGCGCGGGTTCACCGGCAGGCTCACCACCGAGCACGAGTACCTGCACGAGGTTCCTGGGATCACCGACATCCCGAAGATGCTGAGTGAATTCTCCTCGCGCATCCTGGACTTCCAGCCGAACTCGTGGACGACGCATGTCTCCGGGCATCCGCCGGGCGCGACGCTGGTCTTCGTCTGGCTCGACCGGATCGGCCTGGGCGGCGGCGCCTGGGCTTCGACGTTCGTCGTGCTGACCGGCTGCCTGGTCGTCGTGGCGGTCCCGGTCACGCTTTCCGCGCTGGGCAGGCAGGACGCCGCGAGGGCGGTCCTGCCGTTCGCCGTCCTGACGCCGGGCGCGATCTGGATCGGCGTCTCCGCCGACGGCATGTTCGCCGGAGTCACGGCGACCGGGATCGCGTTGCTCGCCCTCGCCACGCGCCGCCGGATGCTCGCGCTGCCCGGCGGCTTGCTGCTCGGGTTCGGGCTCTTTCTTTCCTACGGTCTCGTGCTGCTGGGAGTGATCGTCCTGGCCGTCGTCCTGTTGACGCGCCAGTGGCGGATCCTGCTCCTCGCCGCGCTGGGTGTCGTCGTCGTGGTCGCCGCGTTCGCGCTGACCGGGTTCTGGTGGCTCGACGGGTATCACCTGGTGGTCGAGCGCTACTACCAGGGGATCGCGACGCTGCGCCCGTACTCCTATTGGGTGTGGGCGGATATCGCGGCGGTGCTGATCGCGGTCGGTCCGGCGGTGGTCGCCGGGACGCGGCGGACCGGGGCGGAGTTCCTCGCCGAACCGAAACGGTCGTTCCGCGACCCGGTCACCCTCATCGTGCTGGCGGCGGTGCTGACCATCCTGTTCGCCGACCTGTCCGGCCTGTCGAAGGCCGAGGTCGAACGCATCTGGCTACCGTTCGAGGTGTGGCTGCTGCCCGCGGTGGCGCTGCTGCCGTCAGCGGGACGGCGATGGTGGCTCGCCGCGTCGGCGGCCACGGCGCTGATGGTGAACCATCTGGTGCTGACGAGCTGGTGAGGTGGATTCGATGACGGCGGGTTCAATGACTGAGCAGGGCCGGGTTCTCGTGGTCGACGACGACGAGACCGTCCGTGACGTCGTCCGGCGGTACCTGGAGGTCGCGGGCTTCGACGTCGACGTCGCCGGGGACGGCACCGAGGGGCTGCGGTTGTTCTCCGCGACCGGCCCGGACCTCGTGGTCCTCGACGTCATGATGCCCGGCCTCAACGGGCTCGAGGTGTGCCGTCGGCTGCGGCAGGTGAGCCAGGTGCCGGTCGTGATGCTGACCGCGCTCGGCGAGGAGGAGAACCGGATCGCCGGGCTCCAGCTCGGCGCCGACGACTACGTCACGAAACCCTTCAGCCCCAAGGAACTCGCGTTGCGCGTGGCGTCGGTGCTGCGGCGGGCGCGGATGCCGCGGCCCGAACCGGCGGCGCGTCAGCTCACCGACGGGGACCTCGCGTTGCAGATGACCGCGCGGCAGGCGACCCTGCGCGGCACCGAACTTCCGTTGACCAGCCGCGAATTCGACCTGCTCGCGTTCTTCCTCGCCCATCCAGGCGTGGCGTTCTCGCGTGCCGACCTGCTGGAGAAGGTCTGGGGCTGGGACTTCGGCGACCAGTCCACCGTGACCGTCCATGTGAGACGGTTGCGGGAGAAGATCGAGAGGGATCCGGCGAAACCCGTCCGCGTCGCCACCGTTTGGGGCGTCGGCTACCGGTACGACCCGGTGCGACCGTGATCGGCTCCGGCGAGTCGTTCGGCGAGATGCTGGCGCACGCCTGGCACATCCTCCCGTTCGCGCTGCTGTTCGCCCTGCCGGTGGTGCTGCTCGGCGTGCTGGCGTTGTACCTGCTCAGGCGCGGTTCGCTCGCCAGCACGATGACGATCCTCGTGCTGATCCCGGTGCTCGCGACGCTGACCGCGGTCCTCGGGATCAGCGGGTTCATGTTCACCCCCGCGCTGACCACGATGACGCTGGTCTGCCTGCTGGTCGCGTTGGTGACGGTGCCGCCGGCGCTCGCGCTCGGCCGCGCGATCGCCCGCCGCAGTGTGTGGGAGCGCGAGGCACGGGAGCGGGAGCGCGCGGCCGAGGCGTCGCGGCGCGAACTGGTCGCGTGGATCAGCCACGACCTGCGCAGCCCACTGGCCGGGATCCAGGCGATGGCCGAGGCCGTCGCGGACGGCGTCGTCGCGGAGCCGATCGAGGTCACCGACTACGCGCGGCGGATCAGCGGCGAGACCACCCGGCTGTCCGGCATGGTCGGCGACCTGTTCGAGCTGTCGAGGATCACCGCGGGCGCGCTCCAGCTGACGATGGCTTCCGTGCCGCTGCGTGACGTCGTGAGCGACGCCGTCGCCGCGCAGGCGCCGCTCGCCGAGCAGAAGCGGGTGCGGATGATCGAGTACGCCGACGTGTGGCCGGTCGTCTCCGGCAGCGACCCCGAGCTGGCGCGGATCGTGCGCAACCTGGTGTCCAACGCCGTCCGGCACACCCCGCCGGACGGGACGGTCGCGGTCCAGATCGGCATCGAAGGCGGCGAGGCGCTACTGGCCGTCGACGACGGCTGCGGCGGGATCCCCGACGACGAGATCGGGCGCGTCTTCGACGTCGCGTTCCGCGGGACCCGGGCGCGGACCCCCGAGCGTGGCGGGCTGGCGAGCGGCGGCGGACTCGGACTGGCGATCGCGAAAGGCCTGGTCGAGGCCCATCGCGGCCGGATCGGCGTCCGCAACCACGGTCCGGGATGCCGCTTCGAGGTTCGCCTGCCGCTCGCGATGCCCTGACCCGTGTCAGCGGCGTGTCACCGCCGTGTCAGCACGGACGGCGAACGTTGCCGCCATGACGACTTCAGCGAACACAGCCAAGCGACTCTTCCGGCGGGCGGGGATCACCACGATGGCGGTCGCGCTGCTGGCCGGGGTCATGCCCGGTGTGGCCGCCGCGGACAGTGACCGGGACCGCCCGGACCTGCGGGCGATGGTCCAGGAGATCGCCGACTCCGGGTTCGCCGGGGCGCAGCTGCGGGTGCACGACGCGCGGGGTGACTGGACCGGCAGCGCCGGGGTGCGCGAGCTGGGCTCGGCGGCCAAGCCGCCGACCAACGGGCGGTTCCGGATCGGCAGCAACACCAAGACCTTCGTGTCCACCGTCGTACTGCAACTGGTCGGCGAGGGCAAGGTGGGCCTGGACGCGCCGGTGGCGGGCTACCTGCCCGAGTTCGGCCTCGACCGGCGGATCACCGTGCGGATGCTGTTGCAGCACACCAGCGGAATCGCCGACTACACCGCCTCGATCCCGTTGGGAGGTCAGGAGTTCCTGGACAACCGGTTCCACACCTACCGGCCGGAGGAGCTGGTGCGGTTCGGCCTCGCCCTGCCGCCGCTGTTCGCGCCGGGAACGGACTGGGGCTACACGAACATCAACTACGTGCTGGCCGGGCTGCTGATCAAGAAGGTCACCGGAAGCTCCTACGGCGACGAGATCCAGCGGCGGATTCTGAAGCCGCTCAAACTGCGCGACACCGTGGTGCCGGGCACGTGGCCCGGCATCCCGGGGCCGCACGCTCACGGCTACTACCGGTACGAGCAGGCCGGACAGTGGAAGACGGTCGACATCACCGAGCAGAACCCGTCGTGGGCCTCCAGCGCCGGTGACCTGATCTCGACCACCAAGGACCTCCACACGTTCTTCTCCGCGTTGCTGGGCGGAAAGCTCCTGCCCGCCCCGCTGCTCGCCGAAATGCGCAAACCGCACCCCAAGGGCAGCTACGGCCTCGGGGTGTACGTCCAGGAAGCGAGCTGCGGCACCGTCCTCAAGGGTATGGGCGGCTTCCACGGCTACGGGACGCTGATGGCGAGCACGCCCGACGGCAGCAGGACCTACGAGCTGTCCATGACCTATGGCGACTCCGCGGCCGATCTGGGGCAGGCGTACTTCAAGGCGGACCAGACGCTCACCGACAAGGTGCTCTGCGGTAAGTAAGCCGGGATCAGAGCCTGAGGAAACCCATATCCGGGAAGTGGGCCGGCGCGATGATCGCGCCGGTCTCTTCCGCTTCGGCGAGGAACCGTTGCCGGGTGCGGAGGGCGAGGTCCGGGTCGAGGTCGCTGAGGAAGCTGACCCGCGTGTCCGTCAGCTGCGCGGGCGTGTGCAGGACGTCGCCCAACAGCAGTACGCGTTCGTCGTCCGCGGTGATGTCGAGGACGTAGTGACCCGGCGTGTGGCCGGGGGCGTGCCGCGCCACGATCCCGGGCGCGATCGGGACGTCGTCGCCGCTGATCGTCTCGGTCAGACCGGCGCCGCGGGCGGTCTCCATGCCGACACGGCCCCATTCGCCCGTCCCGGCGGGCTCGATCAGGGCCTCCCAATCGAGCTGCCCGAAGACGACCTGGGCGCTGGGGAAGGTCAGCTCGCCTTCGGGGGCGATCCAGCCGGTGTGGTCGTTGTGCAGGTGGGTGAGGAAGACGGTGTCGATCTCGCCGATCGGGCAGCCCGCCTTGTCCAGCGCGGCCGCGAGGTCGCCGCCGGTGCCCATCGGCGGAGTCGGATCGCCCTTGGCGGGCGTCATTCCCTTGGGGAAGGCGAACTCACGCGGGCCGAGCCCGGTGTCGACGAGGATCGTGCGGCCGTTGCCGCGGATCAGGTACGCGCCGGTCGGGACGTGCACGGTGCCGTCCTCGTCGAGGACGTCCGGGTGGGCCTCGGGGTCGAGACCGGGGAAGAACGCGAGCGGCAGCCTGATCAGGCCGTCCCCGAGTGCCTCGATCTCGATGTCTCCGACGGTGATGCCCACCAAAACCCCCAAAAAAGTCGCTTCCGTTGCCGGGAACGACAACCGGCCGGGGGCGCGGTCTGTTCCCGGTTTCAGTGACCGACCGGTTCCCGCAGCTCAGCGGTGGCGAATCCGGCGATGCCTTCGGCGAAACCGGTTTCGGCGGTGAAACCGAGCAGCTGTCCGGCACGGGCCGGGTCGGCGACGACGTGCCGGACGTCGGCGGGCCGCGCGCCGCCGGCGATCTTCGGGGCCGGACCGTCGCAGGCCTTCGCGAGTTCTTCGGCGAGCTCACCGACGGAGTGCGGCTGCCCGGAACAGATGTTCAGCGGCGTCAGGTCGCCTTCGGGGCCGTCGGTGCGTAGCGCGAGGACGTTCGCCCTCGCGACGTCGTGGACGTGCACGAAGTCGCGCTGCTGCTTGCCGTCTTCCAGCACTGTCGGCGCCTCGCCGCGCAAGAGCGACGACCGGAACAGCGACGCGACACCGGCGTACGGGGTGTTCTGCGGCATCCGGGGGCCGTAGACGTTGTGGTAGCGCAGGGCCCAGACCGTTCCGCCGGTTTGGCGGGCCCACACCGCCGCCAGATGTTCTTGCGCGAGCTTGGTGGCCGCGTAGGTGCTTCGCGGCCGCAGCGGCGCGTCCTCGGGGACGAGCCGCCAGTCGAGTTCGGCGCCGCAGGCCGCGCACGTCGGCTCGAAGCAACCGGCGTCCACATCGGACTGTTTCCGTGGCGACGGCGGGACGATCCCGTGGATGGGGCATTCGTAGCGGCCTTCGCCGTAGACGACCATCGACGAGGCGAGCACCAGCTTCCGGACTCCGGCCTTGTACATCGCCCCGAGCAGCACGGCGGTGCCGTAGTCGTTGTTCAGCGCGTACGACGGCGCGTCGGACGGATCGACGCCGTGCCCGACGACGGCCGCCTGGTGGCAGACCGCGTCGACGCCGTCCAGCAGCTCCGCGACCAGCTCCGTGTCGGTGACGTCGCCGCGCAGGAAGCGGTGGCGGCCGGTGTAGCCGGGTGGACACGAGGAGCCGTGGGCGGTCGGCAGCAGGTTGTCGAGGACGACCACGTCGTCGCCATGGTCGGACAGCAGATCGGCGATATGGGAGCCGATGAATCCGGCCCCGCCGGTTACCAGTGTTCGCACCTTCCCGACGCTAGGGGCGATCTTCGGCGGCGGCCCCGGATCCGCCGCTCACGTCAGGGAATCGTCACAACTCGTGGCCCGGGACACCGCGGCGGCGAAGATCAGCCGAAACCGGATACGGTGTGCGTATGGAACGGAGCGCACAACGGCTGGGCCGCGCACTGGTGGTCATCGTGGACGACCGTGTCGCCCACGGCGAACACGAGGACAACACGGGACCGCTGGTCACGGAGCTGCTCGAAGAAGCGGGCTTCATCGTCGACGGTGTCGTGGTGGTCGAGGCCGAGACGGCCGCGATCCGCAACGCGCTCAACACCGCGGTGATCGGCGGCGCCGACCTGGTGATCACCGTCGGCGGCACCGGGGTCTCCCCGCGCGACCGCACCCCCGACGCGACGGCCGGGGTGCTCGACCGCCCGATCCCGGGCATCGGCGAGGCACTGCGCGCTTCCGGTCTGGCCGCCGGCGCGGTGGACGCGGGCATCTCCCGCGGGCTCGTCGGCGTCTCCGGCAGCACGCTGGTGGTCAACCTCGCGGGTTCCCGCGCGGCCGTCCGCGACGGCATGGCGACGCTCTCGTCGCTGGTGCCGTACGTGATCGACGAGCTTTCTGGGCTCGAAGAGGCCTGAACCTTGGCGGAAGACCAGGACAAGCGCCCCACCGAGGCGGCCCGGCGCCGGGCCGACGAGATCTTCGGCGACGTCCTGCCCGACACCACCTCCGACGAGCGAGAGCCGGGGCAGCGCACCCCGGACTCCGACTCGTGGTACCTGGAGAACCGGCCGCCTCATCACGACCGGTGATCCGGGTCAGCCCTGGCGGTTCTGCTGCGCGCGCAGCAGGTCGCGGATCTCGGTGAGCAGCTCGACGTCGGTCGCCTCCGCCGGGCCCGCCTCTTCACCGCGCTTGCGCCGCTCCTGCACGTGCTTGACCGGCAGCACGATCACGAAGTAGACGACGGCCGCGACCAGCACGAAGTTGATCGCCGCGTTGATCACGCCGCCGAAGTCGAGGAACGTGGAGTCGTTGTCGGCGAGGACGTTGAACCCCAGCCCCTTGGCGGCGTCCGAACCGCCGATGCTGTTGATCAGCGGCTTGATCAGGCCGTTGGTGAAAGCCGTGACGATCGCTGTGAACGCGGCGCCGATGACCACCGCGACCGCGAGATCGACGACGTTCCCGCGCATCAGGAAGTCCTTGAAACCCTTGAGCAAGACGCTCTCCTCTTCACAGCTTTTGACCGGGGGACGCAGGCGCCCGCCTCAGCAGGCGCGAGCTAGCGGAGGGTAACCGCTAGGGATCGTTCCAGCGAAGTGGCGGCGACCCGTGTCGCGATCGCGGCGGGCAGGGAGAGCAGCACCAAAGGTCCCTTGCTCCCGGCGCGGGCCGTCTTCGGCTCCGCGGTGTCCGGTGCGCCGACGGCCGCCACGACGGCGGCGCTGGCCAGCACGGACGCCTCGTGCCCGGCCTCGGCGGCCGCGATGACGTCGACGCGCTGACCCGGCCTGAGCAATTCCGCGACCCCGGCGTCGGCGAGCCTCACCGGCACGGTCGAACTTTCCGGATCACCCGTTCCGGGGATGGCGGCGCTCACCAGGCGGACGTCGGTCAGCGGCTCACCCGCCCGCGCCGCTCCGACGAGCATCCGCCCCTCGGCCGAGGCGGGCTGATCGGTGGCGCCCTGTGGACGGACGTCCTCCGGGACGTCGACGACCTTGAGGTCTCCGGCGCGCAGCAGCGTCCCGGCCGGGAGGTCACGGGCGGAGACCACGGTCGCGGTGCCGGGCGTGCCACGCGCGGACCCGGGCAGGAAGAGCGCGACCAGGCCGCCGAGCAGCAGGGACAGGGCCAGCCAGCGGCGCAGTAGCCGCGCCGGCCTGCCCTGGAGTCTTCGCAGGACGGGTAGAGCGTGGAACACGGGATTCCCCCTCGTCGATTGGTGATGATCTCGACGCTAGGGGGCGATGCCGGGGCCGGGAAGAACGAAAACCCCCGGCTGTGGATAACCGGGGGCCTGTGGACAACTCGGGACGTCAGGAAGCGGCGGCGGCCGTTTTCGTCGTACCCGAGGAGGAGGATGACCCGCTTTTGGTCTCCGGCTTCGACTCGGACTTCGACTCCGGCTTGGTCTCGGTCTTGGCCTCGCTCTTGGCGGGGGTGCCCGAGGTCGTGTTGGCCTTCGAGTCGCGCGAATCGTTGCGGTAGAAACCGCTGCCCTTGAAGACCACGCCGACCGAGCTGAAGACCTTGCGAAGCGGGCCCGAGCACTGCGGGCACACGGTCAAGCTCGCGTCGGAGAACGACTGCACGGCCTCGAAAGCGTGGTCGCATTCCTTGCAGGCGTATTGGTAGGTGGGCACTGCTGCTCCTTCGTGCATTGGCACTCAGCCGACAAGAGTGCTAACACAACACGGTACCGGGGCATTCCGGAGCAGGTCAAACAAGGTTTCCCAAGGTCACACGACGCCCTGGTCACACCCTCTGTTCCGTGCCGATTGCCCGGTTGATCGTCACCTGACCGGGGTGATCTGTCTAGCCCCTCTAGATGTTGTATGTCTAGGGGGACTAGATTATCCTGCGTGGTGAAGGCGATGAAGTATCGAGACGTGCGGCGGGCACCAAGCGATCGTGCCCAACCACAAGAACGTCTCGCCCGGAGTCGTGGACGACGTCATCAAGAAGCTCACATGTCTGCCGAAGGGGTGGCTGCAATGACCGACACCTACCTCGTCCTGGCCAAGCGCTGGAAGCGTGGGTGGGAACTCCATGTCGACGGCGTCGGTGTCACGCAGACGAGCACATTGTCCAAGGCGGAGTCCGTCGCCCGTGAGTACATCGCGTTCGCACTCGATCTCGAAGACGAAAACTCGTTCGAAGTGGACGTCGTACCCCAGCTCGACGCCGAGTTGGCCGAGCAGGTCAGGTCGGCTCGTGCGGATGTGCGGGAAGCGGAGCGTATCCAACGTGAGGCCGCGGCGAAGCAGCGTGACGTGGCGAGGAAACTCGGCACGTCCGGTCTGTCCGGCCGGGAGATCGCCACAGTGCTCGGTTTGACACCTCAGCGGGTGAGCCAGCTGATCGGCCGTTCCGGCGGGGCGGGTTCCGCGAAGAGCAGGGCCTGAGCAACGGGGATCGGTGTCTACGATCGTGGCCGTGACGTGGACCGACCGCGTGGACCGGTGGACGCGGACCCATCCGATCGTGCCGGACGGCCTCCGCGCGCTGGCCATCGCCGTGCTGATGGGGCCGCCGTCGCTCGACATCCTCCAGGTGGCCACGTCCCCGGCCTGGGTGCTGTGGACGGCGGGTCTCTGCGGGTTCGCGGTGCTCGCCGCCGTCGTGCTGCGGCGCGTCGCCACGGAGGCCGCGTTCATCATCGCGAGTCTCGCGATGGCGGTGATCGTCGCGCTGCCGAACACGGTGGTCCGGCCCGGGGTGCTGGGGCTGGCGAGCGCGAGCGACGGCATGGAGATTCCGCTGTTCTTCCTCCCGTCGTCGGCGGTCTACCTGGTGCATCTGTACGCCGTCGCCGCGCGGCGACCGCCGCGCAAGAGCCTGCTCGCTCTCGGGATGGGCGTGACCGGTGCGCTGCTGTGCACCGCGAGGACCGCGACGGCGTACGGCGCGCTCCCCGCGGGACGGCTCACGCTGCTGCTGGCTTTTCTCGCCTTGGTCGCGGCCGTGGCAGGCACCTGGGCCGTCGGCCGGTTTCATTTCGACCGGCGGCGGCGCCTGGCAGGCGAAGTCGCGGAAGCCGCCGAGCGCGCCGCGGACGGTGAACGACGGCGCATCGCCCGGGACATGCACGACATCGTCGCCCATTCGCTGGCGGTCATCGTGCGTCAGGCCGAAGGTGGCTCCGCCATCGCCGCCAAGTCGCCGGACCGTGCGGCCCAGGCGCTTTCCGTCATCGCGGGTACCGCCCGTGAGGCACTGGCCGACATGCGGGGCACGTTGCAGGTGTTGCGGGAGGCCACGCCCCAGGAGGCCCAGCCCTCGCTCGCCGGGATACCGGCCTTGGTGGAGCGGGTGCGCGCGACGGGGGTCGACGTCCGCCTTGCCGAGCAGGGGCCGGGCGACGCCCTGACAGCGGGCGCGGACGTGGCGGCGTACCGGCTGATCCAGGAGGGCTTGACCAACAGCGTCAAGCACGCGGGTCCGCACCCCGTCGTCACCGTCACGATCACGCACACCTCGCGAGCGTCGATCGTCGCCGTCGAAGACGACGGAGGGCACGCCGGGCGGCGGCCTTCGCTCCCCGGCGCCGGGGCGGGCCTGCGTGGGGTCCGGGAGCGGGTGCGGGCCGCGGGCGGTACGTTCGAGGCCGGTCCCGTCGACGGCGGTTTCAGGCTACGCGCGGAGTTTCGCGCCGGCGGACAGGGAGCTTCGAGATGACGATCAGCGTCGCTCTTGTCGACGACCAGGAGCTGGTCCGGGTCGGCCTGGCCATGGTGGTCGACGCGACCGACGACATCCGGATCGTCGTGCAGGCCGCCGACGGTGTGGAGGCGGTCGCGAAGCTCGCCGAGACGCGGGTCGACGTCGTGCTGATGGACGTCCAGATGCCGCGGATGGACGGCGTCGAGGCCACCGGGCTGGTCACCGCCCGCGAGAACGCGCCCAAGGTGATCCTGTTGACGACGTTCGACCTCGACGAGTACGCCATCGCCGGGTTACGCGCCGGCGCGAGCGGATTCCTGCTCAAGGACGCGTCGGCAGACGAGGTGCTCCACGCGATTCGTGCCGTTCACGCCGGCGACGCCGTGATCGCGCACTCGACGACCCGCCGCATGCTGGACCAGCTCGCGGTCGCACGGGACACCTCGCCGCTGCTGAACCGGCTCACCGCGCGCGAACGCGACGTGTTGCTGGAGATCGCTCAGGGGCATTCCAACGCTGAGACCGCGCAGAGGCTCTTCCTTTCCGAAGCCACGGTGAAGACGCACGTCGGTCACCTCCTCGCCAAGCTCGGGGTTCGAGACCGGGTGCAGGCGGTGATCTTCGCCTACGAGAACGGGCTCGTGCGTCCGGGCTGACCGATCTCATCATTTCGGTGGAGTGGTTCACGACCTGAAGCCGAGGACTTCCACCGGCGCGGCGAGCAGCCTTTGCGCATGACGACAAGGGAAACATCTCCGGAAACGACCTGGTGGCGGGGTGTCTCCGCCTGGGGCGGGCTGCTCGCGGTGTGCGGCGGCCTCTTTCACACCGTGGTCGCCGCCTCGATGCGCCACGAGGTTTGGGCGCGGATCCTCGACGAGGGGTTCTTCGGCACGGTCTCGCTGGACCCCTCGCCCGACCGGCTCGCCATGGCCGAGGCCTTCTGGTTCAGCCCTGGCAGTTTCGGGGTGCCGTTGCTCCTGCTCGGCTGTCTCGTGGTCCGGCTGACCCGGCGCGGCGAACGCGTGCCCGGCTGGCTGGGCTGGGGCATCGCCCTGTGGGCCGTCCTGATCGGACTCCTGGGTGGTTTCGACGCCGGAACACTCATCCTGCTGCTCATCGGCGTGCTGCTCGTGGTCGGCGCCTGGCTCACGAAAAGTGAAACCATGAGCGCGTAGGGGGCGTAAGCGACGATCGAAAGAGAGCCGTCCGATGAGTGAGTTGCGAGGTCTGCTGGCCGAGGTCGCCGCGAGGGTGGCCGACTACCGCGAAAGCGTGGCCGACGGGCCGGTCTTCCCGAAGGAAACAGACATCCGCGACGCACTCGGCGAACTGCCCGAGCATCCTGTCCCGGCGGCCGACGTCATCGGCACGCTGGCCGAAGCCGTCGCGCCCGCGCTGGTGGCGACCACCGGGCCGAGGTACTTCGGGTTCGTCACCGGTGGCGCCCTCGACGCCGCGACGGCGGCCGACATGCTGGCGACCGGCTGGGATCAGTCCGCTTTCAACATGGTCACGTCACCGGCCGCCGCGATCGTCGAGGACGTGGCGGGTGAGTGGCTGAAGGACGTTCTCGGCCTGCCGTCCACCGCTTCCTTCGGGTTCGTGACCGGCGGCCAGGGGGCGAACACGGTCTGCCTGGCCGCCGCTCGTCATCACGTGCTGGCACAGGCCGGATGGGACGTCGAGCGCCGCGGCCTGAACGGGGCACCGCCGCTGAAGGTGATCGCGAGCGAGGAGCGCCACGCGACGATCGACCGGTCCTTGCGTCTTCTCGGCTTGGGCACCGACGCCGTCACGCCCGTCGGCGCCGACGGGCAGGGCGCGATCGACATCGCCGGCCTTGACCAGGCGCTCGACGGGCCCGCAATCGTTTGCCTTCAGGCCGGGAACGTGAACAGCGGCGCTTTCGACGACTTCGCCGCCGCGACGGAGATCGCCCATCGGCACGGTGCCTGGGTCCACGTCGACGGCGCCTTCGGGCTCTGGGCGGCCGCCAACCCCGCAAGTAGTCCTCTAGTCGCGGGGGTCGAGCGAGCGGATTCGTGGGCGGTCGACGGGCACAAGTGGCTCAACGTCCCCTATGACAGCGGCTATGCCTTCTGTGCCCATCCCGAGTCGCATGCGGCCGCGATGGCGCTCACGGCCGCATACCTGACCGGCCAGAGCGACGGCGAGGTGCGAGCGCCGAGCAATTTCGTGCCCGAGTCCTCCCGCCGGGCGCGGGGGTTCGCGACGTGGGCGGCGCTCAGTGAACTGGGCCGCGCGGGGATCGCCGAGATGGTCGAGCGCTGCTGTGCGCTGGCGCGGCGGTTCGCAGAGCAGCTCACCAAAGCAGGCTTCACCGTCGTGAACGACGTGGTGCTGAACCAGGTTCTCGTCAGCTTCGGCGACGAAACGGACCGAGTCGTCGAAGCCGTGCAGCGGTCTGGTGAGTGCTGGATGGGTGCGACCACCTGGCACGGCCAGCGCCTGATGCGCGTCTCCGTGTCCAGCTGGAGCACGACCGAGGCCGACGTCGACCGCAGTGTCGCCGCGATTCAGGCGGCCTGGGCGTCCGTAACGCCCAGGGGATAGGCGTAGCTCGCGCCGCCGAGACGCCGCGCGGTCGCGTGCAGTGCGGCGTTGGCTTCGCGCATACGTTGCAGCGTCACGGAATCTCCGGGCGGCGCGGTCCGCTGGACGCCGAACAGCACGGTGTACGGATCCCGCGCGGTCGGGACCTGGGGAGCGGACACCCGCGCGGTCGGGAAGAGATATAGCAAGACGCTGCCGCCGACGCCGAGCATCTCGGGCGTCAGCTCGGAAAAAGCCTCAGCGAGAACGGTTTCCGCGTGCTTTCCCGGCAGCAGCACGTTCGCGCGCGGATGCGGGTGGTACCACGAACCGGTCGCCCGCAGCTGAGCCTCGATCGGCTGGATCCGGTCGAGGAACTCCCGGTAGGTCGCTTCGACGACCTCGGCGGACTCGTGCCGGAGGTCGTCGATCAGCGGCGACTGCGGGGAGACCGCTTCGAGGACGAAACGCCAGCGCCCGTCCACGTACTGCGCCTGACCGTCCACATGGTCGAAGCGGAGTTCATCCACCAGCCGCCGCTGATCGCCGAGGTACGCGCCGAGATCGTGATACGTCAGGCGATGCCGCCGGACCTTCGCGGGTGCCCGGGTCAGCGCGACGGTGGCGCGCGTGATGATCCCGTGCCGCCCCTGCGTCCCGCGGACGGCGTCGAAGAGTGCCGCGTCGCTGGTGGGCGAACAGGTCACCAGTTCACCGTCGGGGGTGACGACGTCGAGGTCGTGGACGTTGTCGGCCTGCGAGCCGCACCGGTGGCTCGCACCGCCGAATCCGCCGGTGGACAGCAAACCGCCGACGGAAAGGTCCAGGTAGTCGGGGAGTACCGGCGGGACGGTGCCGGTGCGCAGGGTCGCCTCGACGACCGCGCGCCAGCGTGCGCCCGCGTCCACGCTGATCCGGTCCGGCCCGAACGGGCGGACCCCACCGAGTGTCGACATGTCGATGACGATTCCGGCGCCGGTCAGCGCCTGGCCGTCGACCGAATGCCCGGCACCGCGTGCCACGACTGGGATTCCGTGTGTCCGGCCGAAGCGCACGAGTGCCGCCACGTCGACCGCGGTGGCCGGGAAGGCGACAGCGAGCGGGCGCCGGTGGACATGGCCGCCGAAGTCCCGCTCAGCGTCCGCGAGGTCACGTTCGCGGACGCTGAGCGTTCCGGCGAGTTCGGGCAGTGCCACGGCTCCGCGTCCGGGGATCGCCAGCCGGGGTTCGAAATCGTGGTGTGCCACGGGATGCGACCTCCGGTCCGGGGAACTGCCCTCTCCTCGGTGAACGACGGTATCGGCCGCGGACAGTGGCACGCCTCTTCCCGATTGCGAGCAGTCGTGGATAAGCGTCGCCGCACCTCTCGCCCCTAGCCTGGCCGAAGGGCGAAGGGAGCAAAAATGTCGGTCGACGACGCGGGACGGCTCGGGCTGAGGGCGTTGGCGGATCTGGCGACACCGATGGCGGTCCGCGTGGCGGCCACGTTGCGCGTCGCCGACCATATCGCCGGTAGGGCGCGCACCCCGGCCGAACTCGCCGCGGTCACCGGCACGCACGCGGGGGCGCTGGACCGCTTGCTGCTGCACCTGGTTTCCGTCGGCCTGTTCACCAGGGACGATTCGGGCGCTTACACGGCGACCGAATTGGGCGAGCAGCTCCGGGACGGCCATCCGCGCAGCAAGCGGAAGTGGCTCGACATGAACGGCGCCATCGGCAAGGGCGACTTGAGTTTCGTAGACCTCGCGCACGCGGTGAAGACCGGTGAGGAGTCCTATTCGGTGCGCCACGGCGTCCCGTTCTGGGACGACCTCAGCGGCGACGCGGAACTCTCGGCGTCGTTCGACGCGCTGATGGGGCACCACATCGCGCTGGACAACTCGGGAATTGTCGACGCCTACGACTGGGCGAGCCTCGGTCACGTGGTCGATGTCGCCGGTGGCAGCGGCGCGTTGCTGGAAGCGTTGCTGCTCAAGCACTCCAAACTGCGCGGCACCCTGGTCGACCTGCCGGGCCCGGCGGCGAACGCGCGGGAGCGCTTCGCCGAAAACGGCCAGGCCCACCGGGTCGACGTCGTGCCGGGAAGCTTCTTCGACCCGCTGCCCGCCGGCGCGGACGCGTACGTGCTGTCGGCGATCATCCACGATTGGGACGACGAACCGTCCGTCGCGATCCTGAAGCGCTGCGCGGAGGCGGCCGGGGACGACGGCGTCGTGTTGCTGGTCGAGGCGATCGGTTCCGACGGCGAGACCCCGAACACCGGGATGGACCTGCGCATGCTCATTTACAACGGCGGCAAGGAACGCGGTCTGTCCGAACTGGCGGAGCTGGCGCGGCGGGCCGGGCTCCGGGTGCGCGGGACGCACAAGGTGGGGCAGAAGTCGTACATGTCCATTGTGGAATTGGCCAAGGCGTAGGTCCGTGAAGGCCTCCTTCACTACCTTGAGGGTAGGGAAGGAGGCCTTCACGGATTTTCAGGCGGCGTCGGCGACCTGTGTCAGGCGCGAGACGATATCGGCCCGTAGCGCCTTCTTGTCCACCTTGCCGATTCCCGTGGTGGGCAGGGCGTCGACGACGACCAGTCGCTCCGGGAGCTTGAACCGGGCAGCGCCCGCGGCGAGCATCAACGCGTGAACATCTTGCAGGGAAACAGCTTTCGTGGCGACAACGTAGAGACAGACGACTTCGCCGAGTTCGGCGTCCGGCATCGCGACCGCGGCCGCGTGCTCGACACCGTCCAGTTCGAGGGCGAACGTCTCGATCTCCTCGGCGTTGATCTTCTCCCCGCCGCGGTTGATGACGTCCTTCTCCCGCCCGGAAACCACCAGGTAGCCCTCGGGTGTCATCCGGACGATATCGCCGGTGTTGTACCAGCCGTCGACGAACGAGCGCGCGTTCAACTCCGGCGAGCGGTAATAGCCGCGTGTCGTGTACGGCCCGCGGACCAGCAGGATCCCCGGCTCGCCGGGAGGGACTGGCGTGCCTTCTTCGTCCACCAAAAGGATCTCGTCGTGCGGCGAGATCGGGCGACCTTGGGTGTGCAGGATCAGGTCGTCCGGGTCATCGAGCCGCGTCAGGCACAGGAGTCCTTCTCCCATCCCGAAAACCTGCTGCAGCGTGCATTCGAGCTTGGGCCGCACCTGCGCCGCCAAAGCGGGATCGAGCTTGGCGGCACCGATCTGGATCATCTCCAAAGTGGACAGATCCAGACCGGGATCGGTGTCCAGGTACTCGATCCACCGGTGCAGGATCGCCGGCACCGCGGACGTCGCGGTGATCCGCTCGCTCTCGATCAGCGGCAACGCCTGCTGCGGCGCCGGTGACGGCGCGATGACGACCCGCCCGCCGGACATGAGCGCACCGAGGATCCCCGGCCCGGTGTTGGCGAACCCGTGTCCCAGCGGCAGCACCACCAGATACGAGGTGTCCGGCCCGAATCGGCAGATCTCCGACGCCGTCTTGATCATGTAACTCAGGTCGTCACCGCTGCGCGGGATCAGCTTCGGCAGGCCGGTCGTCCCGCCCGAAAGCAGGAAAGTCGCGACTGCGCTGCCGTTCGGCGCGGCGGCGTCGAGCGCCTGCGAGACCTCGACGGGCTCGTCTGCCACGAACAACGCGCGAAGATCGATGTTGCCGGGATGGACATCCTCGCCCACCACGAAGACGAGCCCGTCCGGTAAGACCTCGTGAGCCAGCGTCTGGTGGTCGAATCCTTTGTGGACGTCCGGGACGACGATCGCGGTGGCCTCGGCGTTGGCGAGAATACCGCCGATCTCGTGCTCGCGGAACTGCGGCATCGTCCACACCGGAACCGCGCCGAGTCGCAGACAGGCGAGTGTGGTGACGACGAATTCCCAGCAGTTCGGCAGCTGGATGACGATCCGGTCGTCGGCGCCGATCCCGGCCGCGCTCATCCGGATCGCCGCACCGTCGGCCTTCGCCAGCAGGTCACGGAACGTCAGTCGTATGTCCCCGTCGACGAGGCAGACCTCGTCCGGGTACTTCCTCGCGGTGTCGGCCAAATGCGTACCCAGTGACCGGCCTTCCCAATAGCCCTCGGCGAAATAGCGGTCCGCGACGTTCCTCGGCCACGGCACGACTCCCGTTCCGGTCGACCGCCCCGCTGATCCCGGCATGGCTGCTCCTCCTCGATAGGGGTCCCGACCGGACCCTAGGGACGCGACGTAGGGGCGGGCGTCTCGAACCTTGCGCACGCACTCGGAGATCGCTCGAGGATCCCGCGCAAGCAGTCGAGGAGATGCCGGAGCGAGGCGCCAGGGCAGACGCTGTCCGTACAACGAGACGCCGGAATTTTGTGTTGTCTCCGCCTCAGGCGACCTATTACTTCGAGGAGCGAGGACTTGAGCGAGTACAAAGCACCCGACGAAGCCATTGCGATCATCGGTATGAGTTGCAGGTTCGCTCCAGACCTCGACTCCCCGGAGAAGTTCTGGGAGTTCCTGGCCGATGGTAAGAGCACCGTCAGTGACATGCCCGAAAAGCGGTGGAAGTCCTACGCGGCGAGCAGTCCACAGGCGACCGCGATCCTGAGGGGGACCACGATCCGCGGCTCCTTCCTCGACGACATCGAGGGGTTCGACGCCGACTTCTTCGGTATTTCCCCGCGTGAGGCGGACTTCCTCGACCCGCAGCAGCGGTTCATCCTCGAACTGGCCTGGGAAGCGCTGGCGGACGCGGGTGTCCCGCCGCTCGCGCTGCGCAACTCCGACGCCGGTGTGTTCGTCGCCGCGAACTCGAACGACTACGGCCGCCGCCTGCTGGAGGACATTCCCCTCACCGGCGCGTACGCCGTCAACGGCACGACGTTCTACGGGATCGCGAACCGCGTTTCCTACTTCCTCGACGTCCGCGGCCCGAGCATGGCCGTCGACACCGCGTGCGCCGGATCGCTGACGGCGCTGCACATCGCCGCGCAGAGCCTGCGCACCGGCGAGACGTCGATCGCGCTCGTCGGTGGTGTCAACATCATGGCCACCCCGGCGCTGAACGTGGCGCTGGAGGGCGCCGGCGCGATGTCGCCGGACGGCACCAGCAAGGCCTTCGACAAGAACGCCGACGGTTACGGCCGCGGTGAGGGCGCTGGCGTCATCGTGCTGAAGCTGCTCTCGGACGCGATCCGCGACGGCGACCCGATCCAGGCCGTCATCCGCGGCAGCGGCGTCTTCCAGGACGGCCGGTCCGAGGGCATGATGGCGCCGAACGCCGAGGCACAGGCCCACATGCTGCGTGAGGTCTACGAACGCACGGGCGTCGATCCGTCCACTGTGGACTACGTCGAGGCGCACGGCACCGGCACCCCGACCGGCGACGGTGAAGAGGTCGAGGCGCTGGCCGCCGTGATCGGCGCCGTGCGGTCGACGGAGAACCCTTGCCTCGTCGGTTCGGTGAAGCCGAACATCGGGCACGTCGAGGGTGGTTCCGGTATCACCGGCGTGATCAAGACCGTGCTGGCGCTGCGCAACGAGCAGATCCCGCCGAGCCTGCACACCGAGCCGAACGAAGCGATCTCCGACCCGTCGTCGGGGCTGAAGCTGGTCGGCGAGAACACCCCGTGGCCCGCCGGTGAGCACACCCGCCGCGCCGGTGTGTCCAGCTACGGCGTCGGCGGCACCATCGCCCACGTCGTCCTCGAAGAGGGCCCCGCTCAGCCGGAACTCAAGTCCGGTAAGGAAACCAGCGACGGCACGCGGAAGGTCTTCCCGATCTCCGCGATGTCGGAGGCCGGTCTGCGCGCGCTCGCCGGTTCCGTCGCGGACTGGATCGACGCCAACCCCCAGGCGTCCCTTTCCTCGATCGGGTACACGCTGTCGCAGCGGCGTTCGCACCTTCCGCAGCGCGGCACGGTCATCGCCGCCTCCACCGAGCAGCTGACAGAGCGGCTCCGCGCGCTCGCGGTCGACGAACCCGCGTCCGGCATCCTGCTCGCCCGCGCGGGACAGCAGAGCGACGGCGCGGTGTGGGTCTTCTCCGGGCACGGTTCGCAGTGGTCCGGTATGGGCCGTCAGCTGCTCGCCGAGCACGCCGGATTCGCCGCCACGATCGACTCGCTGGCCGGTGTCTACCGCGAGGAACTGGGCTGGACGCCGCGTGAGGCGATCCTCGACGGCGGCCCGTGGACCGCCGCGCACGTCCAGGCGCTGACCTTCGCCATGCAGGTCGGCCTGGCCGAGGTGTGGGGAAGCCGCGGCGTCAAACCGGGCGCGATCATCGGGCACTCCGTCGGCGAGATCGCCGCCGCGGTGGCCGCCGGTTCGCTCGACCTGCTCGAAGCCGCCCGGTTCGCCTGCCGCCGCGCGGCCGCGTTGCAGCGGCTGGAGGGCGACGGCGGCATGGTGCTGGCGAGCCTTTCGTTCACCGAGACCCAGGCCAAACTGGGTGACCGCCCCGACCTCGTCGCGGCGATCTCCGCGAGCCCGACGTCGACCGTCGTCTCCGGTGACAAGGGCGCGATCGCGGAACTCGTCACGCGATGGCGTGAAGAGGGCATCGACATGCGGGTCGTCGACACCGACATCGCCTTCCACAGCACGCATGTGGACGCGGTACTGGAAGAGGTCGCGGCCGCGGCGCGGCAGCTCAACCCGCGCACGCCGTCGGTCAGCCTCTACAGCACCGCGCTGACCGACCCGCGATCCGGCGTCGCCCGCGACGGCGACTACTGGGCGGGCAACCTGCGCAACCCGGTCCGCTTCGCCGAAGCGGTCGAGGCCGCGTTCGAGGACGGGCACCGCGTGTTCGTCGAGATCTCGTCGCATCCGGTCGTCTCGCACTCCATCATCGAGACCGCCGAGAGCCTCGGCATCGACGACCTGGCCGGCTGCGCCACCTTGCGCCGCAACACCGACGAGGTCGGCACGCTGCTGCACAACCTGGCCAAACTGCACGTCCAGGGCGTCGAGATCGACTGGACGCGGGACTTCCCCGAAGGTGACCTGCTGGGTATCCCGGCGGCCGCGTGGCAGCACCGGCCGTACTGGATCTTCCCGGAGACCGGTGCCGACACCGGCCTCGGCAGCGGGCACGACCCGGAGAGCCACAGCCTGCTCGGCGGCCGGATGACCGTGTCCGGCGCGCCGTCGCGGCAGGTCTGGCAGACCCGGCTCGACATGGACAGCCGTCCGTATCCGCAGAGTCACGGCCTGGTCGGGGTCGAGGTCACCCCGGCGGCGTCGATCATCAACACCTTCGCCCTCGCGGCGGAGGAAGAGATCGCGCCCGCGCTGACCGACATCGTGCTGCGCACCCCGCTCGCCGTGCAGCCGGCCCGCATCGTCCAGATCGTCAAGGAGGGCCGGTCGCTCGCGCTGGCCACCCGCGTCGCGGACGAGACCAGCGCCGACAGCGACGAGTGGATCACGCACACCACCGCCTCCATCGACACGAGCGCGAGGGTGCCGGAGGGGCGGATCGAGTTCGCCACGATCCGCGACCGCCTGCCGTCGGGATCGCTCACCAAGGCCGACGAGATGTTCGGCCGCATGGGGGTCGAGGGCTACGCGTTCCCGTGGGACATGAGCGAGCTGTACTACGACGACGTCGAGCAGCTCGCGCTGATGGACTGCGTCGCGCCGCCCGCGAAGCTGGCGACGAGCTGGGCGCACGTGATCGACGCCGCGCTGACGATCAGCGCGATGGTGGTCTCGCCCGGCCACGCCACCGTGCTGTGGATGTCGCGTGGCATCGAGAAGGTGGCGTGGAAGGGTGAGCCGCCCGCGCGGATCATCGTGCACGCCGTGCGGTCGCCGAAGTCGCCGGAGGACACCGTCGACGTGCTGGTCGCCAACGAGGACGGCGACATCGTCAGCGAGGTGATCGGCCTGAAGTTCGCGGCGGTCGAGCATCTGGGCACCGCGGTCCTGCCGCGCGACCTGGTGCACGAGGTCACCTGGCACGAGCTGCCCGAGGCCACGCTGGCTTCGGACCTCGACCAGATCGTCGTGGTCGGCCCGCCCGCCACCACCGGCACCCTGGTGCAGCAGTTCACCGCCGCCGGGGTCACCGCCACCGCGGTCGAGGTGGCCATCGACGGCGAACCGCTCGACCTCACCGCCGAACTGTTCGCGAACCCGGGCGCGGTGGTCGTCGCGCCTTCGCGGGCGGCGGAAGGCGAGCGGCTGGAGGACGCGACCGAGCGCGCGACGTGGTCGCTCATCCGCACCGCGCAACGGATCGCGGAACTGCAGGCGATATCGAAGGGCAAGGTCGCGACCCAGCGGATCTGGGCGGTGACCAGCGGCGTCCGGCAGGGCACCGACGAGCGTTCGGTCGCGCACGGTCCGTTGTGGGGTGTCGGCCGCATCGTCGCGGGCGAGCACCCGGAACTGTGGGGCGGCACGATCGACGTCGAGCACTGCACGGCTTCGGACCTCGGTGCGCGGCTGATCGACGTGTTCCGCGGCCCGGCCGGGGACGAGGACGTCATCTCGCTGACCGGCGAAGGCGCGGAAGTGGCTCGGTTGAGCCAGATCACCCGCAGCGCCGACGGATCCCCGCTGCACTGCTCGCCTTCGGGCACGGTGCTGATCACCGGTGGTCTCGGCGGGCTGGGGCTGGAAGTCGCCCGCTGGCTGGTCGACCGCGGCGCCCGCCGCCTGCTGCTGGCGGGCCGCCGTGGCCTGCCGCCGCGCGCGGACTGGCCTTCGGTGACCGACCCGGACGTGCGGCACCAGATCGACAGCGTCCTCGGGCTCGAAGCGCTGGGTGTCACGGTCGGCGTGCTGGCGCTGGACATCACCGACGAGGACGCGGTCGCGTCGGCGCTCGCGCCGGGTGCGCTGGGTCTTCCGCCGGTGACGGGTGTCATCCACGCGGCCGGTGTCGTCAACGACGCGCTGGTGGACAAGGTCGACCAGGACGGGCTGCGCGACGTGTTCGCGCCGAAGGTCGGCGGGGCGCTGGTGCTGCACCGGCTCTTCCCGGCTGGTTCGCTCGACTTCTTCGTCCTGTTCTCCTCGTGCGGCCAGTTCGCCCGTCTCTCCGGGCAGGCGAGCTACGCGGCGGCCAACTCGTTCCTCGACGCGCTGGCCACGCACCGCAACTCGGGCGGTACCAACGACACCATCAGCCTCGGCTGGACGGCGTGGCGCGGTGTCGGTCTGTCGCAGGACATCGCGACGACCATGCTCGAGGCGAACTCCCGTGGCCTGGAAGCCGTTTCCGCTTCGGAGGCGTTCCGGGCCTGGGCGTTCGGCGACCGGTTCTCTTCGGACTACCAGGCGGTGCTGCGGGTCCTTCCGACCCCGCCGCACCAGCGGAAGCTGCCGATGTTCCGCGAGCTCACGGTGGTCGACGAGAGCGCCGAGGCCAACGCGGGCAACGGGTTCACCGTCGACTTCGCGAACCTGTCCGAAGAGGACGCTCGTGAGAAGGTCACCGGCGACGTCCGCGAGCAGGTGGCGGCGGAGCTGAACCTGGAGGCCGGTGACATCGAGCTGAAGCGGCCGCTGGTCGAACTCGGCGTCGACTCGGTGATGACGGTGGCGCTGCGGGTGCGGTTGCAGCGGCGTTACGGGATGGACCTCCCGCCGACCATCCTGTGGGCCAAGCCCACCGTGGCCGCGGTGTCCGACCACATCTACACCAGCCTCGCCGAACTGGCAGAGAACCAGGCCGAAGCGGCCTGATCCCCCGCAGAAGGGCGTGGGTGGCTTTCGTGGCCGCCCGCGCCCTTCTGCGCGTCTTTCGAGAGGTGGGTCCATGGCCGTCGAACCGATCACCCGGTTCCTGCTCGCCGTCGGCGCGATCTTGCTGGTCAGTCATTTCTGCGGGGAGGTACTGCGAAGACTGGGCCAGCCACCGGTGCTCGGCGAGATCGTCGGCGGACTCCTGCTGGGGCCTTCGGTACTGGGCCTGATCTGGCCGTCGGGCGGCGCCTGGCTGTTCTCACCCGAGGTCCTGTCCAATTTGGACAGAGCGGCGCAGCTGGGGCTCGTCGTGTTCATGTTCCTGCTCGGCTGCGAACTGCGGACCGACCGGATCGAACGGAAGTCGCTGGTCGGCGCGGTGGTGCTGGGCGGGATGGGATTGCCGTTCGTCGCAGGGATCGGTGTCGCGTTCGCGGCGTCGTCCGTACTCGCCGGAGCCGGAGCGCCGAAAGCGGGTTTCGTCCTGTTCTTCGCGCTCGCCTTGGCCATCACCGCCATGCCCGTGCTGGCACGTATCCTGGTCGACCTCAAGATCGAACGGACCGGCCTCGGCGCGCTTTCCTTGACCAGCGCGGCCATCGGCGACGGCATCGCCTGGCTGACCCTGACGTTGATCCTGGTCGGCACCGGGGTTCACGGCAGCGGGAACGTCGTCACCACGGCGATCCTGGCCGTGGCACTGGTCGTCGGCACCCAGTTGGTCGTACGCCGGGTGTTGAGCAGACTGGTGACGCGGATCGAGTCCGAAAAGGTCATGACCGTGGTGCTGCTCGTCGGCGCGATCGGTTTCGCCGTGCTGACCCAGATGCTCGGCCTGCACGCTTTGCTCGGCGCGTTCCTGTTCGGCACCGCCGTTCCCCGCGACTGCCCGATCGTGGAACGGATCAGCGAACAGTTGCGCGGCTTCACCGTCGTCGTCCTGCTGCCGTTGTTCTTCGCGCTGGTCGGGCTGAGCACGTCGATCGGCCTGCTGGGCACGGAGGTGTCGCATTGGCTGCTGTTCGCCGGGGTGCTGGTGGTCGCGCAGCTGACCAAGTTCGTCGGCGCCGGCGGCGCGGCCAGGCTGGCGGGATTGCCGGGGAGGCAGGCGATCCAGCTCGGCACGCTGATGAACTGCCGCGGTGTCACCGAACTCGTCGTCGCCACGATCGGGCTGAAATACGGGCTCGTCAATCAACTGGGGTTCACCATTCTCGTGCTCGTCGCTGTCGTCACGACGGCGATCACGGGACCGCTGATGCGGTTTCTCATCCGGCGGGAAAACTCCGAGATCGTCGGCAATCAAGAAGACGTTCCGCCTCGCGACCGGCTGTCACGCTCGGTGTCCGAGTAACCAAGGAAAACGAGGGACGGAGGAGCAGTGCAACCGCATCCCTGTGACTGTAGCCCGATGTGCGTGTTACGGGCGACCAATCCGATGCAGATCCGGCCGATCCGCACGGGCGGCAAGACTTTCGCTTCGGCGTCGGCTTATTGGAAGGCCGAGCCGGGCAGCGCGGATCTCGCGGGGCGGATCGTCCGGTACGTCGTCCTGGCCCATGATCCCGCGGTACCGGACGTCGCCGCCGACTACTGGATGCACAGCGAACGCTTCTACCGTGCCGTGGTCGACCCGCTCGAAGCCGAGATCGGTCACGATCTCGCGTACCGGCGGCTCGTCGCGCAGCCGACCGACACGTTCGCCGAACGGCGGCTCGAAGAACGCGTCGTCGCGCTGCTCGACGAAAACCCCTCGCTCGCCTCGAAGTTGGCTCAGGAGGCCGACGCCGCGGACGACAACGTCTACATCAACTACTTCCGCGGCAGGCTCTACGAACCGGAGTCCGAGCCCGCCGGCCTCGACCGGCTGACGGAACTCGCTCGTGGTGTGCGCTCGCGGCCGTCCGGGACCGGCGACGAGATCCTCGTCGTCGTCCCACTGTCCGATCGGGACGGAGCGGGCCGGATCCGGAACCTGACCGCGTGCCTGCTCGCGTTGCGCGACCAGACGTTCCCGGCTGATCGGTATCGGGTGACGGTGGTCGAGTTCGACGAGAAGCCGCGGTGGAAGCACGTCGTCGAGCCACTGGTCGACCATTACGTGCACATCGAGGGCGAAGGGCTGTTCAACAAGTCCTGGACGCTGAACGTGGGCGTGCGCGAAACCCTCGGCGCGGCAAGGACTTTATGCCTGCTCGACGCGGACATCCTGGTGGACCGGGAATTCCTGGAGCGCAACCACGCGCGGTTCGCCGACCAGCGCGCCGACGCGCATCTGCCGCATACCGAAATGCTGTCGCTGGACGGCCCTTCGAGCGACTGGCTGATCGAACGACGATGCGGCGAGAACACGCCGGAAGCACCGTTGGCCGGGGCGCGCGGGCTGCTGCTGCGCGACGTCCCGGGCGCGTGCCTGTGGACGCGGCCGGAGATCTTCACCCGCATCGGCGGCTTCGACGAGCGCTACAAGGGCTGGGGTGGAGAGGACGAGGACATGCTCTACCGCATTTCCGCGGCGGGCGACGTCACGCAGTACGACGACGTCTTCCTGCACCTCGCGCACCGGCGGCCGCCGATGCGCAACGCCGAAGGGAAGCCGTTCAACGCGCACGTCGAGGTGGGCAGTTGGACCGGCGAGTCCGGCTTCGGGGACGCGTCCGGTGTGGCGAGCGGCGATGAGTAGCGGGCTGGAGATCCATCCGGTGAAGGACGTGCGGCGGCAGCGGATCGCGATCTCGGGGATCTTCCTGATGGTCGGGATCATGCTCGGCTCGTGGTTCGCGCGGGTGCCGCAGCTGCGGATCGAACTCGGGCTGAACTTCGCCGAACTCGGTATGGTGCTGCTCGCCCAGACCGTCGGCGTACTGCTGGCGATGCAGCTGGCGGGTCACCTGTCGAACCATCTCGACAGCCGGGCGGTCATCCGCGTCACTTCCCTTGTACTGCCGTGGTTCCTGCCGCTGATGGCGGCGATGCCCGGCGCGATCACCGCCGGTCTCGGCATGCTGACCTGGGGCATCATCGCGGGTCTTCTCGACGTGTCCATGAACGCACAGGGCGTCGAGGTGGAACGGCGGGTACGGCGGCCGGTGCTCAACAGCCTCCACGCGGTGTGGGGGATCGGCGCGTTGCTCGGCTCGGGCGGCACGGTGCTGGCGGTCCGCGCGGAATGGTCGCTGAGTTCCCATTTCTGGGTCGTCTCGGTGGTCCTCGTCGCGATCGCGCTGTTCAGCGGTCGCTGGCTGCTGACGGAAGCTCGTTCGGGGGCCGTCGCCGAGCGCGCGCCGAAGGTCGGCTTCTTCTCCGGCTGGACTCGTGCGGTGATCGTCCTCGGCGGTCTCGGCGCGGCGGTCGCGCTGTGCGAAGGCGCGGTTTCCAGTTGGGGCGGTGTGTTCCTGAGCGAGCAACGCGGCGCGGCGGCGAACCTCGCGTCGCTGGGGTACTTCGCGTTCATCGTGGCGCAGACCGGGACCCGGCTGATCGGCGACCGGCTGCACCGTCGATTCGGCGCGGTGGCGCTGGTGCGATGGAGCATGGCGATGACCGCGGCCGGTGTCCTGCTCGCCGTCATGGTGCAGAGCGTCTGGTTCGGCCTGGCGGGACTCGCGATGACGGGCGTCGGGCTGGCCGTGGCGATCCCGATCATCTCCAGCGCCGTCGGGCACGGCACGAAGTCCAACACCAGCCTGGCGATCGCGCGGTACAGCACCCTGCACAACGCCGGGGTGCTCGCCGGACCCGCGATCTTCGGGTGGCTGGCGCAGACGTTCGGGATCAGTACGGCGCTGACGTTGCTGTTGGTGCCGCTCGGGATCATCGGGCTCTTCGCGTCGGCTACTGCTCCTGCTTCGGTTGCTTCGGGGGCTTCGTCCACTTCGGACCCTTCGGACCCTTCGGATTCTTCGGGTTCTTCGCCGGAGCCGGTGGTCCCTCGGGCGGCTTAGTACTGCAACGGCACTCGCATGGGTAGTGGATGATGTTGCGGGTGATGGACATGGTGGTGGCTGAGCTGGGTCGGGTCCATGAGCGGATTTCGGGTCGTTTCACGAGGTTGGAGCCGCGGGGCCGGGC